>NZ_JAGGMM010000001.1:0-371948 GCF_017875315.1 Methanomicrobium sp. W14
TCAGATGGTGTACTGAGATACGCGAGTTCTCGGGAAACATCTAACGCTGCAACTGCTTAATAGAGAAGTGATGAGTGTCTTTTTTTGTGTTTTTGGTGATTGGTTTAATGATTGTTTTTTGATAAGAGTTAGTGTTTAAGTGGTTGTTTTTTTGTGCGTTCCTTATTGTTAAAAGTGTAAATTTTGTTGTATTCTTCGCTTAAATTTGGTTATTTTTACAGATTTTCTTTTTTGTCAACCAAGACTTTGAATATAGTTGACATCAAATATTTATATGTGAATTTGATAATGAAAGATCAATGTCACTACAACGTGCCGAAAACGATGAGCACGCAGCATCCGGACAATGTAAATACTCCTTTTTTTTCGTGTAATTCTCTTTTGGGTGGTGAAGAAGAGGTTCTCGAGGCTTACTATGCATATTCTCACCTTAACTGCAGGGAGCAGATGTGGGACTGTGAGGGAAAAGAGGTCGATAATTTTGTTGTAAAAAAACTACTTTCTAAGTATGATTCTTACTTTTCCCAGAAACAGCTTGGAAAGGATGTTTTTTTAACTTTAAGGCTTCCTAATCCTGAGATAGAAAAGGCTGAGGCTAAAATTCTTATAGAAACTCTTGAGAGTATACCAAGGTCTTTTGATGTTGCAAAGCTGTTTTATGAAAATGAAATACCCCCGATATTTGAAGTAATTCTTCCGATGACGACATCATATGTATCAGTAGACAACATCTACCAGTATTACTGTGATTTTGTTATAGGAAAACAGCATGAAAGGCTGGGAGGTCGTGATATAACGGTCTCAGACTGGATTGGTGAATTCAAGCCTGAAAGAATTAATGTCATACCTTTGTTTGAGGACAGGGAAGGTATGCTGAATTCGGATGAAATTGTAAGAAGATACGTCGAAAATAAAAATCTGGAATATCAACGTGTATTTTTTGCACGTTCAGACCCTGCCATAAATTATGGGAACATAGGTGCCGTTATTCTTAACAAGATTGCCCTCATGAAGATGTCCCTTCTCTCAGAAAGCCTTGATATGCCGGTTTATCCTATAATCGGGGTAGGATCGTCGCCTTTCAGGGGAAACCTTAGACCTGATAATGTTGAGCGTGTAACTGATGAATATCCTGGTGTACGGACGTTTACTATCCAGTCGGCGTTTAAGTATGACTATTCTCCTGATGTCGTGAGGGAAGGGGTGAAAAAACTTGAGGAAAGAGAATTCACCAGGTCCAGAATTGTTGATGAGAATAAATGCATGTCTCTCTTTGAAAAGTGCTCGGCTGAGTATCATAAAAGACTTGTGGATTTATCCCCCGTGATAAACAAAGTGTCGGAATACATTCCGGGAAGGAGGAAGAGAAAACTTCACATAGGTCTTTTTGGTTATTCAAGGAATCATGAGGGTCTGACTTTGCCAAGGGCAATTACCTTTACGGCGGCATGTTATTCTGTAGGGGTTCCGCCTGAGATCCTTGGAATATCAGTGCTTGGTGACAAAGACAAAGACTTCCTGAATGAGGTGTATCTTCATTTTGAAGATGATTTAAGGGATGCCATGAGATACGTGAACCCGGATTCGCCTTACCTTCCAAAAGAGGATTATAGTTTTGCAAAAGGTATACTGGAAGATTTTGAAATAGATTCTGAGCATAAAGAGGCAACTGATGTGATACTAAAAAAATACACTTCAAGTCATATGGACGAGGCAGAACCTTATATTCTTAAGGCTGCAAATAAAAGGCATTTTCTGGGATAATCTCTGAAAAAAATTGTTTTTTTTATTTTGATGTCCCAAATTCCGGGAATATTTTATTTTTTCATGAATTTTTTTTCAGCTGTATTTTCTTTTTCAGAGCTTTTCTAAGCACTTCTCTTTTGACGATTATAACGGTTCCGAAAATCCCAACAAATATATTGAAGTAATAGAGAAGCAGACGCCATAAAACTACAAATATACCTACTATTGAGGACGGTATGAAAAGACTGTAGAGTGAAGTTGCCGAAAGTTCGGCAATACCAGAACTTCCGGGTGTAAGCGGGACCATCATGATGATTGCTATGATTATCTGTGCAACGAATGATTCGACAATGTGCGGGCCTTCTCCGAGACCCATGAGTATCAGTGACGCTATAAAAAATTCGTTGAACCAGTATATAATGGTAAAAAGAGACCCCCATACAAGACCGGTTTTGGAATGGCTTACATAATTTTTAAGGGCGTGGTTGAAATTGTCTACCTCTGAGTCTATATCCCTGGTGAGTTTTTCAATTTTTTCAGCATGCCAGCGTTTTGTAAAAAATGCCGAAAATTTTTTGATAAGCCTTTTTAAAAATTCAGGATTTTTGACGGAGTAGGCAAAAAGAATTACAAAGCCGGTAATTAAAAACCACATGAAGAACAACGGAAGCGCGATTGAAAGCCCAAGGTCTTCTGATCCTATCCACAGCAAAAGCATTGCAACGCCGCCTATAATTCCAAGCAGAATTCCATCAAGAACCCTTTCCATTATGACGACAGCAGTTGCGTCACCCAGAGGAACGTCAGCCCTGTAAAGCTCGTGAATCCTTACGGGTTCTCCTCCTGCCTGCGACGGTGTTACCGCTGCAACCAGAAGGTTTGCAAAGACAGCATTTAGGCAGTGAAGGAAAGGGACTTTGTAGCCAAGTGACCTTGACATGAATTTTAGTCGCAGGGCCCATGCACATAATGAAAGCATATGGAGGACAATTGCGGCCAGGAGGTATATGGGCTGGAGTTTGCTTAAATATTGTATTGTATTTTCATCAATTGTGAAATATAAAACAAGAACCAGAACTATCACGCTGAACGCAACGGATAATGCCAGCCATCTCCACTGATTTCGATCCATTTGAGTCTCCGGATTTATCTGAAAAGTTTTGTTCTGCGGCTATAAACCTTTTGAGGTTTTCATATTGTAAACAGACTTCTTTTGCCTGTAATTACGAGAAGTCCGCATCTGACCGCTGCATCAAGTATTCCGTAACCGTAACTGAATTCGGCAAGAGCATTTACA
Source organism: Methanomicrobium sp. W14 (assembly GCF_017875315.1). Taxonomy (NCBI): domain Archaea; kingdom Methanobacteriati; phylum Methanobacteriota; class Methanomicrobia; order Methanomicrobiales; family Methanomicrobiaceae; genus Methanomicrobium; species Methanomicrobium sp. W14. Next base: position 3,044 of record NZ_JAGGMM010000001.1, read on the forward strand.
AAAAACTGTTTGGACAGATAAAATTCTCCGCTTTTAAGGTGTTTTTGTGCGGACGAAATTATATCTTTTGAGAAAGGAAACATTGTGCACCCTGTATCCGGGGCAGGGCGGACCGATTCCAATGCCTCTTTAAGCATTTGGTTGTACCTGCCGGTTTTTTCGTGCAGGTGTTCCTGAATGTTTGCAGGCATCTTCTCTTCGAAACAAAAAAGTCTTTTTTCGGGGATTTCTCCTTTTATCAGTCCTGAAATGATCCCGAAATCAAGCCACCCGAACCCGTATGTAAATGAGGCATGGGCGTTTACGGGGTCTCCTGATTTTAAAAACGAAAAGCCGTCGCTTCTGTATGCACAGGCCATTTCAAGAATTTCCTCCGAAATTCTGGAGAACGGAGTGCCTTTCTCCGGGAAGATTTTGGATTTTTTAAGCTCGGACTCCAGAAGACTCCCGAAATCTTCAGGTTTCATAGGTCCGCAAAATTCTGGAGATATTCTTTTTCCATCATATGAAGAGATGCAGGGATTGCCATAACGTGCAAAGGCCCGCCGAAATCGACTGATTTCAGTTTTTCAGCATCACCTGCGGATACGAAAGGTGATTTTGAGCCGGCGCGTGCCATTCCTATGTATATTTCAGGAGGTTCTGTCTTCTTTTTTTCTGCCATCTCTTCAATAAGAGTGACTCCCTCTTTTACTGTCATATGTCTGTCGGGCTTTATGTCAAGAAAAACAAGGGTGTGCAGGTCCAGTCTGATGTTCTGCATAATTGTATCAAGAGGGGTTGTAGGAAACCATTTCCCTTCCGGGTATGGTATTGAACAGGATTTCCCGAACCTGTAATTCTGGAGGCCTGACAGCCCGCATACGGCACTCTGGATTGATGCACCGTGGATGATTCCGGTCTCAATGTCCTTTTCTTTTGCCCGGATGCGAAGGTCGGAATGTGTTGTTGAAACCATAGGATCGCCCCCGGTAAGAAAAACGGCGTTTCCGTTAACTGCTGCCTTCAGTATTTTCTCAGGGGACTTCTCCACGTCGTCGCGCCCGAGAAGCGTAATTTTCCTGTCGTAATATTTTTCCATTTTTTGTACGTCCGCCCCCATAAGGCGGGACGTATAGCCTTCAAGGAATACCGAATCTGCGCTTTTAACTGCTTCAAGACCTTTTATTGATATATCTTTCTCATCGTAGAGACCAAGACCAACGAATGTAAGCATTTTTTTCCTCTTTTTTTGGAATCGTATAGTATGTATTTATCTTCAAAGAGAAAAAAGACAATAGTTAGTTTGTGGTGAATGCCACAGACATACATCCGAACGACTGGAATGTCTTTGGGGTGTTGGGAATATATGCTGATTCACCGTTATTATGAACGAATGCTGAGAAAGGAACTGAAAAACTTTCCTGACTCCGTGTGCTTCATGATAACTGATGAGGACATTACCAATGCCCCAATGAAACCAGAAGAGGTCTGCGGGTGGTGCATCAGTTTAGGAATTAAAAGAATTATTTTTCATATAGATACAGATTCTGCAGAATCCGTTTTTTCATATCTTGACGAAATCCGGAAAATATCCGGGATTGCTCATCTTAACCTTTGCTGCGACGGAAAAACAGAGGTGTCAGGTAAAGGTGCCGAAGTATCAGTGGCTATAGGGATGAGCGGAAGGGATGAAATTGTAAATGCCATAAAGCAGATGGCAAAAGACGGCGTTAACCCTGAATCTGTTGACGAAAAAAAGATAGAATCATATTTGAACTTTAAATTTGAGCCTGACCTTGTTATAAAAGCCGGGGGAAGCCACCTGACCGATTTTCTTATATGGCAGTCGGTTTATTCTGAACTGTTTTTCCTTGACGTCAACTGGAAGGGATTCAGGAAAATTGATCTTTTAAGGGCCCTTCGTGATTACCAGCTGAGAAAACGTCGTTACGGAAAATGACCTTCACGGTATCTCTGGTCATACAGTCTCACTCCGCGTAATAGGTCTATTTTACGGAAAAGGGGCCAGTAAGGTGCGCAGAAATATACTGCCGATTCATTTCCGTTGGCAAGCCACGGCAGAAAGTTGGATGTCCTCTTTTCGTTTCCTGTTCTTATGATAAGGTCAACTTTCGGGATATTCACCGTATGATAAAGACTCTTTTCAATTGTGTCGTAATTGATGTCTTCCGTGTTTATTCTCTTTTCACGTATATCTCTTAATATCGAACGTGTTGCGCACAGGATCTCGTTTCTGCCGCCGTATGCAATTGCAAGGTTTATCGTGAAATGTTCGTAGTCTTTTGTAAGCTCTTCGACTCTCTCTATCTTTTCAAGAAGGTCTGCGGGCACAAGGTTTCTGTCGCCGACCATCTGTATTCTTATTTTGTTTTTATGAACTCTTTCGTCAGACCCGGCCTTGACCGCCTTTTCGGTAAACAGCTCAAAAAGTTCGTGCAGTTCGGATTTGGACCTGCTGAAGTTCTCTGTCGAAAAACAGTAGAGAGTCATATGGTGGACTCCGATTTCCTGCGCCCATTCCAGAACCTTTTCAGTAGTCTGTGCCCCCAGCCTGTGGCCTGTTGATACTTCAAGTCCGTATTCTTTTGCGAATCTCCTGTTTCCGTCCTGGATTATCGCGATATGGTTAGGGACATGGGATATATTTCTGAGAAGATGCTTCTCGTAGATTATGTCCAGATATTCTCTTATTTTTGTGTTCACTGTACCGGTGTCACCTCTACTATCATGCCGTTGTTGGGGTATCTTTCAATGATTTTTTTCTCTCCGGGAAAATCATTCGGATAGTCTGTTAAAAGCCACCATGAAAGCTCGATGTGATCTTCAAACCTTTCATACATTGAATCATCAAGGTCTTTTGGCAGTTCACTTTCGGGAGTCAGAAATCCGTATACTACAGTTCCGTCTTCTGTAATCTCTTCGAAAGGCCTTGCAGTATTTTTGGCAATACGCTTGAGCCTCTCTCTAAGCTGCACTGAGTCCTTAAAAGCTGATGAGCACCAGTGAACCTTGCTGTCGGCAGAGATCAGTTTATCGGCCCACTGTTTTGCGCCTGAGACTGCGTTGTGGTAGTTGTCCTCCAGGCTATAGCCCATATTTCTCATAGCTTCTGCGTTTGTCTCGCTCCACTCAAGTTCGTTTATGTTGAGGTGGTCGAGGTACGGGAGCGCAGGGATAAGGTTTTCAAGTCCTGGCAGGGAAGGGACTTCGAATGTAACTTCAAAACCCATCTCTTTTGCTTTTATTGCAGATTTTATGTAGTCTGTTGATATAATATCTTTCCACAGTTCCTGCGGCGGGTGCATTCGCAGTTCATCCACAAGACCGGTAAGTTTTGAAAGCGTTTCTTCATCCGGAGCAGTTCCTGTATACAGGTGTATGTGGTGTTCCTTTCCGAACTCTTTTTTCAGCATGCGACAGCAGTAAACTACTCTTTCTGTCTCAAGAAGCGCTTCTCCGCCTGTGACGCCTGTCCCGAGAGCACTCATCATTCTGGCTTCGTCCAGAATGTCCTGCGGGGTTTTTACCGGTCTGTCGTTGGCATATGTATTGTCTTTTCCTTTTCTTTCATAGGATATCGGGCAGTACCAGCAGGATTTGTTGCATTTGCCTGTTATAAACAGGACCATTTTTGCTCCTTTATGGCACAGTCTGCATCCTTCACTGAGCACCGGCACTCACCGCTTCAGTCAGTCTTCTGGTCACAAAGTCTTTTCCAAGTGCTTCAAGGAACCATCCTGCACGCGGGCCCCTTTCCTGGCCGAGAATTGACCTGTATATGCAGGTGAAGACTGATTTTGGATTTATTCCAGCCTCTTCTGCGGTATTGTATACTGAATTGTGCAGATTTTCAGCAGTCCAGTCAGAAAGTCCCTCCATTTTTGATACAAGGATTCCAAGAGCGTACTTTTCGGCGTCATTAAATGAGAAGACATCCTGCGGGAGCTCTTTTTTGACCGTGAATTTCACCATATCCGGGGCGTATTTCTCTACCCAGATTCTCGCACGGCTTGCCCTCTTCAGGACGGCTCCCTCGTCTTTTATGTCATATCCACTTCTTTTCAGGACTTCCATAACGGATTTGTCATCCTTTGCTATCTGCACGACCGTGACAAGGTGCCTGAACGGGATATCGGTTGCGAGGTTTGAAGAAATCTTTGAAAGCTCGTACTCACGGCTGTCGGCCTTTTCTGCAACTCTTGCATATTCGTCGATAAGTGTCAGAAGACCCATTCCGGGGTCGAAAGTTATGGCTTTTTCCGGTTTGCTTCTTGCTATTAGATATCTCAAAACGTCGGGAGGGACAATTTCAAGCATTGAATCTATTGTAATTGCAACGCCTGTTGACGATGCCATTGCGCCTTTTCCCTTCAGGCTTATCCATTCATACGGGACAGGATATGGTGCATTCGCGTTGAATATTTTTTTGACAATCTCTTTCCCGGTCTCATACGACCCGCCTGATGCTGCATGGTCCTTCCCGAAAGGCTCTATCGTAACGCCGAGGTTTGCCCAGCGCATAGGCCAGTCAACACGCCAGACAAGTTTTCCTTCGCCTTTTGAATAGTCGCAGACTCCTTCGTAACCGCAGCTGCACCTGTATTTTACCTGGTGTTTTTCAGGGTCGTGCTCAAGTATCTCTGCGTTGCTTATTTTTTTGCACTTTTTGCATATAGGGTAAAACGGGACCCAGTTTTCCGGGAGTTTTCTTCTTGATACGCGTTCGAGAATCTCTTTAATCTCCGCCGAATGCTCAAGGACGGTGCTGATTTCCTCTGTAAACCTTCCTGACCTGTAAAGTTCGCTTGATCTGAGAACTGTCGGCTTTACGTCAAGCTCTTCAAGTGCTTTCAGGAAGGGTTCAAGGAAATGCTCCGCGTAGTTTTTGTGCTTTCCGCACGGACACGGGATGTCGCATATAGGAAGGCCTATGTACTGCGAGTAGCTTTCCGGAAGGAAGGGGTATACTTTTCTTAACGGGTCGAAGTCGTCGGCGTTATATATCAGCTTTACTTCAAGTCCCCTGTCTTTTATTGCCTTGTATACGAGGTCGCCTGTGACGACTTCCCTCATGTTGCCGAGATGAATCGGCCCCGAAGGTGTTATTCCTGTGGCTATAAGGTGGGGTGTGTCCTGATTTACTTCTGATGCACAGACATCTGCCCAGTATATTTTTTCATTTGATTTTCCGTTGCTGTTCTGCATGTGCCTTATATATTATTATTCTGAGATTAACAATATGTAGGTTAAGGTCTTCCTGACAATAGAAAAGTAATTAATTTTTGGCGGTTGAATAAAATCATTAATTGTCCTTAAGAATACCGGTATCTGAAACGATGAGTCCTACAAGGAATGAAGATGGTCTTTCCGAAGTAATCGGAATTATACTGATTCTTGCTTTAATAGTGATATTTCTCTCTTTATGGGTTGTTTACGCAGTCCCTGCTGACGGAAGGCAGGACGAAATAGAGCACATGGACTACGTCCAGAACTGGTTTACGCAGTATAAGATTACGGCAGATTCACTGTGGATAAATTATAACGACAACAGTGAGTCAAGGACTTCGGGTATTACTGTTTCCGATTCACTGATGCTCGGTTCGCAGGGAGGCGCCACGAACAGCCAGGGACTGTTTCTTGCTCTGATGAGGCCTTTCGGGTCTTCGGGTACAATATCTGTTGAAAACGAGGGACCTGAGTTTTTTGAAATAAGAAACGGCAGCGGAGTTTTTCTTAACGGGAGTCTGGTGAGGGTCCAGTACGAGGCGCAGAACAATTACTGGATACACCAGACTTATTACTACCAGATGGGAGGTGTGTTTTTAAACCAGAGTGACGGGACGGTTAACAGGATTTCTCCCCTTATCAGTTTTGGTTCAAATGGCAGTCAGAAAATAGCCAATATAATTATAATAAATATCACCCCCGGAAAGGCAACTTCTATCAGCGGAGAGGGTCCGACGAGGATTGACACAGTCCTGACCAGGATTTCAGATCAGGAGAGGCTGGAGGGAGACCATGATCTGGATATAGAACTGACGCTTCAGGACGAATCCGCTGCAAAAGCCTGGCGCAGTATTTTAAGAGGGCTTGGGGGCAATGCCAGTGTTGTCGGCAACAAGGTCACAGTAAGCGGTCTGAGTGAGGTTTACTACAGATATGCAAATTATACTGTTTCTTTGCAGTCAGTTGCAGCTTCATTAACCTGATGACTGAAAGGTTAGAGAATTTACTTAAGCCTGGTAAAAAAGTGGAAGTTTTAAAATGGAGTCGGAGAAGCATGGGACAGACAGGGCAGGGCAGGGGGTTGCGCCCGGATATGATGATGGTGTAGCTGAAATTATCGGTGCACTTCTTCTTATTGCAATTATTTCCGTTACTGTCGGAATAGTTGCAATAGTTGCCTTTTCAAATGTTTCTTCTGTAGTTGAAACTCCTGCCCTGAGAGTAGGGCTTTATGATGACAGCGGAAATATCAGTCTTCTTCACCAGGGAGGAGACCCCATGTACAGGCAGACCACGCGGATAACGGTCGACGGCGTTGACAGGACAGATGATTTTGAAAACGAGGGTGAAGGAGGTGTCTGGAATACGTTTTCGACGGGAGACCTTCTTACAAGTTTTGTTCCTTACGCTGAAGATGCGAAAGTCCAGATAATATATACCGCTTCTGAAAACCCGACGGTCATTGAGGAACTGTCAGGTCAGCCTGAGGTTTCTTCTGCACCTGTTGCAAACTTCTCGTTTTCTCCCACTTCGGGATACGCACCTCTTGAGGTATCCTTCGAAGATCAGTCTTCAGGAGATACAACATCATATTACTGGGACTTCGGTGACGGTAATACCTCAACCGTTTCCAATCCTTCCCACACATACGCCAGTTCAGGCACATACGAAGTAACACTAACTGTGTGCAACGGGGATGCATGCACCTCAATAACAAAGAGCATAACAGTCTTTGGATTTTCAGACTTTGTCGTGAATGAAAGTGTGTTTGTGTACGGTGATTACGTATACCTTCATGGTGGTAATGATGTTACAGGCACAGGTTCTACTGTTATAATAACGGGTGACCTGGAAAATAACGGTGGAGTTCACTTATATGTTACTAATGTATACGTTGACGGGTCAGTTGATCTTGGAGGGAGTGCAGTTCTTGGCTCTGAAACTGACTCAAATATAATTTATATAACCGGAGATATGAGCCTTAAAGGAGACCCAAATGTTTACGGTGATACATACGTAGAAGGGAATGTTGATCTTGGAGATTCATCGTATATTCATGGTGACCTGTATACAAATGGGAATCTCAATTTTGGTACAGGTGATCTTTTTGGTGAAACTCATGTAAACGGAGATTTCACTATGACTAATACTGGTACAATACATGGGAATATGTACATTAACGGTGATCTATCTCTGGAAAAAATTCCTGCTATTGATGACGGGGTGTTTATCTATTATACTGGATCAGATCACAAAGAAAATTATCCTCAGGATATAATTGACAAATGCATTCATGTTGATTCTGTCCCGGAATTTTCAATGCCGGAATTTATTGGTATGCCTATACCTTCTGCAAAATCATCTGACTGGTATGGTTCACGAGGGTACGTTTTGGGTAGCGATGTAAGCGTTCTGAAAAACGGAACGAAGATATATTCTGAGAGCGGATATTCGAAAACCTGGCGGTGGAATGATGAAGGTGCTGAAAATATTGTTATCATTGCAAAGACTGGTGATATCACATTGGATCGTTTCTGGAATATTCCTGTAACAGGTGTTCTCTTTGCCCCCAATGGAAAAGTAACATATACAGGTTCGTCTTTTGAGGGAGTTGTCATTGCAAAGGATGGATTTTATGTCACAAACGGAGGGACAGGTATAGTATTCAAGAATTTGGATGAATACATAGCAGACCCTGCTGATTATCCGTTTTAGTCAATAATCAGCAGTCTGTGATATGGAAGATAATGAGTATATTTTTAAATACCTATAAAATGTAGGAACACACAAAGGTCATCTGTTAAGGGGTTTTCATTGGTGTATGAAAAAATAGGTTTTCCCGTTTTTTTGGATTACAATATAAATTATAATTTTGTCATATTGAGGGGGCTGGCAACTATTGACTGGAGACGGCATGGTGGACGAAGACAGATATAATATATGCGTTTGTGAAGCGGTTTCGGATATCGTCGGAGCTATTCTTATGATATCACTGGTTGTAATAGGTATTGCCATTGTAGGAGTTTTTGTAACAGGCCAGAATACTCCGACTGAAATTCCGAGTCTGTCGGTTATTCCTGATACCACAGGTAATGACCTGCTTTTGTATCATTCCGGAGGAGACTCTCTAAAAAGCGGAGAATTTTATGTCCGTGTCGATGGCACTGATTATTACCCTGATCAAATGGAGCTTATAGATCAGGGCGATGACATATATTCCGGTTCAGATAACTGGAATTCATGGGATGTCGGGCAGACGCTTGTCATACCGGATGAAAGCGATTATAAGCAGGTTCAGATAATCTCCACAACCGGATCCGGCAGTGTTATTGCAAGTATAGGTGATTTCACAGATACGTCTGCACCTACGGGTACCACCTCTCCTACAAGTCCAACAGGCACTACTTCTCCTACAAGTCCTACAGGTACTACTTCTCCTACTCCGGGACCACTGCCTGTAGCGGACTTCACAGCCAATGTCACTTCAGGAATCGCGCCTCTTATAGTGAACTTCACCGACCTTTCCTATGGAAACGGGGCCAATATAACGTCATGGTCATGGAACTTCGGTGACGGTTCTGCCTCGGCGGACCAGAACCCGGTCCATGTGTACAATTACGGAGGCAGCTATAACGTCACTCTTACAGTTTCAACCATTTACGGCAGCGATTCGGAGATCAAAGCCCGTTACATCAACGTGAGCGGACTTCCGCAGCCTGCCGCGTGGTGGAAGTTCGATGAGTCTTCAGGAAATACCGCTGTTGACTCGTCCGGAAATAATAATAACGGGGTCATAAACGGCCCTGTATTGCGTGGTGTTGGAGCATGCGAAAATGCGCTTTATTTCGACGGTACAACAAATTACGTCTCCGTTCCTGACAGCAGCACGCTTGACGCCCCGTCTGAGATTACTTTAACTGCATGGATTTATCCCGAGCACCCGGTAAACAAGTCCGGAATTCAGGACCAGTACAGAAACTACGTTTCCCTCGTTGACAAAGGCGAAGACGACAGTGACAACTACGAATTTTTCGTCCAGAAAACTGACAATATAAGCCGCCTGACATTTGAATCGGGTAACACGTATAATTTCAACAGTCTGTCGTATGGATACAACAGGTGGCAGCACCTTGCATGCGTTATAGATTCGGGCTCTTCAACAGGAACAGTATATATTGATGGTGAAGAGGCCGGAACATTTACGGTCGGGTCATCTCTCACCACAAATGACCAGCCGGTCTATATCGGCATGCAGAGGATAAACTCTCATCCCGACTGGGCGACATTCAACTTCAAAGGATGGCTTGATGACGTTAGACTTTACACGACTGCCCTTACAGGTGACCAGGTAAGAGACATCTATGACACCTGCACACCGCCGGCAACTCCTGTTGCAAACTTTACTGCGAATCAGACTGTCGGAGAAACACCGTTTGCAGTTAATTTCACGGATCTTTCAACGGGAGACCCGATATCATGGATGTGGAATTTTGGTGACAATACCATTTCAACAGAGCAGAATCCGGTTCACACATATACTGATGCCGGAAATTATACGGTTTCACTGACTGCAACAAACAATGGAGGTTCTGATACTGAGGTAAAGACAGATTATATAAATGTCAGTCTTTCTTTTGCAGATTACATTGTAACTGAAAATGTGTTTGTTTATGGGTACCAGCTGGAATTTAACGGAGGAACTATAACCGGTTCCGGTTCAACCATTGTAGTTAGGGGTGGCGGAGTAACAACCGAGGATTTAAACGGCGGAGCCTCACTTTCGGCGTCTTATATTTACATTGATGGCCCTGTGGATCTTGACGGTGGAAGTGCTGATTTGGGATCTCAGGTGTATCCAGGAATTATATCAGTTAATGGTGATGTAACACTTTGGGCTGGTGATCGTGATGTTTATGGGGATCTTTATGTAAATGGCGACTTTGCAATAAAAGATGCCAATATACACGGTGATGTTTATGTTAATGGAGACCTGACACTTGGATGGACACCTAGCTTTGATTCTGATTCATACATTTATTATACAGGAACCATAACTTACCCGGATAATTATCCTGTGGATGTTATTAACAGATGTATACATGTAGATTCTGTCGAAGTCATTGATATGCCTGATTATGAAATTCCCCAGGCAAAGTCGTCTGACTGGTATAATTCCCGAGGATACGTGTCCGGTGGTACTCTTTCGAGCGGAATTAAGATATTTGCTGACAGTTATTCCTCTACAGACTGGATTAAAGGTGGCAAGGCGGAAAATGTTATTGTTGTCGCATCAACAGGTGATATAACGATAAGTCATGGAGGTATTACAGTGACAGGAGTACTATTTGCACCCAACGGAAAGGTAATCTTTAACGGAGCTTCCTTTGAAGGTGTAGTCATTGCAAAGGACGGATTTTATGTCTCAAGCGGTGGAACCTCAGTTGTCTTTAAAAATATGGATGAATACATAACCGACTCATCAGATTATCCGTTCTAAAAATAATTTTAACATTTTGATAAAAAATAGAGAATGTTGGTATATTAAATCTCTAGTATATCCCATTCTATGGTTCCTACCTAAAAAATAAAAAAAAGCACAATTTTTAAAAATATTCTATTTGGTTTTCTTTCTGCCCTTTTTCTTCTTTGCCATTGAAAGAATATCGACGATGTATTTGTCGTCAGACCCCATCTGCATAATCATGTCATCGCCCTTTGCCAGTTTCTCTATATTAAGTTCATAAGAACCGGGACTGACCACCCTGATGCTCTCTATTCTGTCATAAATTTCGGTCTTTTCATCGCTTTTGCCGGTTTTTAACTCGACAATCTCTTCTTTCTTTTCTTCGGCAAGTTTTTTTATGGATTTCTCTTCAAGGACGTCCTTGTGGACGTCCTCGTTTTTGATATACAAAAATTTTTTGCCGCCGCAGCTTGGACAGCCTTTTAAAATCTCCGTGGAACCGTCCCCAAATTCCCTTCCACACTGTATACACTTATGCGGCATGACTATTCTTTCACCTTGAAGAGACCCAGGTACTTATGAGGTCCTTGTCCTTCTTTAATGTCTTCATCTGGTTTGCAGGACCAATTACCGTAAGACGTCCTGAAGAGCTCTCCTTCTTCCCGAAAAGACCGCCGAAAAGACCACCCTGCTTCTGGTTTTCCTGCTTGTCTGCCGAGTAGGTCTCCATCTCGATACCTGCAAAGCCGTCAGGTGTTATCTCACGCATTGTCGTCTCGATGAGCATACTCTGTTCGTCAGGAGAAAGACCCTTTTCGAGGACAACAACGTTTCCATCCATGACCTCGTCCAGAATAAGCCTTACCTTCTCAAGGGTAGTTAAATGTTCGAGACGTTCTGCAGAGATTAGGTCTATTTGTACACCCTGGATCATTGGAATCACCCGAAGTAGTCGATCATTTTTTCATATAGCTCTTCCACGTTGTTGCCCTCAAGTCCTGATATTGAAATTACGGGGTGTTGCGGGAAAGCGCTTTTAATCCTTGCTGAGGATGCGTCAGGCAGGTCGTTTTTGTTAGCCACAATTATAACGGGCAGGTCACGGCTTTCAATAATCCCCACTAACATGATATTGACCTGTATAAACGGATCCTGCGTAGAATCAAGCATGTATATTACTCCGTCGATATCCTCACGGAGCCAGTGCATTGCTTCTGCAACACCTTCTGTCGCCTCTCTTGCCCTGACTATTGCCTCGTCCTTGTCCATTCCGTATTCCAGGAACTCCTTATAGTCAATCTTTGTTGTAACCCCGGGTGTGTCAACGATATCGATTTTGATTGAGTTTCCCTTTTCGTCGGATATCTTTATACCTTCCTTTCTTCGTGCCCTTCGTGTCTCGTGGGGGATCTCGCTTACGGGTCCTATTGCATCCCCGGTCCAGTCACGTACAATTCTGTTGCTAAGCGTTGTCTTTCCGGCATTAGGAGGGCCGTAAATACCGATCCTCATCTGCTTTTTTTTGAAAAGTCCGCTGAACAGTTTGGAAAATTTTTGTTTTGTCCTTACGAAAAAATTCATGTCCCAGTCTCCGTTTGTAACTAAAACTCTTTAATGTATTACATTATGTACAGTATAAAATAATATCATGTATCCTTTTGGTGAATAAGATTTCTATTGAGTTATGCATAAAAACGCCTTTTTTGCAATACATCACTTTTGTATATATTAATAGCGCTTTATGAAAATACAGAGTCATTAGTCTTTTATACTGACAGGATCATAGGTTAGCTTGTAGCCCTCTCTTCTGCCAGGAGAGGTGAAATATCTGCTTTCCTAAAAAGGGGGCAGAAAACGGAGGTGATCATGTGAGTGAGAAAGGGATAGATACAAGGCGCTTTCAGATTGACGTACCCGTTAAGGAGGTCATGAGGTATAATCCTGTAACCATAGGTTCTGAGGCAACAGTATGGAAAGCGGCGGAAAAGATGTGCCGCAATGAAGTAGGCAGCTGTATTGTTTTGCAGAACAATGTGCCCAAAGGCATAGTGACAGAGGAGGATTTGACCTGTAAAATTGTTGCTCTCAACAAAAAACCCGGTGAGGTTTACGTAAGTGAAATTATGAGCACACCTCTGATAACAATTGACTCCGACAAAACAGTGGGAGAAGCGACTCATATGATGGTATCACATAAAGTAAGAAGACTTCCTGTTGTTGAAAACCAGAAAGTGGTAGGTCTTGTTACTGTACGTGACATACTCTCTGTCTCAAACGAGCTCAATGAGATTATGTCAGATTTAATAAAAGTGAATCATGATTATGACGAGTCGATGACAGGAGTATGCGACGTATGCGGAAAGATGTCCGACAGTCTTACACCTGTTGACGGAAGGCTTCTTTGCCCCGGCTGCAAAGGAAGCGATGATACTGATTAATTTAAACAAGGCCTTTTAAGACCTTTAAAAATAATGATAATGGTTCTCTGCTGATGTAGCAGAATAAAAAGAGTAATCCGAAACGGAAATGAAACCGGAGAAGTGATTTTTGTTCTCTTTGGCAGAATTAAAAATCTTTTTTCCTGTTTTTTAAAGGAGAATTGACATAAACTAAAAAAGCGGTAAGAAAATGTAACACCAGTGCAAAAGTTCAGATTACGCTTTACGGCTTCACTGTGTTCATTTTCCCTAAACAATCAAAAAGACTAATATGATTACCAGATTTCAGTATAAACCGTGGATTTTACAGGAATAACTGCCCGGTTACAGCAATAGGGAATGATTTCATGCGTAAGGAAGTGAAACACCGCAATAATAAAGAAGTTGCAGACATAGCCACACATGATGTAATCTCGGTCTCCCCGACCATGAGCATCATAGGTGCTGTTGAAACAATGACCCGCAAGGGCTTCAGACGCCTTCCGGTTACTGATTCCGGAACCAGCAAAATTATAGGAATGGTAACTGCAGGAGACATCATAAATTTCATGGGAGGCGGTGAAAAGTTCAATCTTGTATCCGGAAAGCATAAGGGAAACATGATTGCCGCTTTAAATGACAGTGTCCGTGAAATTATGAGCACAAGGCTTCTGACTGTAAAGGAAAACACCAGAATAACTGATGTCGCAAAGACTATCGTTGATAAAAAATGCGGCGGGATACCAATTGTAGATGAAGAAGGTATTCTTACCGGGATAGTTACGGAAAGAGACATCCTTAAAGTGTTCTGCAAAACCCCGAACTATCTGTGTGTCTCGGATATAATGACAAAAAATCCTCATGTCACAACTCCGGACTCCCCTATATGCAGTGTCACAAAAGAGATGGTGACAAAAAAATTCCGCCGTCTTCCCGTTGTAAGCGACGATGTGCTCTTCGGGATAATCACGGCAATGGATATTATGAATTATGTCGGAGACAAAGATGTCTTTAAGGAAATGATTACAGGAGATGTATCTGATGTCATGTCTGTTCCGGTAAGAAAACTTATAAACGGGAACCTGTATACAACGACTCCTGACGAAAGCATAAGCAACGTCGCCATAGAGATGGTGGAAAAAGGCGTAGGTGCTTTGCCTGTAATCGAAAATTCACGTCTTGTAGGTGTAATCACCGAGTTTGACCTGGTAAGGGAATTATCAGTTGAATGACAGACTAAATGAAATGTATAAGGTCTTTCTTTCATAAAGGAGGGAGAAATCAAATAAGCCTGATGCAGTTGGAAAAAGGGTTTATCCATCTGAAAAATCCAAAAAATAAAAAAATCTGCCTGAAAAATAATCTGACGGCCCTGATGCCTGTTAATAAAAACGGGCGTTTCTGAGCCAGGCCTGGCAGAACGGGGAAATGAAAGAGAATAAAAAAATATCATAAAACCTTAAACAGAGGTGTAAAAAATGAGTGAAAAACTGCTAATAAAAGATGTAATGTCAAAACCTGTAACTATTGCAAAATCTGCTGTAATTACCGAAGCTCTTGATAAAATGCTTGATCTGGGTGTTGATCCGTTAATTGTCACAAACAGTGGTGCCGTTACAGGCACAATATCCCGGCAGTCCATTGCAGATGTACTGGGAAGCAAAAAAACCTCTGCGATTTCTCCTACCCAGATTCATGTCTCAAACAGGATGGATGAAAATTTTACTTCAGCATATCCTGATCAGGATGCAGAACTTCTGGTCCCGCTACTCCAGGAATACAGGATTGTGGTTGTTCTTGACAACGATCATAACCTTGTCGGAAAGGTGGATGCAGCAGATCTTTTGTCAGTAATGCTTCCTGAAGCTCCGGTTGAAAAGCTGATGCAGACTCCGCATACTATACATCCCGGAGACCGCGTCGTTCACCTGCGCAGAAAAATGATGGATGAAAAAGTCATAAAGTTCGTTGTAACAGATGAGGAAACAGGAGAAATAGTAGGTGTTGTCACCGAAACCGACATTGCTAAGTCCATGCGTGACCTGCGTGAGAGCGTAAACGCCAAGCATCAGGAGTACCAGGTCAGAAATCTCCTGGTAAGCGAAATAATGACAAGTCCTGCCATATCTGTTGATGTGGGTGCCGGCCTTGATGAGATAAGAGATCTTATCATAAAAAAGCGCATCAGCTCGGTTCCGGTAATAAAAAACGGAAAACTTGCAGGAATTCTTTCAAAAGAATCAATTCTGGTTGCTCTATAAGAGCATCCTGCTTTTTTTATTTTCAAGAGGGCTTATTATATTTCTATGGCAGAATGAATAGAGTAATGATTAAGCGTTTTATAATGTTTCTGAACGACTTGATAATAATTTATTGAAAATTCAGGAACCTGTACTGCCGGTTTTCATTTCCGGGCAGTTTTCAGGATTTGTTTTATTTGTAAGGAGAAATCAGGGAGAAAAAATGAAGAGAGTAGATCCCGCGGTTCCCGCGGGAAATGTAGCAGAACTGCTTGCCAATATGAGCAATACGGGTTTTCAGGGCAGAAAACTTGGAGAATCCCTGGATATCTGGAGCCGGATGATAGAGGATGAATCATGTACTATATTGCTTGGTCTTTCAGGTGCCATGATACCTGCCGGGATGCAGGAGATTATACGTGAACTTGTTAAAAGAAGGTATATTGACGTTTTGGTCTCTACGGGGGCGAATATGTTCCATGACACCTGCGAGCACCTTGATGTCCACCACTATCTCGGGCACCACCATGTAGATGATGTGGACCTTTTTTCAAAAGGGATAGACAGGATATACGATGTTTTTGCGTATGAAAAGGAGTTTCGGACCATAGATTCGGCAATATCCGGTTTTGCCGGGGAACTTTCGCCTTACACCGGCTCATCACGCGATTTCACCGGCAGACTCGGCAGGTGGCTTTCGGAGAAAAATCCTTCGGGCAAGTCTGTACTTTCGGAATGCGCAAAGTCAGGTGTACCTGTGTTTATTCCGGCTCTCTGCGATTCGTCTATTGGAATCGGGCTTTTGATGGCAAGAAGAAAAGGTGTCAGCACTTTTGTAGACCAGATAGCAGATGTCGATGAAATCACAAAAATCGTCGAATCCTCGGAGAGAACAGGCGTTATATATGTAGGAGGCGGTGTCCCGAAAAATTTCATCCAGCAGACCCAGGTGATAGCCTCAATTCACAATGCCGGGAATGACGGTCATCATTATGCTATCCAGTATACAACGGACTCTCCCCACTGGGGCGGCCTTTCCGGGTGCACATTCGAGGAGGCCATCAGCTGGGGGAAGGAGACGCCCGACTGCCGGAACGTGCAGTGCTTCTGTGATGCTACAATTGCGCTTCCCGTCGTCGTTTCGGGTCTGGTGTCTGCCGGAGTGCAAAGAAAAAAAGTGCCTGATGTCATGAATATGATTTAAAGGTCAGTCCCGCGGGAGATTCCGGATAAAATTTCCCAACCGGCTTATTTGTTAAATTCCATAAACTCCTGATTTCAGGAAATAATGATTAATCTGCCAGGAAGATATTTTCTCCTGCAGAAAAAATTGTTATTGCCGGTGCTGTTTTTTACAGAATATTTTACAGAAAAACCACAATACTTAATAGTGAATCCTTCTGATCTATATAAGCAACATTCATGGAGCAACACAATCTTTGTGTGTTGCGAGTGTCGAAAGATGCGAGATTACTCTGTTGAGGTAGCCAAGCCAGGCATGGCGCGGGGTTGCTAACCCCGTGTCCCTTGGGACTCGGGGGTTCAAATCCCCCCCTCAACGCTTTCGAGCGAATCTCACTGTGAGGCAGTTGAATGGAAGAAAAAGAGATTAACTACTTTGTTAGGATTGAAAACGCTGATCTTGACGGTACAAAACCGGTTCAGATAGCTCTGACCGGACTTCCGGGCATAGGGATGCACACGTCCGTAACAATCGCGAAAATGGCTGAAGTAGACCCTCGTGCAACGATTGGTCTTCTTGAAGAAGATTCGGTCAACCGTATACGCGAGGTTTTATCGTCCTATATAGAGCGTGTTCCGTCATGGATGCTTAACCGCCAGAAGGACTACTACGCAGGAGAAGCAAAGCAACTTCTGGGTTCGGATCTTAGCATGGCGATTGATGACGATGTCAACCGCATGAGAAAGATCCGCTGTTACCGTGGTATTCGTCATGAAACAGGCCAGAAAGTCAGAGGACAGCGTACGAAATCGACAGGAAGACGCGGAACTACTGTTGGTGTCAGCAGGAAGAAGGTCTAAACGGGTGATGTAAATGGTATATCCAGGAAAAAATCACAAATCATATGATACTCCCAAAAGACGCTTTGAGAAGTCCCGTATCGAGGATGAAAACAGGCTTTTGATTGAATACGGTCTCCGTAACAAGAAAGAACTGTGGAAAGCGGAGAGTATTCTTAGACGTTACCGCCGTGCGGCAAGGCATCTTCTTGCACTGAAGTCATCTTCTGTGGACGCAGACCTCGCGAAGAGCAAGGAAGATGAGCTTCTCGGTCACCTTGAACGTTATGGACTTCTTGGTGGAAATGCAGGTATTGGTGATATTCTTTCGATGAAGATTGAAAACGAGCTTGAGCGCCGCTTACAGACAATTGTCTACAGGCGTGGTCTTGCACGTTCACCAAAGCAGGCACGCCAGATGATTACTCACGGTCACATCTGCGTTGAAGGAAGAAGGGTCAACATCCCCGGATTCCGCGTGAGAAAGTCAGAAGAGTCTTCTATTGGTTATTACAACTCATCCCCGCTCAACGATGACGCTCATCCTGAGCGTGCCAGAATCCAGTCGGGAGGCAGAGCATAATGGCAGATTCAAATGAAAAATGGGGTGTTGCGCACATCTTTGCTTCATTTAACAATACTGTGGTAACAGTTACCGATTTATCCGGTGCAGAGACAATAACAAAGTCCAGCGGCGGAATGGTTGTGAAGCAGGCCCGTAACGAGAGTTCACCTTATGCCGCAATGCAGATTGCTGCAAACGTAGCCCAGGCTGCAAAGGATAAAGGGATTTTCGGTCTCCACGTAAAGGTGCGTGCGCCCGGCAGAGGAAAACAGCGCAGTCCCGGTCCCGGTGCGCAGGCAGCAATTCGTGCGCTTGCCCGTGCAGGGATGAAGATTGGACGTATTGAAGATGTAACGCCCGTTCCACACGACAGCATTCGTGCAAAGGGTGGAAGAAGGGGCAGGAGAGTCTGATTAATGGATATTGCGTTCAGCAGACTTGAGAGCGAAGCCGTGAAATTTGTTCTCTCCGGCTCACACCCGGCGTTTGCGAATTCACTGAGACGGTCAATGATAGGTGAGGTTCCAAAGCTTGCAATAGAAGATGTTATGATCTATGATAACAGCAGTGCACTCTTTGATGAAATGCTTGCGCACCGTCTCGGCTTAATTCCGCTCAAAACAAACCTTTCAGATTACAAAAAAAAGTCCGAGTGCTCCTGCGGAGGAAAAGGGTGCCCGTCATGCGAAGCAGTGTATACGCTTAGCGTCGAAGGTCCCGGTCTTGTTAAATCAAGTGATTTAATTCCGCAGAATCCTGATGCAGCACCGGTAAGCCCTAATATCCCTATTGTCAAACTTGAGGAAGGGCAGAAAGTGGTGCTTGAAGCGCACGCAGAGATTAACATAGGCCTTGAACATGCGAAATGGCAGTCGACACTTGCATGTGGCTATAAGGCATACCCTGTCGTTAAGATTGATGACAGGTGTGATGCCTGCGGTCGTTGTGTAGAGGAATGCCCTAGGAATGTCCTGAAGCTTGGTAAAAAATCCGCAGAAGTGGTGGATGGAAAGCTTGAGGCCTGTTCCATGTGCAGGCTCTGTGAAAAGGCATGCCTTGCAAGCGGAAATGAAAAGTCGGCTATACACATCGAACCTGACAATACGAGGTTCGTATTTGTTGTGGAAAGCGACGGATCAATGGCTGTAAAGGATATAATATTATACGGACTTTCCAATCTCAAAGGCAAATCCGATAGTCTGGTGGATGTATTAACCAATATTTCTGGAGCGATCTAAAAATGAAAGCTGCAAAAACAAATCCACGCTATACTGCCCTTGTTACAATGCTCAGGGAAGCATCCCGGGCAAACGAAGCAGGCATCTGGCGTGAAATTGCAAAGAGACTGGAAGCTCCCAGCAAAAATTTCGCTGAAGTGAACCTGGGCAAGATAAACAGATACGCCCGTGAAGGCGAAACTCTGATTGTACCGGGAAAGGTACTCGGGAGCGGAATTCTTGACACCGGGGTCAGTGTAAGTGTTGCAGCACTGAACTTCAGTGACGCTGCCGCATCAAAGATAAAAGATGCAAAAGGAACCTGTATGACAATAGAAGACCTCGTGAAGACCAACCCCGAGGGTAAAAAAATCAGGATTCTGAGGTGAAGGATATGGTGACCGTAATTGATGCAACAGACCTTCGTCTTGGAAGGCTTGCAAGTAATGTGGCAAAGCGTGCCCTTGAAGGTGAGGAAATTGCAATTATCAACGCTGAAAACGCGGTAATTTCCGGTGCCCGTGCCCGTGTCCTCTCGGACTATGACACAAAGCGCAAGCGCGGCTCAAGAGAGGGCGGGCCTTTCTTTCCCAGAAGGCCTGAACATATTGTAAAACGCACGATAAGAGGTATGGTCCCATACAAGAGGCAGCGCGGTGCAGAGGCACTTAAGCTTATCAGAGTTTATGTCGGCACTCCTGTGCAGTTTGCAGATGCAGAGGTTGAAATAATCGAGTCTGCACACGTTGACGGAATGTCAACGCCAAAGTATGTAACTGTCGGTGCGGTAAGCAAAAACCTTGGAGGAAAGTTCTAAGGGGGTTTAACAAAGATGTCCAAAGTTGTTAATACAAGTGGTAAAAGAAAGACGGCAATTGCCCGTGCAACTTTAAGAGAAGGAAATGGACGTGTCCGTATAAACTCCATTCCTCTTGAGATCTACGGGACCGATCTTTCCCGCATGAAAATATCCGAGCCCCTTCTCCTGATTCCGGGAGTCCTTGACGGCGTTGATGCAAGCATTGACGTTAGCGGAGGCGGATACATGGGCCAGGCTGAGGCAGTCAGAACAGCACTTGCACGCGGCATTGTTGAATGGTACAATGACCCGAAGATAAAGGATACGTTCCTTGCATACGACAGGACGCTTGTTGTCAACGATTCGCGTCAGAAAGAAGCCAAGAAACCTCACGGCCGCGGTGCAAGAAAGAAATTCCAAAAGTCTTATCGTTAAGATATGCTAAAACATAAGGGAGAGATCTGATCATATGATACCAGTCCGGTGCTTCACGTGTGGAAAGGTAATTTCTACTGAATGGGAAGAGTTTAAAAGACGCAGAGATGCCGGGGAGGATCCAAGAGAGATTCTTGATGATCTTGGGCTTGAGCGCTACTGCTGCAGGCGTATGCTGCTCACCCATATAGAGATCATAGACGATCTCAACCATTATCAATAAATTTAGGAGGGGTCGTGGGGTAGCCTGGAATCCTATGGCGTTCGGGATGCTGTGACCTGAGTTCGAATCTCAGCGACCCCATTTTCCAAAAATTATTGTAATTACATTATAAGATTTTGTGGAGTCATAATGGAATCATACACCAGATATGAAAGAGCCAGAATTGTTGGGGCACGTTCCCTTCAGATATCAATGGGAGCCCCCGTTCTGGTGAAAAGTGACAAAATCGATCCTTTGGAGATCGCAATTGAAGAGTACCAGAAAGGTGTCATACCAATTACTGTAAAAAGAAGTTAGAGTTAGTTATTAGGAGCTGATGTATTGAACGCAAATGAAATAGATATTGAGCTTAAAGAATCGCTTGTTCCTGTGGAAGACTATCTGGCGGCAGGAGTACATATCGGTACCCAGCAGAAGAGTCAGGACATGAAAAAGTTCATCTACCGCGTACGCGGTGACGGACTGTATATTCTTGACATTCAGCAGACGGATGAGCGTATAAAAACCGCAGCAGAGTTTCTTTCAAAGTATGAACCGGCAAAGATACTCGTAGTCACCTCCCGTCAGTACGGTCAGTATCCTGCGAAGAAATTTGCAGACGCAATCGGAGGAATTTCCAAGGTAGGACGTTTTATCCCCGGTATGCTTACCAACCAGAAGATTTCACAGTATGTTGAACCTGATGTAATTGTTGTAACAGACCCAATCGGAGATTCGCAGGCAATCAATGAGGCAGTTCAGTGTGGAGTTCCTGTTGTTGCACTCTGCGACACAAACAACATCACAAAGTACATTGACCTTGTAATCCCGACAAACAACAAGGGAAGAAAGGCACTTAGTATGATCTACTACCTCCTGACCCGGGAAATTCTTCTGAAGAGGGGAATTACTACTTCACTTACTCCCGAGGATTTCGAGATAGAATTATAAATATTTTTAAGGTTTTTTAGGTACATCACTTTTTATGGTGACACGCAGGGCTACTTATGCGGGGATGTTCTATCCCGACAATCCTGCTTTATTAAAACAAGAGATTGGCGCTTTTTTTGACAATGTAAAATCTGAATCGGGTAAAAGGCCGTATGGAATAGTCTGTCCGCATGCAGGAATAGTTTATTCGGGCCAGACTGCGGCATATTCGTATTCTGCTGTCAAAAATAGTTTTAAGGGGACTTTTATAGTAATAGGCCCGAGCCATGCCGGGTATCCCGACTGCACCTCGTCTCTTTCGTGGCAGACCCCCCTGGGAGTCGCGGAAAACGATTCCGTTTTAACGGAGAGTCTTTCCGGGTATATAAGCGAAGACAATTTTTCCCAGGAACAGAGGGAGAACTCTCTTGAGGTCCAGATGCCTTTCATAAAATACAGGTTTTCCGGTGCGAAGGTTGCAACGGTTCTTATGGGGGATCAGAGCAGGCGCAACGCACTTCGTGTGGCAAAGGCAATATATAATGCTGTTTTAGATACAAACTCTGATGTAATAGTTGTTGCATCTTCCGACTTTTCGCATTACGTTCCTGTTTTTCAGGCGGAAAAATATGATAAATATGCGATAGATGCGCTGAAAAATCTGGATACGGCTGAATTTTACCGTCGAATTTTTGATGAGGGTATCAGCGCGTGCGGGTACGGCCCTATAACGGCAATGGTTGAATACTCCAGGATGAGAGGAGCAGAGTCCGGGGTACTTCTCAACTATTCGACAAGCGGCGAGATATCGGGTGATTATTCACAGGTGGTCGGTTATGCGGCAATATCAGTGGAGTAAGATATCTATATGGCTACCTGGAGTGCACCGGGAAAGGTGTTTTTGTTTGGCGAGCATGCCGTGGTTTTCGGCAAACCCGGCATAGCTATGGCTATAAAACCGAGAGTTTATGTGACCGTAAGAAAGTCGCGGACCCCTGCAAGGGTGAATTCACCATATATAGAAGAGTGCTTTTCAGAGACAGGAGTTACAGGAAGCGTCTATATTCATTCCCAGCTTCCGAGTTCATCCGGTCTCGGCTCATCTGCCGCTGTAACAGTCGCAACGCTTTCTGCAATAAATGACGAGTTCAGACTGAATCTCGGTCGTCTTGATATAGCCTCTCTTGCATATAAAATAGAGAGAAAAGTCCAGAAGGGGCGCGCAAGCCCGACGGACACATTTGTGTCAGCTTATGGCGGCCTCGTCCTGATAAAGGACGGCAAAAGAAGACGGCTCCCTCCAGAAAATTTCAATATAGTCATAGGAAATACTATGGTCTCGCATAAGACATCCGAACTTGTGGAGATGGTTGGTGAGTTTCGGATGAGCAACCCTCTTGTCGTAGACCCTATCCTTGATGCGATTGAGGCCGTAACGACACGCTCCATGCACAACTTCCAGAACCTTAAGCTTCTGGGGAGGTACATGGACGTAAACAATGCACTACTGGAGGCGCTTGGTGTCGGGCACCCCTCGCTTTCAAAACTTGTCTCGGCTTCACGTGCAGCAGGAGCATATGGTGCAAAGATGACGGGCGCAGGAGGGGGGGGGTGCATGATAGCGCTCTGTCCAAAGCGTTCGAAAAGCAAAGTTGCAGGTGCTATTGAAGCGGCTGACGGCAAGGCTATCATAACGACGATTGATACTGACGGCGCAAGAAAAGAGGACGATAATGCCAGAACTGATTATACTAAAACTGGGCGGTAGCGTAATCACCGATAAATCAAAGAAATGCAGCGTGAACGAAGAGCGTATTTCTGCACTTTCACGGGAGATTTCCCAAAGAAAGGACATATTCCCGGTAATAATCCACGGTGCGGGTTCATGCGGACATCCTGAGGCGAAAGAACATCACCTTGATAAAGGGTTAGATCAAACAAATAGAGCAGGTATATTTATCACGCACCGTGCAGTCAAAAGGCTTAACAATGCGGTGGTAAACGCGCTTCGTGCCAGTGGTGTTGAGTCTGTAGGGATTCACCCGCTTGATGCATGTACTGCGAAAAACGGACGTCTAATATCATTTGAATGCAGGCCTCTGGAGCTCCTCATAAAAAACGGGGTTGTACCTGTTCTTCACGGGGATGTCGTGATGGATGAGGATAGAGGAGCCTGCATTGTATCAGGAGATCAGCTGGTAAGTTATCTTGCATGCGCAATTCACGCTGAAAGAATCGGGCTTGCAACAGATGTACCGGGCGTACTTAAAGACGGCAGGGT
The DNA here is from genome assembly GCF_017875315.1 of Methanomicrobium sp. W14. Taxonomy (NCBI): domain Archaea; kingdom Methanobacteriati; phylum Methanobacteriota; class Methanomicrobia; order Methanomicrobiales; family Methanomicrobiaceae; genus Methanomicrobium; species Methanomicrobium sp. W14. Next base: position 26,845 of record NZ_JAGGMM010000001.1, read on the forward strand.
GATACCCGTTATCACATCCGCTTCCGCCCGGAGTCTTGAAATCAACGAATCAGGAAATACGGATGTCACCGGGGGTATGAGAGGGAAGATAAATGAACTTCTTATGCTTGCAGAGAACGGAATTGAATCAAGCATATTTCACGTCTCAAGGACTGGTGATTTCCTGGACGGGCGCGACCATGGCGGAACGGTTGTTACCAGTGAGAGGTCATAAAAGGGTTTAAGACTTTTTGCAAAGTGGAAATTTAAGAATTCCTGCTTAAAAGAGGCTGACCCCGGCTTAAAACTCAGATAACACCCTAGAAAGGCAGGTGCAGTAAAAAAAGGGCCGTTTGCATGCAGGTGTCAAAGGCCGGTTTATGGGCAGAAATTTAAAAAAATGCGCTGAAATATCGTAAATCGGTTGTTTTGGGACAGACAGAAAAACTTTGGAGATAAAAAAATTTCTGTCCACGGTCTTTTGCAAAGTTCATGCTGTGTTCTGCCTTTTAACTGCAATCAGACACTGTCATATATACTGAATAAATCAAAAACCAGGGGCTGGTTAATATAAAGAAATCCGGATATACTTCCTCGCGGAAAAAAGAGCATCTGGAAATCTGCTGCGAAAAAGATGTGGAAGCAGGATTTTCAGGTTTTGACGATATCAGGCTTGTGCATAACGCACTGCCTGAGTGTGGTATGGATAAGATAGATACTTCTGTCAGGTTTCTTGGGTTTAATATGTCCTCTCCGCTGTTTATTGCGGCAATGACCGGAGGTCATCCCGATACGCGTGAGATAAACATGCGGCTTGCCTATGCTGCCGATATGTTCAATATAGGAATGGGTGTCGGATCCCAGCGTGCTGCACTTGAAAACCCGGAACTGGAGGACAGTTTTACCGTTGTCCGCGAAGCCGCACCCAAAGCATTTCTGTGCGGAAATCTCGGGGCCGTCCAGCTCCGCGAGAAGGGTCCCGAGTGGGCAGACAGGGCCGTGGAAATGATTGACGCCCAGGCTTTATGCATACACCTTAACCCTTTGCAGGAAGCCATACAGCCTGAAGGCGATCATGATTCAGAAGGCTGCCTTGAAGCCATAAGAGACCTGTGCAGAACGTCGAAGTATCCTGTTATAGCAAAGGAAACCGGATGCGGAATCTGCTATGAGACTGCAAAGAAACTATGGGGCGCCGGTGTTTCCGCGATTGACACGGGAGGTCTCGGCGGGACGTCGTGGGCCGCCGTTGAAGCGGTTAGAGCGGATGACATGCGTCTTGTGGGTGCCGGCAGAAAATTCTCAGACTGGGGTATTCCCACGGCAGTCTCTGTCATGGAAATTGCTGGTAAAGATAAGCCCGTTATTGCGACCGGAGGCTTAAGGTCAGGTATAGATGTCGCAAAGGCGGTCGCTCTTGGTGCAGACCTTGGAGGCATGGCCCTCCCTCTTTTAAAGCCTGCAATGCAGAGCCGTGAGATTCTTGTAGAAAAAATAGAGGAATTCCTGCATGAACTTACAATTTCCATGTATCTTACAGGCTCCAAAAACTGCGCCGAACTTTCAGGGGCCAGGACATATATGACCGGTCTGACCCGGGAAATAATTGAATTCGAAAAATTCAGGAGATAACAATATGGATGTTGAAATAATAGCCGTAGGCGGTTATAATGAGGTAGGCAGAAATATGACTGCCGTCCGCTGCGGCAAAGAGATCGTAATCTTTGATATGGGGCTGAGGCTTGACCAGATTATGATCCACGAGGATGCTGAAGTCGAAAATATGCATTCTCTGGATCTAATCGAGATGAAAGCCATTCCCGACGATACAATCATGAATATGGTGGAGGGCAGTGTCAAGGCTATTGTATGCACTCATGGTCATCTTGACCATATCGGCGCAATACCAAAGCTTGCCCACAGGTACAATGCACCGATTATAGGGACTCCATATACTGCCAAACTCATAGAGCAGCAGATTGAGGGAGAAAAAAAGTTCGGTGTTACGAACAAAGTGTTCTCACTTAATGCAGGACAGAAATACAGGTATGAGATTTCAAAGGACTTAAGCCTTGAATTCGTAAACGTCCAGCACTCAATTATTGATACGGCGATGGCGGTTTTGCATACACCTGCCGGAATAATCGTTTACGCCAACGATTTCAAGCTTGACAGGACACCTGTCGTAGGAAACCCACCTGATTTCGCCCGTATGCGTGAACTCGGAAAGGAAGGTGTTCTTGCACTTATCATCGAGAGCACAAATGTCAGGCTTCCGGGAAGATGCCCGAGCGAGAGGGTTGCCCAGAGGCTTGTACGGGATGTGATGACAAGTTATGAAGATGATAAGAGTGCAATGATTGTAAGCACATTCTCATCCCACATCGCCCGTGTAAAGACTATTGCAGAATGCGCATATGAAATCGGAAGAAAGCCGGTTCTTCTCGGAAGGTCCATGGAAAGGTATGCTGCAACCGCTGAACAGATGAAGCTTGTCGGTTTCCCTGACAATGTGTCTATGTTTGGTAACCGTAAGACTGTTGACAGGACTATGCGTCGTATTATGAAGGAAGGGAAGGATAAGTATGTCCCAATCGTTACCGGCCACCAGGGAGAACCCGGTGCGATTCTCACGCGTCTTGCCGCCGGGAATACGCCGTACCGGATTGACAAGGGAGACAAGATTTTATACAGTGCCAATGTCATTCCGAATCCTATGAATTACGGGCAGAGGCATCATCAGGAAATACTTCTTAAGATGAAAGGCGCACGTATATTCGAGGGCCTCCACGTAAGCGGCCATGCACAGCGCGAAGACCATTACGAAATAATCAACCTGCTGAACCCCCAGCATATAATTCCGTCTCACGGCGATGTCGACATGACCGGTGAGTACGTCAAACTTACCGAGGAATGCGGGTATACGCTTGGGAACGATGTGCATCTTTTAAGAAACGGCATGAGAGTCTGTGTAACCAAATAGAAAAAATGTATTACTGAAGGGATTATTGACATGAAACTTGAAGAGTATCTTGAATCTGTTGCAGAGGACGTTGATCTTGAGCTCAACCGGCTTTTCGGTTCGGCTCCGGGGGAACTTAACAAGGCAAGTGCCCACCTTCTTCTTGCCGGAGGCAAGAGGCTCAGGCCTGCTGTAGTAATACTTGCGGCAGACATTGTAAAAAATGGAAGTTCACGTGAAATTTTTCCGGCGGCGCTTGCCCTTGAGGTGACGCATACTTTCACTTTAGTGCATGACGACATAATGGACGATGATTCCCAGCGGCGCGGTGTCCCTACCGTTCACTGCAAATGGAACATGCCGACGGCGGTTCTTGCAGGTGATGTCCTTTATGCTGAAGCCTTTGAGCTTATTACAAGGGCTATTGCTGACAGCCAGGCAAAGGTCCTGAGTGTTGAGATTCTTGCAAGGACCTGCGTTGAAATCTGCCAGGGCCAACACGAGGATATGACTTTTGAAGACCGCAACGATGTGCTTGACTACGAGTACATAGACATGGTCGGGAAAAAGACCGGAAAACTCTATGCGGCAGCAGCCGCTATAGGAGGTACTCTTGCCGGCGGAAACGTAAACCAGGTGCAGGCACTTCACGACTGGGGGTACAACAGCGGAATTGCCTTCCAGATTCAGGACGATCTTATAGATTTGCTCTCAACTTCTGATAAGAGCGGAAAGGACAGGGCTTCAGACCTCCGTGAAGGAAAACAGACTATTGTCGCAATAAAAGCCCGTGAGGCCGGAGTCGACCTCTCCAAATACAGAAAACCCGACCTCACTGATGCGGAGATTGATGAAGCGATAGCTCTTCTTGAAAAGTCAGGTGTTATTTCGGAAGTAAAAAAGAATGCGCAGAAATATGTCACCCGTGCAAAAGAGATGCTGGAAGGTCTTCCCGACTGCGATGAGAGAAAACTTCTTGGAGATATTACAGACTATTTCATCAGCAGGTGTTTTTAAAGTATGCCAGTAGACCCAAAAGAGTTTTTTCTCGTATATGCACTTGAAAATGCAGTCACACATAACAGCGTTCCGAAGGCAGGTGCAGTTCTCGGGATGCTCATGGGGAAGCATCCTGAATTCCGGTCGCAGGCAAAGGAGATGTCTGCTGTTCTTAAGGATGTCCTGAATGAGGTGGAAGCCCTCTCTTCCGAAGAGAGAGTTGAACGCCTTAAAAAGCTATCTCCTGAATTTTTCACTCACAAGGATGAAAAGAAAGAGAAGGTGCGCGGTCTGCGCGAGCTGAAAAATGTCGGTGAGAACGGAGTTGTGATGCGTTTTGCACCAAACCCCAGCGGTCCCCTGCACCTCGGACATGCACGTGCGGCATACCTTAACGACTACTACGTGCGCCGCTACAAAGGGCGCTACATCTTAAGAATTGAAGATACCGACCCGAGACGTGTTGAGCCTGAGAACTACGGTCTTCTCCTGGACGACGTGAAGTGGCTTGGAATAAACATAACCGAGACCGTTTACCAGAGTGACAGGTTTGACATATACTACGAATACGGTAAGAAGCTTATCGAAATTGGCGGGGCTTATGTATGTACATGCGATTCCGAGGTATTCAGGGAGCTTAAAAACAGCAAAAAGGAATGCCCGTGCCGTAAAAATTCGATAGAAAAGAACCTTGAACTGTGGAAGAGGATGCTTGCAGGTGAGTTTCCTGAAGGGACAATCACTGTAAGAGTGAAGACCGACATGAACCATCCCGACCCTGCGATGCGGGACTTTTCAATTTTCAGGGTCGTCGACCACCCTCACCCGAAGATTGATGCGAAGGTCTACCCGATGATGAATCTCTCTGTCGTCATTGACGATCACCTTCTCGGAGTGACCCATGTTATCCGCGGCAAGGACCACATTGCAAACACAAGACGTCAGGCATATATCTACGATTATTTCGGGTGGAATCCTCCCGAGTACCACCATTACGGCAGGATGTCAATAGGTGACGTTGTTCTTTCTACAAGCGCGATGAAGGAAGGAATAAAGACAGGCATCTATACATGGTGGGACGATATTCACCTCGGTACTCTGAAGGCGATTGCAAGGAGGGGAATTCTTCCCGAGGCTGTAAGAAACTGCATGATTGATATCGGCGTAGGTCAGACTGACATAAAGTTCTCATGGGAAAATCTTTTTGCTGAAAACAAAGCACTTGTTGACCCTGTTTCAAACCGCTACTTCTTTGTTCCGAGTCCTGTCAGGTGCGATATAGCCGGCGCACCTAAAGTTACTGCAAAGGCTCTTTTAAACCCGAACGATGAGTCGAAGGGTTACAGAAGTCTTGATTTTGAAGGGTCGCTTTATGCGTGCAGAGACGACCTGAAAGACGTTTCAATGGTCAGGTTCAAGGACCTTTTCAATGCTACGGTAAAACCGGAAGGAGACGGTTTTACTCTTAAATACTGCGGCAAATCCCTTGAAGACGCAAGAAATAAGCATGCCCCGATAATTCAGTGGGTTCCTGCCGGAAAGAATGCAAGATGCACTCTTCTGTCGCCTGATTCAAAAATGGAAGGGTTCTGCGAGGAAGGCGTTATGTCTGAAGTCAACAACGTCGTTCAGTTTGAAAGAATCGGTTTTGCAAGAATTGATTCCGAAAAGGGTGGGAGTGTCACTGCATATTTCGCCCACCACTAATATTTTTATAAATTTTTTAATTGCCGCCCTCTCTCTTGTAAAAAACAGATTTTTTAAAGAAAATTCCTTTTGGAGAGTTATATATGGTCTTCAATCAGATTCAGGTGTGTCAGCCAGCGTGTGATAATATAACTTATGACAGGCAGTTTTGACACAACTCCTATTTTTTTGCTTCCTATATTTACCACGTCAAATGACTCTGTTCTGTCGATTATAACTGAAAAATCGTTTCTGTATTTTATTCCGTCATGGATAATATCCCCCATGATATAGAAAAATTCCTCATTGGCCTTTATAAGGTTCAGGTTTGCACCGGTAAATTTTTCAGGGTCGTCCACAATCACATAAACTGTGCATTTCTTTTGAATTTTCTGCAGTTCAGAGGAGAATCTGCGAAAAAAAAGAGGGTTTCCTGAAAAGACTATAACCTCTTTTCTGGCAGACCTTATAAGAGCGAATATCCTGTTTATTATAGCCTGTTCGTTGTGGATTACCCATAGAGGATATTGTGATGAGGAATCTATATGCAGGTCTCTTAACGTATTCATTGACTGATTTAGCAACTGTGTATACTCGCCGCTAAGGTTCTGGATTACTGTTGTAGGTTCAATGGCACGGTAATATGTTGGGTTTCCATCAAGTATCTCCAAAAATCCTTTTTTCCCCAGTTGTTTGAGGACATCATATATTCTTCCCTGCGGAATGTTTCCTGCCTGGAGGATTTCTCTTGCAGTAGCCTCCCTAAGACCGGCAAGACTTGCATATGCTCGTGCTTCATATTCATTCAGGCCTATTTTTTTGAGATTATCAATCTGTTCTTCAAGCATTGCAACCACTAATAGTTGTATCTGTTTATTATATATGATATTCTGAAATGGTGTATTATGCTAAGGGTAAAAAGAATTTCCTGCTTCTACTGCGGGACATGTGTAGCCATATGTCCACGGGCGAATCTGGAATTAATAGATTCTTATCTTTTTATAGGTAAGGACTGTGCTGAGTGCGGAATATGTGCAGGAGTATGTCCTGTAGGAGCACTGGAGGTTTTAAATGAAGAGCAGATATGATGTCCTTGTTATCGGCGGAGGCCCTGGTGGAGCCGTTGCCGCAGAAAAAGCCGCAGCGGAAGGGTTATCTGTCTGTCTTGCAGAAAAAAGACCAGCTATAGGAACACCTGTGAGGTGTGCCGAAGGTATAGGAAAAGAGGCCCTGAAGAAGTTTATAGATCCCGATCCGTGTTTTATTTCAGCAGAAATTTCCCGTGCGGCTATCACAGCCCCTGACGGGGAAAGTATGATACTTGATTCTTCAAAATGTGGAAATAAAATAGGATATGTTGTCGAGAGAAAAATATTTGACAGGGAACTTGTCAGGCAGGCTGCCGATTCGGGTGCAGATATTTTACTGAAAACAAATGCAAAAGCTCCTGTTATCGAGAATGGTTTTATAAAAGGTGCATATCTGGAGGGAATGGCTGATAAAATAAGTGCAGATGTAGTTATCGCAGCTGACGGCGTTGAGTCACGCTTTTCCAGAATGTGCGGAATAAATACACTTGTTTCGCCCCGCGAGATGATGTCCGGAGCGCAGTATCTTCTGGCAGGTATTGATATTGAACCGGATATGAATATCTTTAATGTAGGCAACAGTGTTGCTCCAAAAGGGTATCTATGGGTATTTCCAAAAGGAGAAAGCATTGCCAATGTAGGCGTAGGCATACAGGGGCTAAAAAGCGGTGAAGGTCACAGGGCTAAGGACTATCTTGATAATTTTGTAAGAAAAAAATTTCCCGGCGGTAAAATTATCGAATTCATAACCGGTGGAGTGCCGGTATGCAGACCACTGCCCGAGACCGCAGCAGACGGTCTTATGGTTGTCGGAGATGCAGCAAGGGTTGTTGAACCGCTTACCGGAGGCGGGATATACAATGCGATGTACACCGGTGAACTTGCGGCAAAAGTTGCTGTTGACAGTATCTCCGGTGAAGACTACAGCAGAGATTCACTTGGCAAATATGATTCTTTATGGCGTTCTTCACCTATGGGTAAAAGTCTGGAGCAGAATTATCTGATGAAAGAATATTTTGTCACTCTTTCAGATGAAAAATTAAACAGACTTATTCATTCCGCATCAAAAATTGCGCTGAAAGATTTCAGTGTCATTCAGCTTGTAAAAGAACTGGTTCTCAGAAATCCTGAATTAATTATTGAACTGCGCTCTGCGGGTATCTTTATGAATTAAAGTTTCAAAAAAAAAGGTATTTTAAAGGCAGAAGCAAGGCTTCATAATATTTTTTGTTGCACCTGTGCGTCTGGAGTTTTTGTCCTCCTTTAATATTAATGAAAACTCTCATTATCACAAAAAACCTAAATATCAGGCATCATGCCAAATCTAAATGTTGCAATGCTCGGAACTGCGGGCTACGCAAAGAATGTCGGGAAAAAGGGAACAAGCTCTGATATAGTTTTCTACAACCTCAAGAAGGGTGAGGACACCTTAACTATGATTGAGCCGCAGAGGTACCCTGAACGCCTTGCACCTCTGTTCTACTCGATTTCAGCGACTGACTGTGCGGTTATCGTCGTCGATTCTGTGAGCCCGGAATTCGGCGAGACAATCGTTGCTCTTGACTGTGCAAATGTGAAAAAAGGTTATGTCATCTTAAGAAACTACCTTGACAAATCCCAGATTGAGCCTCTTATCCGCGGAACTGTAATCGAGAATTATTCTTTCATAGAAGACGACCCGAATGTCCTTAGAGAAAAACTTTTTGAAGACGCTGCAAAAAAGCCTCACGAAGTCACTGAAGAGCCGGGAATCGTTCCTGTTGACCACCATTTCAACGTAAAGGGAATCGGAACAGTAGTTCTCGGAAACGTGATATCAGGGACTATCAGGACGCATGATAATCTGAAGGTCCTTCCTACGCAGAAGACTGCTCTGGTGCGTTCCATTCAGAAGCATGACGCTGACTGTCCGGATGCATCAGGGGGCGACAGGGTGGGTCTTGCACTGAAAAATATAACTTCGGAAGAGCTTGACCGCGGATACGTTCTTACAGCACGCGGGGATGTAAAAACGGGCGATGAGTTTACTGGAAAGCTGAACATGGTTAAATTCTGGCAGACTCCTGTTGCAGAAGGCATGGTAATACACGTTGGCCACTGGATGCAGTATATATCCGGGAAAATAGAGTCCGTATCCAAAGACCCGAAAAATCCTGACATCTCAATATCACTTGAAAAAGAGCTGGTGTACCTGCAAAACGATATTGCACTTGTTTTTCACCTTGATGCCGGAAAACTTCGTGTTGTCGGCACTATTTCTCTCAACTAAACCCGGAATATCCTTCTATTTTTAAAATACTCTCCCTAAAGACTTCAGATTTTTTCGAAGTCAAAGATAGGGTTAATATAGTTTAAATCCATTTATTGCATATGTCTATCAGAAGCAAACTGGTCATTGCTGTCTTTGTGGTTCTTATCGCAGCGGCAGCATTCGTCGGCAGCGTATCCGCGGCCGATGACGAAAAACTAATCCATGTCTCAGGTACCGGAAAGATTACAACCGACCCTGACCTTGTTGAGATATCCATTGCCGTTCAGACAGAGGATACTGATGGTGTAAAAGCACAGCAGGATAACGCAAACAAGATGAGTACCTGTATTGATGCACTGAAAGGTCTGGGACTTAACGACAGCGAGATTAAAACTACAGGATACAGCATGTATTCCTATAAAACAGATTCAAATTCTCCGTTTGGAGGCGACAAGACGGTATACCGTGTCACAAACACGATTCTTGTGAAGACAGACAGGATTGATGATGCAGGAGATATCATAGATACGGCTATTTCAAACGGAGCGAACAATGTGAATTACATTTCGTTCACACTTTCGGACAGCAAGAGCCAGGAATTAAGAGCGCAGGCACTTGCAAGTGCTGTTGCCCAGGCACGCTCTGATGCAGAATCCGTTGCGTCAGCTCTCGGTGTTCAGATAGAAGGTATACAGAGTGTAGATGTAGGCGGAAGTTCAACGCCTGTGACATACTCCGGGACAAGCTACAAGAACATTGCGATGGACGAGGTTGCAGGAGGCTATTCAACGCCTGTACAGACGGATACAGTTGACGTGACAGCAAGAGTATCAATTGATTACATAATCCGTTAAAATCAAAACACCTTTTTAAAACAATTCCATTTTTTGTACGGCAGTTCAAATGTTTTCTCTTTGGATAAAGAAAAAAAGCTGAAAAGTTTATTTGCCATTTGAAGCGACTAATAAACTACGGTTTTGGATCATGTCCGAAAAAATTTTGAATTCAAAGAAAAATGCAGGCTGTTATGCCGCAGAACTTGTGAAATCCGGTGATGTCGTCGGTCTTGGGACCGGCTCGACCGTATTATATTCAATGGAGCGGCTTTCAGAGAGGATAAAATCGGAGGGTCTGGAAATAAAAGGTGTTCCTACCTCTTTTCAGACTGCATCCAGGGCGAGAGCCTTAGGGATTCCCCTTACAACTCTTTATGACTGCCCGGAGATTGATATTGCAATTGACGGGGCTGACCAGGTAGACCCTTCCGGAAATCTTATCAAAGGGCGTGGCGCTGCGCAGACGCGGGAAAGGTGTGTTGCATCAGCTGCAAAGCGTTTTATTGTAATTGTCGACGAGGCAAAGCTGACACAGACACTCTCTTCACCTGTTCCCGTTGAGGTTATATCGTTTGCACTGCCGCTTTTGTACCGGGTAGTAAAGAGTCTCGGGGGAGTAGTGAAGGTCCGTGAGGGTGTAAAAAAAGACGGGCCTGTAATTACTGATAACGGATGCATTGAGACTGACTGCAACTTCGGTGAGATTGACGACCCTGAAAAACTTCAGACCGGACTGAATAATGTTCCAGGTGTTCTTTCCTGCGGGCTGTTTACTGAATTTCGTGAAAAAATAGTTGTTGTTGTTGGAGATGAGGCCGGCACCAGAATTCTATGCTGACACGATTTCACGGACTTTCTGAATAAGTTTCAGCTGGTTTTCAATCTCTTCCTTTTTATCTGACTCTATTGTATCCACAATGTCTTTAATCGGTTTTGAAAGGCAGTATATCTTTACAGGCCTTCCCTTGCTTTCTGCCTTGCTCTCGCGGTTTTCTATCCACTCTTTTTCGCTGAGTGTCCGCATAGCAATGCTCACTTCAGGCTGTCGGAGGTCTGTTCCACGTTCAATATCTCTCGATGTTGCTTCATTTGTATTCGCAAGGTATACAAGGACTTTGGCTACATTTCTTTTTAGTCCAACATCTGTAAGAAGAGTGGCTAACTCCTCTTCTTTCTCTGTAAAAGTAAGCACTTTTTCTAGTTTCATTATTCTCACCAGAAATTACTCTTAATATTCTGTACGTAAGATATAAATAGATTTTTATCAAAGTACTTGTATTAGTTTTGGAATAAATATTCATTTAAAAAAGGGAGTAATATTTTTTTGGGTTAATTCCCGGTCACTGGTGAATCAGCCCGAGATTTGAAAGGTCTGAAAGAATTTTTATAACTGCTTTTTTTGCATCTTCAGGCTGTTTTCCACCTGTAATTATGAGTTTCCCTGATCCAAAGAGAAGGACAACCACTCTCGGCTCTTCAAGACGGTATACGAGACCCGGGAACTGCTCCGGTTCGTATTCAATTCTGTCGAGGTTAAAACCCACTGCAATTTTGTTGAGGTTTATCGGTGTTCCAAGGTCAGCGGATGTCACGATGTTCTGAATTTTGTATTCCAGTTTTTTCGGAATGTTCAGTTTGAGATCACGAAGCTTGTTGCCGAGAATTTCAAGGCCCTTTGAGAGACTGTCAACACTTTTTGCACCGGTAAGGACTACTTTTCCTGATCCGAAGACAAGTGCCGCAATCTTTGGGTCCTGCATCCTTAGTACAACACCTGGAAACCGTTTCTTGTTGTATTCCGCATCCTTTATTTTTTCATTAATCATCTGGAGATCCAGAGTCTCTGCAACCTTTGCTGACGCAACTATATTTTCTATCTTTAATGACTCTTCGGGGTTGACCTTCATATTTATAAAGTGATTTATATGGTATATAAATAGTTGGGTGTTTCAGGATGGCTGAATTTTAATGGAGGTATTTTTGGATGTAGTCATTTGCTCTTATTCCGGCTTATGTTATGAGAGCATTCTTAATGATTAACAATTACAAAATTTTATCTATAAATTCGTTCAATAACTTGTAAGCAATAGTTAACGAATGAAAATTCGACATTTGTTGAACCTGTATGTTTTAAACATTTATATTATTAAAGCAGCAAAGTTTTGCAGTGGCAGCAGAAAAAAATGCAGGTTATGCGAGGTAAGACATGGCAAGATGGATGTTAAGTGAGTCTGAAGGCTACGATTTCCTTAAAAAATACGACGTTCCTGTTCCGGAGTACAGTATTGTTAAATCTCCGGCTGAAGCAGGCAAGGAAGCAGAGAGAATTGGATATCCTGTCGTAATGAAGATAGTCTCTCCGCAGATACTTCATAAAAGCGACGCCGGCGGAGTTATTGTCGGGGTAAAGAACAATGAAGAGGCGGAAGAGGCATACCGGCAGATAATATCAAATGTTGAAGCCAGCAAGCCCGATGCCGATATAGAGGGCGTAATCGTTGAAGCGATGGCAAAACCCGGTGTCGAGCTTATCATAGGCGGAAACACTGATTCAACCTTCGGTAAGACTATAACCTTCGGTATCGGTGGGACGCTTGTAGAATTTTTAAAAGACGTTTCGATGAGAATTCTTCCTATTGATGAGGATGAAGTCAGAAAGATGGTCCGTGAGATAAACTCCTACAAGCTTATAACAGGATACAGGGGATCTGCACCAAAGGATGAGGAAATTCTTGTCAGGACTATAATGAATGTCTGCCGTGCCTTTGAAGAAACCGATGATTTAAAAGAGTTTGATATAAACCCTCTCAGGCTGTACGAATCAGGGGCATGTGCGGTTGATACAGCCCTTATATTTGACGATGATCATGAAAACGGGGCAGACGGAGATGTTCCTGTTGATTTAAATATTTTTGATCCTAAATCAATTGCCGTAATAGGCGCATCCGAGACACCCGGAAAGATGGGTTATGCGGTCATGCACAAGCTCTCTACTTTCCCCGGGAAACTCTATCCTGTAAACCCCAAAAGGGACGTCATTATGTGTTTCAAGACATACCCGACGATTCTTGATATACCTGAAGATATTGATATGGCAGTTATCACGGTCCCTTCTTCTCTTGTTCCGGGAATTATGGAGGAGTGCGGTAAAAAGGGCGTAAAAATAGCGGTCGTGATTACGGCCGGCTTCAGGGAGATGAACGATGAGGGCAGAAGACTTGAAGAGGATACCGTCTCTATTGCAAAGAAGTACGGGACAAGAATCGTCGGTCCGAACTGTCTTGGAATAATCAACCCGCACAAGGGGTATGATACGACATACGTACAGAGGTCTCCTGCGCCGGGAAGCATAGCATTCCTGTCACAGAGCGGCGCTATCGTAAATGCAGTCGTTGACTGGAGCCTGACGCATAATATAGGGTTTTCAGTGGTGGTGTCTGTCGGAAACCAGTCTGATCTCAATTTCTTCGATTACCTGCGGTGGGCCGAGTCAGACCCTAATACCGAGGCTATAATCATGTATATCGAGGAGATAAACCGTGGCAGGAAGTTCCTTGACCTCGTGTCAAGGATTTCAAAGACAAAACCCGTTGTTGCGATTAAATCGGGATCTTCAGAGCGCGGACGCGCTGCTGCCGCTTCCCACACCGGTTCTCTTGCAGGAAGCTATGAAGTATACATGGAAGCGTTCAGGGAGTCCGGGATATTAAGCGTCACAAATCTCGAGGATGCATTTCTTGCAGCAGAGTTTCTGTCCCACAACAAGCAGTACCCTAAGGGCAGACGGGCAGTCATCGTGACAAACGCCGGTGGTTTTGCAGTTCTTTCAAATGACTACGCTGAACGTTACGGCGTTGACATTATTGACCTGCCAAAGGAGGTAATAGAAGAGATGGACCAGTTTCTTCCGCCTTTCTGGAACCGCGGCAACCCGATTGACCTTCTCGGGGATGCAGACGGGGCAAGGTTTGCAAAGACTTTCAATGTCCTTGCAAAGCACGATGACCTCTGGGACATCTGTATGGTCATAGGCTTCCCGAACCTTGTCTTGACGTCAGAGCGTTTTGCAAAGCAGATTATGATGCTTTCGGAGTCAACAGAAAAAAGAGTAGTCTCTGTCCTTATAGGCGGAGCGGAGATGAACGGAGGCCGTGAGATCCTCAGAGAGAACAAAGTGCCCCCGTTTGAAGAGCTTGAGACTGCATTCCGCGTTGTGGGAAGAACCCTTCAGAGCAAATATCGCGTCAAAGGCGTAGGTCTTCTCTGAATAAACGAGTTAAATTTAATTTTTCCTATTCTTTTTATTCTTCAGACGTTTGTGTTTTGTATTTTTTATTAATTTTCAATAAATCGCGTTGATTATGGATTTTTGGAGGATTTTCAGGCAGAAGAAAGAATCAACTGATAATATTTCAGATCCATATAAAAATAAAAAAGGCGAATGAAATTTGAAGTTTTCTCAGTCGTATTCACGCCACGTGTGTTTGCACTTTGTGCAGCGGAAAAAGCGGACTTCACTTTCATCAGCAGAACGGAGCTGGCGCAGCCACCATTCAGCCTTATCATTGCCGCATTCCGGGCATTTTACGTTTATTGTCGGCAGTGTCGTCATGTTTTGATCACCGTCAACAATTATAATTTCCCTTTCAACCCTCTGGTCTGTTTTAAGAAGCTGGGATTTGTCTGTAACGTCCTGCTCATAACCGCATTTTGGACATTTCAGCTTTCCACCAGATGATTTTAGCATGCTTTTGCATTCTGGACAGAACATCATCGTTTATAATATTGTTATCTATTTGATTAATTCTTATGGATTGTACCTTTACAAAAAAACCTTATAACGGCTTTAAAGTATATTTAGGGTTTGAGAACAGGGACATCTGGTTTCATAAGGCAGAACAAAAATAATACTATACAATGGAAGCCATTCTGGTATTTTTGTCTGCCGTTGCATTTATAGCATTTCTTGTTTGTCCCGGCAGCAAAAGAAATTATTTCGCCGCATTTGGATGGATAGCAATAGTTTTGTCCATAATAATTGACATCCCCTATTACATATATGAAGAGAATAATTTTATGTATCCTGTGCTTGGAATACTCGGACTGCCTTTTTTGTATGTAACGGTCCCACAGCTCCTTGAAGGCAATAAATACGTAAATTACCTGAGCCGGGGGGCGGCAATAGCGTTTCTGATATATCTTCCGTTTGCCTATATTCCCGGTGCGGGGGACTGTCTCATAGCAGTCGTGACTTCCCAGGTTTATGCTGTGGGAAGTTTTCTGGGTCTGCCTTTCAGTCGTATTGCATGGAATATGCTTGGATACAATGGTTTTTCCGTAGAAATCATTCTGGCGTGTACAGGAATCCAGAGCATCGCTATAATGCTTGGACTTGCATACTGCGTTCCTACGACGTTCCGGCAGAAAGTGCTTTCATTTCTTATAATAGCCCCGGTAATTTACATACTGAACATCTTCAGGAATGTCTTTGTGGTTGCAGCCTATACAGGGCAGTGGTTTCAGTTTCTGCCTGAGATTGCGTCCAACGGAGAGCTCGGTTATGAAAGTTTTTTCTGGGCCCATAACGTAATGGCAGAACTTGGTGCACTTGTATTTTTGATTATTCTTGCACTTGGTCTTTTTATGGTAATCCCGGGCCTTGGTGATTTTGCAGACGGTCTTATAAAACTGTATACCAAAAAGCTCAAAGGTGTCTGTAAAGGTAAATGATTCTCTGCAGTGCCGAGAGATTTGTGCAGACTGCGATGATTACAACGGCAACCGGCATATATATTATTCCTCCGGCAACCAGAAAGAGTATGGTCTCTGGTCTTCCGAAAAATCCGACTCTTTCAAGCGGGTCGTCTATTTTTCCGTCCTCTCTTTTTTCGAATCCCACCTCTGCATATGTGACCGGTTTTATGAACGTGTTCATCAGGGAGCCTATTATAGCAAAAGCAACGACGGCAAAGTCAAGGGTATACCCGTTAACACCATTTATTGAGATATAAGGGCTTATTATTGCTATTCCGGAAAGAGCTACTCCCAAAAGTACAATACTGTCAACGTACTTGTCTACTATCCAGTCAAAGACAGCACCAAATTTGCTCTCACGGCCGGTTTTTCTTGCGACAGTTCCGTCTACAAGGTCAAGGACGGCGGATATTACAAGAAATACCGCACCGGCCCTGAAAAACCTGATAAAGAAAAGATACGCCGTAATAAGTCCGGCAATAAGGGACAGGGACGAAATCATATTCGGCGTTATTTTAAGTCTTATGAATATATCTGCAAGAGGCTCAAGGCATCCGATAAATTTTGGTCTTAGTGCAGTAATATTCATGTTTTATTTATATGCAGCCCCTTGCATAAAGATTTCACTAAAATTTCCTGTAAATGCATATGCAAATTGGTTTTGATATGTTCTGTTAAACTCTTCATCAGACATAAAGCGCTTTTTTTAACTGTTCTTCAGTGGCATATTAATAATATAAAAAACCAAAAATTGTTCCGAACCGCCGGGGCTAACTTCTTTTATTATAACGAAACAATAAACCTTAAAGAAAGATTGTCATGAAAACAGAATATAAAAGACCTCATGTAATGATAATGTCAGAGATAACTGTTGACGGAAAACTGACATTAAAAAAGGGTGCTTCAAGCAAAATCCTTATGAAATACATGGATCCAAAAACCGATATCCTTCTGCATAAGACAAGGGCCGAATATGATGCCATAATGGTAGGTTCCAATACAATAAGAATCGATAATTCATTTTTAACAGTACGATACGTAGAGGGGGAAAACCCGGTAAGGGTTATCCCGAGCAGTATGGGTGATATACCGCCTGAATCAAACGTTTTGGGAAAGGATGCGAAAACAATAATTGCAGTGTGCAAAAAAGCGCCTCAGGAGAGGGTGGACGCCATTTTAAAGAAAGGCGCCGAGGTTTTGTTCTGTGGAGAAGACAGGGTGAGTCTTCCTCTCCTGATGAATATTCTGGCAACAGACTACAATATAAAGACCCTGATGGTTGAAGGGGGTCCGACGCTGAATTATTATATGCTGCAGGACAGACTTGTTGATGAAATAAGACTTATCCATCTGCCGTTTATAGTTGGAGGAGCAGATACGCCTTCTCTTGTTGGCGGAATGCATATAGACTCGGAGGAGGAAATGTTTCATCTGGCCCTCAAAGAGTACTATATGTGCGGCTCCAATCTTGTAACCGAATACGACGTAAACTATAGTGAATAATACAAAATGCCCGGGAAAAACGGGGTTTAAATAGAAATAACGGAGAATCTGAATGTCATGGCTTGACAGGGAAATACTACTGATAGATAAAAGAAAACAGCGTAAAAACGGCTGGAAATGGTTTGCGGCAGGGATTATTGTTGCAGTCATTATTTTCGCAGTTGTAACCCTTTATCCATACACCCATGATGAGGGTGTCAAAGTAATATATATCGAAGGAACTCTTACTACGGGAAATGCATATGACGGTGAGTACGCCGGAAGCGAATATATAGGCGGACTTATCAGGTCTGCAGCAGACGACCCGTTAACGTCAGGAATAGTGCTTAGAGTGGACAGTCCTGGCGGCTATCCCGCAGCTGCACAGGAGATAATAGAAGATCTCGAGTACGCAAAAAAGAAAAAGCCGGTTGTTGTTTCAATGGGTGAGATGGCGACTTCAGCCGCTTACTATGTGAGTGCCTATGCGGACAGGATATTTGCAAATCCGGACACTATCACGGGGGGAATAGGCACGATATCAACCTTTTATGATAACAGTGAGTCGCTTGAAAAGGAAGGTGTGTCGGTATCAGTTGTAAAGTCCGGGGATATGAAGGATTTGGGCTCGACCTACCGCAATATGACTGAGGAAGAACACAATTATATGCAGAATCTGGTTGATGACAGCTTTGAGCTTTTCATAAGCGACGTTTTGTCCCAGAGGCAGAATATCAGCAGGTCGGATGTGGAGGAGGCGCAGATTATACGCGGTGAGAACGCACAAAAGCTTGGCCTTGTTGATGAAATGGGAAACCTTTACGATGCAATAGATTATGTCAAAAATTATGACATTAAAACAGGCGGAAGCAACTGAAAATCCTTCTGCTTAAAATCCGTAAGGGTGGCTGAAAAAAAAATAATTACTCTTTTTTTGTTTTTTTATGCCATATCCTTTGGATCTGCCTTCATAATTTCACGGCAGACCGTTGTTGCGTAATGCCCCGGCGGGAGTGTAAATTTCAGGTTAATGGTATCACCGCAGACAGAGCTGTTTAAATCTGTTTTAAGATCAATTGCCCTTGAGGCCCCGGTAAATCTTGCACCCACGAAAGATGATATGTTTTCGTAACCTTCCTTTGAGATTCTAAGTTCATCCATTATTGACAATGCGTATCTGTCCATGGCGCCGGTTTCACTGAAGTCTTCAGACCCGGGCATGTATATTGCGACTGAGCATTTCCCGCGTCTGGTGTGGATTTTTGCTGTCTTCAGGGTGCGTTCTGTCACGACGTCCTCTCTTCCGTCTGAAAACAGAAGCCTGTCGCCTGTTTCAGGTTCAAAAATATTCCCGTTCCCTGTTTCAATTCTCATGCTGAGTGTCCTGTTGAACATGTAGGACTGAAAGGCGCTTACAAACATCGACAGAAGTTTCGGTGGGATTGTCAGAAGGGCCCCTTTGTAGTCTTTGGGCTTTTCTATCAGGTGATGAAGAATTGCTCTTTCGTAGTGCATATTTACAGGCATAAGGTCAAGAGCCTCTCTCGGGTTCCGTGTCTCCTCAAACACCTTACGTGCATTCCGTGTCTCCTCTCTTTCATCCCTGCAGGGATATCCTGCATATTTCATCACCGCATCTTCAAAGTCGCCTTTTAGCATGGCAATCCCTACAAGGTGCGATACAGGTCTGAGCGTCCCGAACCTCTGTATCCCGTAGTAGTTGCACAGACCGGTCTTCGCAGCGTCACTGCATTCTTCAAGGACTTCGGGGAGGTTTTCTTTGGTGCAGTCGCAGATGTTGATGTCAAAAGAGTTTCCTTTCAGGTCTCCCAGGGACATCTGCTGTCTTGCATACCCCAGGGGCTTTAACTCAATGTCTTTCAGGTGAACCCTGTCAAGGTCTTCGGCCTTTATACCGTATATTGATATGAGCTGTTTTGTCTCCGCACGTTTGTCCTTAGTCCCCCCCCAGGAGATTCTTTTGTGGCTTATTCCAAGCCTGTTTGCAATCTCTTTTACAGCACGCTGAAGCTCCCAGTTCGTCTTGGAAAGTTCACATATAAGGTGCGGCCCTCCGGTAAGTTTTATGTCTGCAAAAATTTCGTTTACTTTGAAATCCCCGGGAGTTTTTCTTAGAATTCCCCCGCAACCCGGTTTGTCCGTAAGGTAGTATTCTATTCCGAGAAGTCTTTCCGTTTCATATGGGCTTTTAATCATAGTAACGCGAGTGTACCTGTAATTTTATCAAGGTCTTCTGATTTAGCAGGACCCAGTCCAAGCGCCGTAACCGTTCCGGGTTCGACTTCAGTCATACCTGCGTCGGTTATAAGGGCGGTCGAAATGCCGGCGGTCTCGGCAAGAGTTTTCAGTTCATAGAGTTGTTTTAGTGAGTCGGCCTTTAAGGCGACTTTTTTCATACCCTCATCGAACCATTTTTTCTTAGTTGCCTTGTCCGCATGTTCATACGCTGCAACTGCCGCATGTGCCAGCTGGGCGCATTTTTTTCCGCAGGACATTTTGATGTCGTTTCTGATTATAAGACACTGCTTGAATTTAAAATCCGGCGTTTCTTTCATCGTATGGATACCTGTTTGTTTTTAAACCGGAAAAACTGTTTCCACTGAACTGATGGGTTTATACTTTTTAGTGATAAATTCTGAAGAAGAACAATGTACGATGTCGTTGTTGCTGGTGGAGGTCCTGTTGGCAGTTCAGCCGCACGTTTCTGCTCGGAAAAAGGACTTAAGACACTTTTGATAGAGGAACATGCAGGTTTCGGGAGACCTGTACAGTGTGCAGGGCTTTTGAGCAGAAAGGCATTCTTAGAATGCGGTGTTTCGGAAAGGTCTGTTTTAAACGAAGTTTCAGGCGCACGAATCGTATCAGGACTTAAAACTGATCTTTTTTTCGATGCGAAAAAGACAATGGCATATGTCGTTGACCGCAGCGCCCTTGACCTTGAAATGGCCCAGAACGCCGCGAAGGCAGGTGCCGATGTTCTGCTTAAGACGTCTGTTACGGGGTTTCGGGACGGATTTGTTCTGACAACCGGTATTAACGGGAAAAAGTCCGTCAGGTGCAGGATGGTGATTGCAGCTGACGGGCCGAGGTCGGTTTTCACGAGGTTTCTCGGTATGAAAAGGGCGCCTGTTTTTTTATCCGGTATTCAGGCGGAAATATTTGCTGACAAACCCCCGAATATTGTTGAACTGCACCCTTATGCATCTCCGGATTTTTTTGGGTGGGTAATTCCCTCAAATGACAAAGCCGCAAGAATTGGCCTGTGCGGAGAAAGAGACGTTTACAAAAGATTTCTGAGGTTTTTCGGCCGGTTTGAAGGCTCTAATATACATCTTGTAACAGGAACGATTCCCATAGGGGTTATGCCGAAAACATACGGGAACAGGGTTTTATTCTGCGGTGACGCCGGAGGTTTTGCAAAACCGACGTCAGGCGGAGGCGTTTATACCGGCATACGGACAGCAGTGCATGCTTCGGATACGGCACTGAAATGCTGTGAAAGAGACAATTTTTCGGATTCCTCTCTTTCCGGCTATGAAAGGAGCTGGAAAAAGGATATAGGTCGTGAACTTGCCTTTGGCATGACCCTTTTTAAAATGAGGAAAAAAATTTCTGACAAGACTGTGGAAAACCTGTGCAGTTGCATGAATAATCCTGAAATAATCGATGAGATTGTTAAATACGGCGATATGGACAGGCCACGTGAGGTTATAAAGAGAATGGTGCTCAAACCTTCCGTCATGAAGGCCTTTGGCGGTGTCGCAAAAGCGGAACTATGTGACCTTCTGATCGGATCGACAGTCTTAAAAAAAAGAATGTAATACATGAAAACTGATATGGTTAGTCAGTTTGGAAGGGGATTTATAACCAATATTATGTTAATATCAAAGCATGTCGGTCTGCCGCCTGAAAGGGCATGGGTGGGACTTGCCGACCACATGACCGAGGCTGTTCTTCCCGACGCCTTTAAGGGGACAGAGGTTGACGAGCTGTTTTCGCAGCTCAGGCAAAAGATAGTGTGGCACCAGAGCGGTCTTATGGACGCAGATGACCTGGAAGGGGTAAACAGGACTTTAAAAAGACTTGTCGTTGCAATAGACCGTGAACTAGGGGTCTCCGACCCGTCTGTTGGTAAATACGACTAAGGTTTTTTCTGCCGGGGACTGTTTTTATGCAGGCCTGACAATAATAATACTATTTACCGTTTAATCCTGTATACATGGAAAATCAGGATTGATTTAAGTGGTAGTAGACCCAATAATATATGTGTATTTTAGTCCTGAATATGTACTGTTTTTCAAAGAACAAAAATTCCTGAACTGCGCTGGTTTATCTGCATATTTCAGGTATACAGGCTTTAAGTCCGGGGGATATTAAATTGCCAGACGATTGTTACGATGCATCACATATTACGATTCTGGAAGGCCTTGAACCTGTAAGGGAAAGGCCTGCAATGTACATCGGAAGCACTGACGCCCGGGGTCTTCATCATCTTGTTTACGAAGTCGTTGACAACGCGGTTGATGAGGCGCTCGGCGGCTATTGTGATTATATTTCAGTTAAAATCAACAGTGACGGTTCATGTACTGTTCGTGATAACGGCAGGGGTATTCCGGTTGACGAAATGGATGACCAGAGTGGGAAAAGCGCACTTGAAGTTGTCCTCACAGTTCTTCATGCCGGAGGAAAATTTGACAAGAACACTTACCAGGTGTCAGGAGGTCTTCACGGAGTGGGTGTGTCGGTCGTAAATGCGCTCTCTGAATATCTTACCGCCGAAGTGTACCGTGACGGAAGAATATATGAGATGTCCTTTCAGAGGGGCTGTCTTGTCAAAGGCCTGACCTCACGTAAAAATGCCCACAACGACGGTTTTGACCGCGGGACATTTATTACATTCAAACCTGACGCCCAGATATTTGAGACTGTGACCTTTGATTATGATGTCTTAAGTCACCGGATGCGTGAACTTGCATTCCTTAACAAAGGTTTAAGAATAGATATTTCCGATGAAAGAAACGGGTACAGCGATTCTTTCTGTTACGAGGGGGGGATATCCGAATTTGTAAAGTATCTTGTTGCAGGAAAGGAGACTGTCCATCCTGACGTGATTTATCTTACGACAAACGACCCGTCAAACAAGGTGGAGGCTGATGTAGGGCTCCAGTATTCTCTTACATACTCTGAGAATGTCCTGACATTCGTAAACAGTGTCAACACAAGAGAGGGAGGTACGCATCTCGAGGGTTTCAGAAGCGCTCTTACACGTGCCATAAACAAAGCTGCCAAGGACAACAACCTTCTCAAAGGCATAGACTCTCTTAAGGGGGAGGATGTCCGTGAGGGCCTTAATGCCGTAATCAGCATAAAGATTGCAGAGCCACAGTTCGAAGGCCAGACGAAGATGAGGCTTGGAAACAGCAATGTAAAGGGAATAGTAGATTCGCTTGTCTACCAGTCCTTATCAGACTACTTCGAGGAGAACCCCAAGGTAATCCAGGCGATTGTCGAAAAGGCCCTCGGTGCTGCAAGAGCAAGGGAGGCGGCCAGAAAGGCAAGGGAGCTTGCGAGAAGAAAGAGCACTCTTGAAGGAAGCGGTCTGCCCGGAAAACTCGCCGACTGCTCTGAGCGTGACCCTGCAAAAAGTGAAATATATATCGTGGAAGGAGATTCTGCAGGGGGTTCTGCAAAACAGGGCCGTTCACGCCTTACCCAGGCTATACTTCCTCTCAGGGGAAAAATTCTCAACGTTGAGAAGGCTTCTCCGCACAAAATCCTGAAAAATGCTGAAATTCAGACGCTGATATCCGCAATCGGGTGTGGAATAGGTGAAAATTTCAATGTTGAAAAGGCACGTTACCACCATATAATCATGATGACGGATGCTGATGTGGACGGTGCACATATCTGCACCCTTCTTCTGACGTTTTTCTACAGGTACATGCCCCAGCTCATAGAAAACGGCTACATCTACATAGCCCAGCCTCCTCTTTACCGTGTTTCCAAGGGAAAGAAGGAGGTTTACGCTTTCCGTGAAGATGAGATGAGAAAACTTATTGAAGAGTTCGGGGAGAAAGGGACGACAATCCAGAGGTACAAGGGTCTTGGTGAAATGAACGCTGATCAGTTGTGGCACACCACGATGAATCCCGAGTCACGCGTATTAAAGCAGGTTGATATAATGGATGCAAGCTACGCGGATGAGATATTCACAAAGCTTATGGGAGACGATGTGGACGCAAGGCGCGAATTCATTTACCGCCACGGAAAGGAGGTGACAAACCTTGACATCTGATAATTTTGCATTTGGCGAAAGAAGAGTTATTCCTGTAAATATCGAAGAGGAGATGAAGTCTTCCTATATCGATTATGCGATGTCTGTAATCATAGGGCGTGCACTTCCTGATGTAAGGGACGGACTGAAGCCTGTCCACAGGCGTACTCTGTATGCGATGGGCGAGATGGGAAACACCCATGACAAACCGTTTAAAAAGTGCGCCCGTATCGTGGGAGAGGTCATGGGTAAGTATCACCCGCACGGTGATGCCTCTATCTATGATACGCTTGTCAAAATGGCCCAGCCTTTCTCATACAGGCATACTCTCGTCGAGGGGCAGGGAAACTTCGGTTCCATAGACGGTGACTCTGCTGCTGCGATGCGTTATACCGAGGCGAGGCTTGACCCCGTATCGGAGGAGATGCTTGCCGACATCGACAAGGACACAGTCAACTTCGGCCCGAATTTTGATGAATCATTAAAAGAGCCGCTTGTCCTTCCTTCAAAGTTCCCGAACCTTCTCGTCAACGGCTCGGAAGGTATTGCGGTCGGGATGGCAACGAAGATGCCCCCGCACAATCTCGGTGAAGTATGCAGTGCCATCTGTGCAACGATTGAAAAGCCGGATATCTCCCTGGCCGAAATTATGGAAAAGATTCCCGGCCCCGACTTTCCGACAGGCGGAATCATACTCGGGCGCAGTGGCATAGTAGATGCCTATTCCGGGGGAAGAGGCAGAATCCGTGTTCGGGGAGTTGCAGATATAGAAGAGGGAGGAAGCGGCGGCAAAAAGGACAGGATAATTGTCACCGAAATTCCGTACCAGGTAAACAAGTCAAGACTTATCGAGCAGATGGCTGACCTTGTAAAAGACAAAAGGATTGACGGGATATCGGACCTTCGTGATGAGTCGGACAAGGACGGTATACGAATAGTAATCGAGCTTAAGAAAGGGATTGTGCCTCTTATAGTTTTAAACCAGCTCTTTAAGCATACCGCTCTTGAGACGACGTACGGAGTGATTAACCTTGCAATCGTTGACAACCAGCCCAGGTACCTTAATTTAAAGGAGCTTATCGGTGAGTTCCTTAAGCACAGAAAGGAAGTGGTCTTCAGGAGGACTACTTTTGATATAAAGAAAGCTGAAGAGAGACTTCACATATTAAAGGGACTTTTGCTTGCACTGGACAACATTGACGCCGTTATAGCAACAATCCGTGGCTCTTCCACGACAGAAGAGGCTTCCGAGAAGCTCATCGCGAATTTCGGCCTGGACAGCCTTCAGGCGGATGCAATTTTGAAAATGCAGCTCAGAAGGCTTGCGGCACTTGAGCAGCAGAAAATAATCGATGAAAGAGACGGCATCTTAAAAGAGATTGAAAGGCTGAAATCCCTTATTTCAGACGATACCCATATCTTCGCCGAGATAAAAAGGGAGACAGAAGAACTGGGTGAAAAATATTCCGATAAAAGAAGAACAGTTATAACAGCGGATGCCGGAGATTTTGAAAAGGAGGACTTAATTGAGAACAAACAGGTCCTGATTTCGCTGACTTCCGATAACTACATAAAATCGATGCCTCTTGACACCTACAAAGGCCAGCACCGCGGCGGACGCGGTATTGTGGGCATGACGACAAAGGAGGAGGACTTTGTCAAAAATATTTTTGTGGCCTCTACCCATGACTATCTCCTGTGCTTTACGTGCTCGGGACGCGTCTACTGGCTGAAGGTGTATGATATTCCGGAAGCTACAAGACAGAGCCGGGGCAAAGCGATTGTGAACCTCTTAAATCTCAACGATGAGAAGGTCACGGCGGTAATTCCGGTGTCCGAATTTGCAAGCGACAAATACTTCCTGTTTGCGACAAGGACAGGAATGATTGTGAAGATACCCGAGGACGAGTTCTCAAGGCCGCGTCAGACCGGAATAAATGCAATCACGCTTCGTGACGGTGATGAGCTTGTTGATGTAAGGGAGGTCAAAGACAAAGGAGAACTTGTTCTTACAACGAGATTCGGCCAGAGTTTAAGGTTTGATCTTTTAACTGTCCCGTTGAGGCACAGGAATGCCCTTGGCGTCAAAGGAATCAAACTCCGCTTTGAGGACGTTTTGCAGGACATGACTGTTGTCGAAAAAGACCATCTGCTGACGATAACCGAAAAAGGTTTTGGAAAGAGAACCGATTTCGATGAGTTCAGGGGTCACGGCCGTGCAACGATGGGAGTGAAGAACATCCAGGTCGACATTTCAGGGGGTGTCGTCTCCTCAAAGGCGGTAAACGACAGCGATGAGGTAATCCTTATGAGCAGGTCAGGGATTGTCATTAGAACGAAGGTCTCCGAGATCTCAATACAGAAACGCGGGACACGCGGTGTACGTATAATGAAACTTGATTCGGGCGACAGCGTTGTCGGGTTTGCAATACTTGAGGCAGTGGATGAGGACCCTTCAGGCGACGAAGATTTGGATAGTCAGACTGCCCTTTTAGAAGGGGAATAATCCTTTTTTATCAATATTTTAAAATTTTTGCATTTCGTTAAAAGGGAGTATTATTATATTAAACACTCCTAATGGAAATCATGGATAAATGGAAGATCTTCGCAGTGATTATTGTAATTGCGGTAATTGCATGCGGCGGGTATGCAGTCCTGAAATATTACCCGAATCTTTTGTGCCTTAAAAGCCCTGTCAGCCAGGGTGCCGGAGGAAATACTTACATTACGTACCAGGTTTCGGCAACCGAAACGCCGGCGGTGCCAGGTGAAGGCACCGGTTCAGAAAACGGAGAATCCGGTGGTGTTACGTATATTCATAACGGTGAAATCTACTCCTCACCTTCCGCCATAAAAAGCATGGACCTTTATGCCGAACCGGTAGACTGGGATTCCGATCCGGGTAACGATGGTATTGTAATACATTTTAATTTCTATGACGAATACGGAAGGAAAGTTGTCTTTTATGATTCCAGTATTTCCTGTACTGTTATTCTTCTTTCACCGCAGACTGACACTCTCATGCGTACGGTAAGCCCGAGGAAAGTTTTGTATATGGGCTATACAACGATTACAAGCTCTGATCAGGGTGAAGGGGGTCCTCTTGCAGGAATACGCGTTGCATACAGTGATATCAGTTACGGTGAATACACAAGAGGAATCGGCCAGATAAAGGTCTCGGCTTCACTTCCGACGGGTGGAATTGTTACTGGTCTTGAGACTTACCTGTATACGAAGAATTAAATTAATTCTTATTTATTTTTCGGTATCATTCTAAAGGAACTGTGAAACTGAAATTTTAAAAAATGAACTGAGTTAAATTTTTTTATTAAAATAATTTTTTTAGCAGAATTAACTGTATTTTTACTTATTTCGAAAATCCAAAACCTTTAAATGATTAGCCTCTTTAGTCAAGGGGCAGTGTCTCAAGCTTTGATGCGAGCTGCCATATGCGTGTTCTTGCGTGAACAGGCATGTTCGGGTCGTTTGAAATTTCATCTATAAGCGATATGGCTGTTGCTGCACGAAGACCCAGCTCCTGTGAATCGTTCATGAGCACTTTTTTTGTTTCTTCCGCAACTCTTCTTATATTTTTAGGTATTGTCGTGTCATCCATGATTCCTGAAAGCATCTGGATGCAGTAATTTATAGTCTTCTGGGTATCTTCCACTTAAAATCACCATCCTATTATTAATTTAGGTGCCGGCATATATAAGATGAACGAGAAAAGTTTAGTGGTATCATGAGGAATCCTGAAGATATTATGGCCGATTCTCTGCTTAAAGGCGGAAAAATGCTTGATAAAACCTGCCCTGAATGTGGTTCTCCCCTGTTTACGGTGAAGGGAGATACCTTCTGTGTAGTTTGCAGGGAAAACAGGACGGAGAATAAGCCCGCGCCAAAAAAAAGCGGAACGGATGGTGCTGAAAAAAAATACGAAGCGCACACTGAAGAAAAAAGGCAGGCAAAAGAGCCTTTGTGTGTGTCCGATTCAAAACTGTATGATGAGGTGAAAAGCGCAGTCATATCACTTTGCAGGCGTGCAGAATCCGAAAGCAGGCCCAAAGACTGCCTCTGCCTTATGAAATCGGTAAACGAGGGGATAGATGCACTGCTGAAACTGGAAAAAATGTGATGAAAGGACTTTCCTGAAGTTTAATGCAAAGAATGCGTTTTTTGGGTTTGGACTGAAGAATCTTTGGGAAAATCCGGAATAAATAATATTTTCAATATGTTTTAGATTTTTTAACTGCAGTTATTGCAGGCACCTAAATACTAATTAGTATATCTGTCTGGATATTTCATAAATTTTACTGGCCGTTTTTTCACCTATTCCGTCGACTGCCTTTAATTCCTCCTCTGATGCTTTGATTATATTTTCAAGTGTTCCAAAGTTTTCAAGGAGTATCCTTGCGTTTTTAAGTCCGGTTCCGGGAAAAGACGAGAGAATGTACTCAAGGGCTTCACGTTTTGTTTTGTATGACTTGTGAAAGTGCGGAGATTTGGCGCCATCACTGCTTCCCTCCTCCCTGTTTGCAATCACAAAAAGCATATCCGCGGTCTCTTCGGGAGTTTTCGTGTAAAAAATACTTACCCCCATTCCTATTGCTATTGCAGAGAGAGCTCCCCTTACAGCGTTCGGGTTTACATCACGCTGGGAGTAGAGGTCGTCTCCTTCAATTATCAGGACAGGTTTTAGCACCGAGTCAGCCATCCTTTTTATCTGGCCTATAAGGTCACGCTCAACGAGAGTGTCCATGAAGTCCCGTGTAGTTTTTCTTTCGACGACTATCCTGTCACCGATTGCATAATCGCCGTTTTCAAGCCTTTCCAGTGATATTGCGGCGCCTGAGTTGTGAAGGCATTCGACGACCCTTGAAGAGCTTTCCCTGTCGTCTGCTATGATATAAGGCCCGCTTTGCGGGAAAGCCGGTGCATCGAATTTTTCCGACAACGTAGCCTGGCCCTGCGGGTTTTGCCGGATTTCGTTTAATGTTGTTATGTTGTTTTCCAGGGCGTTTTTGGTGAGGCCGGAGAGGTTTAGGATTCCTTTCTTCATTGACCTTTCCCGTCCCCTGCTGACGTAGGTGAACGTCTCGTCCAGTGTGCCTTTCGTTACAAGGACGATTATGCTGCCGCTTCCATGCCTTCCTGTACGGCCTTTTCTCTGGATGCTCCTGATTTCGGAGGGGACGGACTCATAAAATATAACGAGGTCGGTTGAGGGGACATCTAAGCCTTCCTCTCCTACTGATGTTGCTACAAGGACCCTGAAGGCTCCTTCACGAAATTCCGACAGTGTTTCGATCTGCTTTTTCTGGGAAAGCCCTTTTGCCCTGTCCTTTGAAGCCTGCCCTATAAAATGTCTTGCCTCGATTCCTTTATCCGATATATATTTGCAGAGGAGTTCTACTGTGTCGCGGTAGTTTGCAAATATTATTATTCTGCTTTCGGGAGATTCGGTCAGCTGGTTTTTTACTATCTGGTATGACGTCTCAAACTTCGGGAGCAGTTCACCCTCCCATTTGTCCGATTCGCTGACAAGATTTACAAACAGAGAGTCGTGCGCCAGTCTTTTGCTTGCCTTTGTCCCGGATGAGTTCATACCCTCGGCCGTGAGTTTGTTGAGGTAAACTTTAAGGATTTCGCTTCCCTGCGACTCTGCAAGTGTAATTGCATGCCGGATTTTCATAATCTCGGCGTGTATGGATGCGGCAGTGTAGGCGTCCCTGTTTCCTGCCTGAATATTTCTCTGAATCTGTGCATTTATCCCGTTTAATGCCGTCATTGAAAGTTTATCCGGTGACGGAACGATATAACCGGCTGAACCGAGGACCGAGAGGCGCTGTTCAAGGAGTTTTTTAAGAGTAATCCTTGCAAACTCAAGTTCTGGCGGAAGCTCTATGCCAACGTATTTAATCTCACGTTCGTGAATATACGGCCTTACGTCAGAATCAGTTTCTGTCCTTGTCTCGACTGTCCGGATGAAGAGGTTATTGCAGACTTCCATCAGTTTTTCTTCTTTGCTGCCTGGGGATGCAGTCATGCCAAGGATCAGCGGGTTTTGTGCGGTCTTCATGTATTCAGCTGCTATGAAAACGTATGCATAATTTCCGACAGCCCTGTGGCATTCGTCGAATATCACAAGAGAGACGTCCTTTAAGGAATAACGCCCGGCAATTATGTCATTTTTTATGACCTGCGGCGTTGCGAGTATTATATCTGCCGCCCCCCACATTTCAAGCCGTTTTTCAGAGTCGGTTTCGCCGGTAAACATAGCAAAACCGTCCTGGGCGCTGTTTTCAGGAAGGATTATCTTTTCGCTGAAAAGTTTTTTGTGCTGGTCAACAAGCGGCTTTGTGGGGGCAAGGACAAGGACCCTGCCTTTGCATGACTTCAGCCGCATTGCAGAACAGAGAAGAGCAATTGCAGTTTTTCCAAGACCTGTCGGCAGGACGACAAGTGTGTTTGACTCAACCGCATGAATAGCTATTGACAGCTGGTACTGTCTCTCTTCAAGACTTTGAGGTTTTATAAGGGGATGGGTGATGTATTTCATCTGTTTTACTGCAGTTCGTCAAATAAGACTTTTCCCCGTATGAGGTCCCTTAATATGCCGGGGATTTTCTGTGCATCGCACCTTATCTGCTTCATTGAGTCGCGTTCACGCAGTGTTACGGTGTTGTCCTCTTTTGTGTCGTAGTCTACGGTTACCGCAAATGGTGTTCCTACTTCGTCCTGTCTTCTGTAGCGTCTTCCTATTGCGCCTGAATCATCGTACTGTGCAATTATTCCCTCGTCCTGCACCTTCTCCATAATTTTTGAAGCAATGCTGTCAAGTCCGTCTCTTGACATGAGAGGCAGAACCGCGACCTGCACGGGAGCAATCTTTGCCGGGATATGAAGGACCTTTCTTACTTCACCGTCTACGTCCTCCTCATCGTAAGAATGTTCAAGGACACAGTAGAGTATTCTGTCTATACCGTAGGAAGGCTCTATTACGTGCGGCATGATGTATTCTCCCTGGATTTCAGTCTCCTGTTCGCGGATTTCGTATAGTTCAGGGGGTATTGTTATTTTTTCTCCGTCAAGAACGATTTCAGCACCGTTTTCTCCGGGTGTGGACTCTGCAAGTGCGTCTGAAACGGCCTTTGCCCTGTTGCGGTATTTCGGGCCGAGTG
This sequence comes from Methanomicrobium sp. W14, assembly GCF_017875315.1. Lineage (NCBI taxonomy): Archaea > Methanobacteriati > Methanobacteriota > Methanomicrobia > Methanomicrobiales > Methanomicrobiaceae > Methanomicrobium > Methanomicrobium sp. W14. The sequence goes on from NZ_JAGGMM010000001.1 coordinate 57,358, forward strand.
CACCCATGTTTGGGATAATTTTTCTTTCCATGACTTTTTTCGGCTCGTCGTACGGCATGAATACGGTAAATGAGTCTTTGCTGTTCTTTGCATGTGCATTCAGGTCATAGTTTGTCCTGTCTGCTATACCTACGGTTTCAATCCACCCGAACCTTTCAGAGAAGACCTCGGCGTCCCAGCAGTCAGTGGCGTAGTGTGCACGCTCGTCAGGCAGGTGCTGCCTGAACCTTACCTTTTTCGGCTCGGCACCGCATGATATCAGAAAGTCGTGTGTAAGCGCAACGTAATACGCGACATATTCGTTTGCAATAATCCCTGACGATACGGCGTCCTTCATCGTCATGGAAACGGGGTCGGTGCATTTCTCCTGCTGCTCTATTCCCCAGAGGGGAACGGCCCTGTCTGCATAGCGCCCGAAATTGGGATGCTTCTTGTCGTTAGGGTTGACGAATATTTCCGCTTCAGCCTGGGTAAATTCACGCAGGCGTATCATTCCCTGCCTTGGTGAAATCTCGTTTCTGTATGATTTTCCTATCTGGACTGCACCGAAAGGAAGTTTTTCCCTGTAAAATCGAAGGAGCCTTGTAAAATCCGTAAATATCCCCTGTGCTGTTTCAGGCCTGAGGTAACCCGTCCTCTGGCTTCCCGGACCGATTGTCGTGTGAAACATCAGGTTGAAATAGTGGACCTGTGCGCCGTTGAAGGTCTCCCCGCATGCCGGGCACGGCAGGTCCTTTAAAATCTCCGTCAGCTCATCGAGGCTTTTAGTCTCCGCATTCTTTATATTGTGGGCATCGCAGACGTGGTCTGCCCTGTGATATTCATTGCAGTGCGGGCACTGGATCATTTTGTCCGCGAATCCCTTTACGTGGCCTGATGCAATGTATATGGCCTCCCCTCCTATCGTAGGGCACTCAATCTCGAAGTATCCTTCGCGTGCGACATAAAAATTGCGCCATACATTCTCTATTTTTCTCTTCAGCATAGCCCCGAGGGGTCCGTAGTCGATAAATCCTGCAACAGATCCGTAGCACTCTGATGTGGGCCAGACAAAGCCGCGTCTTCTTGCAAGTTCTATCACTTTATCGTAAATGTCAGCCATTTCAATATCACTCAGACAGATTGCATGTTTAAATGCTTAATACTGATTTTTCTGTTGGTTATTAGTTTCATCTGCGCTTAGAAAAATGCATTCTTATGCAGTTTTTTATGCGTTTTTATGTTCTTTTACGGTTCATTTTGGTATGATAAAGTTTTTTGAGGGATCTTGTTATATTCATTTTTTGTTATTTTCAGTATTCTTATCATATTGGTCAGGATATATAATTATAAAATACGGTATAAAATTGTCCTGGTTTTAAGCTCATATGTAAGATTCAATAAAATTATATAGTTTTGTGAACACTATAAAGGGAAATCTGGATTGATCAGCATGGCTGCAATAAGAAGGAAAAAGAAAATAAATACTACGGATCGTAAAAAGGAACTTTTAAGCCTTTTTAGCGACATTTCCGGTAAAACAGAGATCGTAGAGCCTATGAAGAAAATCCACGGTACTTTGCGCGACAAGGATGCAATAGAGCGTGAAGTGGCTTTGATTATGCGTGAAATCCTGGATCAGGGGCATTTTAAAACCAAACTGAAGCCCCGTGATCTGGCGTGTCTTGTATGCGGCTACTATGAGGGAAAGAACGATACCGAAATAGCACGTGAACTCGGAGACGAGAAACTTTCGAAGACAGTTGCAAGGGCACGTGTAAGACTGAAGCTTTTCCGTGACCTTGATTTTAAAATGCCTTTCGAGCGTTCTGCAATGGAGGACCTTCTTGAATCAGGCAAGACTATGAAGGAGATAAGCGAGGAGCTTGGCATAAGTCCTTCAACGCTGCGTGAGTACCGTCATGTCATTGAACAGGAACGTGACAAAACACTTGATCCTTTCCTTGAGCGCATAAAAGACGTCATGGAAGACCGTGACCTGACTGAATCGATGACCGGAACGCTTGCAAATGACGGGCTTTCGGAAGCAATTGATACTACCGAGGCAGAGCTTGCGGATATTTCATGATTATGCAATTAGAAAAATATAATTTTTTGAGAATATGTTTGCCGCAGGCATCTTCTCTATATATCATATGTGACATAATTATATACTAATATACATGCCCACAGATATCCCGAAAAAAAATCCCGACGTCTACGGTTTAATGGCCTTTTCTTTAGTATGCCTTGTATCACTGTCAGGTTACATGGTCGCAGAGGCAAAATCCATTACAGTTACATCTCTGTACATAGAGGGTGCGCCGCAGTCGGTTGTTTTTATATCCGACCCGCATCTCCAGGATAAGAATATTGGACATATCAGTAATGCAGTGGACATAATAAACAGCCTTAATGCTTCCGTTGTCCTGATAGGTGGCGATTTTGTGAACGGAGAAAATGATAATTTCACTCTTCAGGAAGTATGGAGTAAAATTGATGCACCTGTTTATGCGATTTTGGGGAATCACGACTATCACTCCGGTATAAACGGAATAAACGGGCAGTACAAGATGCTTGACGTTGCCACGGAAACGAACAGGACAGTAGAAGGTTACGATATGAGTCCCCTTTCTGCCGATACCGATACTTCCGACCTTGACTTCGCGGACTCTGTTGCAGGTGTCCTTGAGGATAACGGTGTAAATGTTCTCCGAAACGAGTACGTTACTCTAGACATAAACGGAACTTCCCTGAGGGTTGTTGGTCTTGATGACGGCTGGGCCGGAATGGCAGACCCCCCGTATGTTCCGGAGAGCGACGATTTTACAATATTCATGATACATGAGCCGGAGTGCAGGGCAGACTGGGATGCGAACCTGATTCTGTCCGGTCATACTCATGGCGGTCAGTTTACCCCCCCTTTTGTTCAGATTTTAAACGAAAACGGTATAATTGAGCTGAGCGGCTATTTTGATTCAGGAACTCCTTTGTATATTACAAGCGGAATCGGTTCATCACCCCTTTTCGGGATAGAATTAAGGTATGAGTCACAGCCTGAAATTGTGGTGATTAACCCTTCGTCACCTATAGAAGGCAGCAATGTAGTTTATGCATAAATTTTTCATGAAAAATTCCATTTATCCTTTTTATTTTTTTGTTTTATGAGTGGCGTCTCCTTCAGGTCACGTTGTTTTTATTTTGTCGAAATTTTTCTGAAGTTTTTGTTTTTCCGGTATTAATAAAAAAATATATATCGGGACGGCCCTGTAAAATAGTCATTATGATAGTCAGATGGCTCGGGCATTCATGCTTTTTCCTTGAAGGCTCAAAAAATATTATGACAGACCCGTTTATGCCTTACGGGGACTTCGGGTGCAGACCTGATATCGTTGCGGTTACGCATGCACATGGTGATCATGTCGGTGATGCGGTATCCCTTAACTGTCCTACCGTATGCCCTAATGAGCTTGCTATATACTTATCCAAAAAAGGGCTTAAAACCGAGGCTATGAATATAGGCGGAACAATTTTCGTTGATTCCGTCAAATTCACGATGGTATATGCTTCCCATTCGTCGTCGATTGATGATGACGGTGTACTTGTTTACGGGGGCCCTGCGTCAGGTTTTGTGATATCAATGGACGGTGTCACCGTGTATCATGCAGGAGATACGGGTCTTTTTTCGGATATGAAGCTTATTCACGAGATGTATCACCCGGATATAGCGCTTCTTCCTATAGGAAGTAAGTTTACCATGGGGCCGTCGGAGGCTATGGTTGCAGCCGAATTTGTCGGTGCACCTGTTGTAATTCCGATGCACTACAATACTTTTCCCCTGGTTGAGCAGGACGCCTTAGCCTTTAAGGCGGCTGTTGAGAAGGTCACTGATACTAAGGTTGCAGTTTTAGAGCCCGGTGAAAGCATCGATACGGAGGAGTATCTTTAGATATATTCATTCCTTTTTTCGTATTTTTATTTTGGTATTATAACCTGTGTTCATTTTTATGCTTTCTCTAAGCTTTCTGTTTAATCCGTTTTTCCCTTGAAACTATCAGATAATTACAAGTAATGGTTTTGAGTATATCTTTTCGATGAGCGGAACCCCCTCTTCTTTAAAGGAGTTTGTTATCGTCCGGAATATGAACCCTGAAGAGACCAGAATGGCTGCGGCCTGGGCAGCGGATGAAGGCTGGAACCCAGGGTTTCATGATATCGGGTGCCATTATTCCGTTGACCCGAAAGGCTGGTTTGTAGCTGAGTATGAAGGCCGGCCTGTAGGAATCGTTCAGTTTTCAAACTATGACGACAGTTTCTCGTTCGGAGGTTTTCTGGTTGTAAGACCAGAGTTCAGAAAGACGGGAATTGGTGATGTCCTTTTAAAAGAGGGCCTTTCGCATACAGAAGGAAGAATCTGCGGTGCTGACGGTGTTTTTGAGATGCAGGAAACTTATTCACGAAAATACGGGTTTATTTTTGCATACCGCAATATACGCCGGGAGGGAAATGTCAATGGTTTATCTGACAGCAACCTTCTGGGTGCATCAGACGTTTCTTTTGAAAGACTTGCAGATTATGATTCCCGCCACTTTCCTGTAAAAAGGCATGGTTTTCTCAAAAAATGGATTGAACAAAAGGAGAGTGTATCGCTTGTCAGCTGTAACGGCGATGAGATTGAAGGATTCGGGACTATAAGAAAGTGCTTTTCTGGCTATAAAATTGGTCCTTTGTTTGCTGAAAATTTTGGTACTGCCGAAAAAATATTTCTTGGTCTTTGTGATTCGGTTGATTCCGAGCCGGTGTACCTTGACACTCCTGCGCCGAATGCAGGTGCGGTTTTGCTTGCGAAAAATACGGTATGAGTGAGGTTTTCGTGACTGCGAGAATGTATACGAAAGAGGTCCCAAAGCTTCCACTAAAAAACATTTTTGGTGTCACTTCTTTTGAGATGGGATGAGTCTTTTATCCATACCTGTCTCTTTTGCACGGTCGTGGAAAATTACTGCCAAAAAGAATCCAAATAATTGTTTTACCATTTTTAGTGTCCTGGTTTATTTAACCAATAAAATTTCTCATTTTCAGTCCCAGCTGTCTGATATCTGATAATTTACACTTATATTGGAATATCCGATATCTTCAAAAAATACGGATTTCACGGATGACGATTTCCATATTGGTTCTACAAACATTAACTCCTTGTTTCCCCCTCCGATGTATTGGAGATGAAATTCAACAGGTTCCTCAGAAGGATAAAAACTGCCGTTAATATAAATACAGCTTTCATATGTTCCGGACTTTTTTTTAGAGAATTCCTCTAGAGTAAGACCTCCTGGAATATTAATAACAGGCATTAAAAGTCTTGGGATGAATTTTCTGTCAAATTCTGCTAATCTGATATTCAAATCTGATAATTCTGATTTGGATGTCTTTAAAACCATCATATTTCCACGTGATGTTTTGTCAACTGACAGGTTCCAGTCCGTATTTAGTCTGTAAACATCAGGTTCATCATTAACTCTTTTCAGTAAACCTTCAGAAAATACCGGTTCTCCGTCAACATAAACAGGAAGAGGAATCATGATTGTAGTTTCTCCTGTGGTTTTTACAGAATCAAGACCTGATATAGTTATGAAATAATTATTATTGCCCTCTGATCCAAAGACAAGCCATGCTGGGATATATGAAGCAAATAATAATAAAAAAAAAACCACAAATTACTGCAATGGTTACAAAAAACAAATTTTTAAGTCTGGATTTGCATTTTTTGGATTTCTCTGTCATAATTAAACCAAAAAAATAAATTAAGTTGAGTATCTAACAAGTCCCATATTATACTTGAGAGCTTCCTTTCCACATATCTCCTTTTGTATTCACCAATAAAATTGTCTCTTCATGGCACTTTGATTGAATTTTTTAAAAGGAACTTAGTGAAGATATTACTCTGGACATCCCCAGTTAGGAATAATATGTGATTTTATAAAACTGGTTCTCACTATGAGATTGAACTATCAGTACGTGATATGTTATTCCTGTTCAGATACCTTCCCCTGAAACTATGATCCTGAGAACTCCGGAGACTGCTGAACTGTCGCTAACCACAAAAAAAGATGAATTGTTTCTCTCAAACGGTTTAAAAAATGAATAATATCTGAATAAATATTCACCTGCCTGTAGCTTTGTGCCTGTTTTTACGGTCAGATTTGATACATATGTCCCTTTTTTGGATACGGTAAATTCAGAATGAGATATATTTATTTTCAGGCCCATGGGAATCAGGGCCGTGATGGTCTCATTTTCTTTGTTATTTAAATCAATATATGGAGATAAGCAGTAATTTATTATCCCCGGCCCTTTTTAATTTCCTATGGATTATCTCATAAATATGATGTTATAATACCTCTAAATGGGATTTTCGGACTATTTGACATTAAATAATATTGTCTGAAATTATGCAGATGTAAAATACAGAGGAAAAGAAGGGAAGAGGATTGGTTTAATTAAAAGGTTTTGTTTTTTTAACTGGTTGATTTATGCTCTTAATAAAAAGGATAGACGCCCCCCTTTTTCTCCCCCATTTTAGAATGGGATAGTTATGTATATACCGTTTCTCACTATGTACTTGAACTGTTATTTTTATTATTCCCCAATACAGTGTATTTTTTGGGAGAATCTGCAATCTTTTACAGTGAAATCCAATATTTTTGTGTTTTTTCAGTAAATTCAGGAGAATCTTCTAAATACAACTTTTTGCGCTTTTTTATTCATACTATTGTTCAATAATTCCCTTATGAAGATGACGGAAATGTGCTTTTCGGGCTGTTAACTTTATATCCCCGCCCTTTGTGCAGGAACCAATGTATATAGAATTATGCAGATTAATCAGATCCGGTTTTTGCTGGCAGGATTTTTAACCTGAATATTCTGCAGGTTCCAATATTTTATTCAGGAGATATCATCGAAAAATAGATGAGGAAACATCATACTCAACATTTTTTAAAGAAAAGAAGGAAATTGTAGCCATTAATTCCCTCTTTTAAAATTGTATTTCTGGATTGATTTTCGGGTTAGATAAAGGAGCCGGCTCCCGTTATCACCCTCCTATGAAAATAGGATACCAGTCTTTATATCTTCTATCACTATGTCGTTTAACTGTTCTCTGAAAAAACCTTTATATGCAAATCCAAAATAGTTTTTTTGTTCAAAACCTGACTTTTTTGATAAATTTTGTAGAACTCAGTAACAGCCCGGCATATCCCTGTTATTATATACCGTATCTGTTGTCTATGGAATTCCAGGTATAAAAACTAATTGTAAAAAATTTTGTCGGCAACAAGAATTTGTCCGGGTATTTAAGTGTAATCTCCCCTTTCAAATTCATATTTTTCTTTTATGTCACCGGGGATATTTTCAATAACAAATTTTTCAAAGCCTGACTTGATATAATAATGACCGGACTTGCCTGATTTTCTTACTGACAAGACACCTGAACTTTCAAGTTTTTTAATATGCCAGGAGACAGCACTTTTGGATATATCAAGTTCGTCTTTAATCTCCGAGTTCCTGATGCCGGGGTATTTTGCAATCATTGCCAGCATTTTGACCTGAACCGGGTTGTGGCAGATGCTGATAATTTTTCTCTGTTTTCCTGAGAATGTGTTGTGATTTGGAAAGACCCTTTTGGAGCGGTCTGTACTCTCCAATATTATGTGGTTGTTTCTTTCAAGGCATATGAGGTGGTACCTCAGAGTCTCCCTGTTCAGATTCATTTCACCGGAAAGCTCTTCAATGCACTTCCCGGGATTTTCCGCGATATATTCAAGGATTTTTCTTCTTTTTGTGTTTTCAAGTGCATATCTTATTTTGCCGGTTAGAACAGGAAGAAATTTGATTGCCGCAGCAGTTCCAATAATTAACGAAGAAATCCATGAAATCTGAATCCATAATGGCAGATCAGAAAATGTATTTATTTGATCTCCACCGTGGTTATATTCAAAATTATCTTTTTGAGAATTTTCTCCAAAATTAACGCTTAAACTACAGAGACCTGCATGTACAAATAGTGCAAATGTTAGAAAAATGAAAAAGAATATTTTTAGCTTAATCTTCATGATCTCTAATTTCTTATAAGATCATTATATTGAATAACTTTCTGTTCCTGATACGCTATCTCCATAGACTTCATAGTACCAAGTCCCTTCGGGAATACCATCTGGGTCGCTGATTGTAAGTTGAATCTTCCCATTATGAGAACCGTCAGAATCATCGTAATAATATCCGAATGTATGGCCATCAGGAGCATATACTTTTAGTCTCAGAGAATTCGATGAATCCTGCCATACCAAACTGATATAGATGCTTGTATAATGCCCGGAGACATATGAAGAAGGCCATTGTGTTTCTCCCTGTTCGATTGTAGATTGAACTGTATCTATGTGGATGTCACCAAGAGAGCCGGCACTGCTTAGCGACTGTGCCGGGTTTGCAAATGTTACCGTATATCCGTCGTTTGAGGTCTGTGCACCTGCCGCAGAAACGTCTGCTGCTGCAGCAAATGATACAAGCATAGCTGTAGCTATAAGCATAATCAACAATTTCTTCATAATTTCACCGAAACCCGTTTTACCGGGCTCTGAATGAAATTATCAATCAAGTCGTTAAAATATTCTCTCACTATGGAGTTGAACTGTTTCTCATATGTTCAATCTGATAAAGAATAACTTTATATATAAAATGGCGATCACGCACGATACAAAAAAACATGTAATTAATATATCTCACTATATCGTTTAACATAAAATTTTCCGAGCGGCAATATTTTGTACGATATATGGCATCCGTTTATTTGCAGGACTGATTTATGAATTGCTGTAATAATAAAAATAGAAAAAAAAATATAATTGTTTTTAGAGTTTAGAAGTCAGTCATGACCCTGAACTGGTCAATCTCTTCAGTGTTCAATTCTTCAAGGAACTGTTCCGCTGCATTTTTGATGTTTTTGCTTGCAGTGATTGCACGTCCTACGACGACGATGTCGGCACCCGATTTAAGAGCTGTCTTGACGACATGCTGCCTCACGCCACCGGCTGTTGCTACAAGGAGCTTTCCGCCTGCAGCCTTTTTGATGGCTGGGATGTTTCCCCAGTTGTATTCCGTCGACTCGTTGTCTATTGCACGGTGCATCTCGACGATTGACGGAACTGCATCTCTCTCTGCAAGCTCTTTTATGAGTTTGACCGGGTCTTCTACATTTAGCATATCGATTACTGAGTAAATACCAGTCTTTTTAGTCTCTTTTATGAACTTCTCGATTGTCGATACAGGTGCAAGACCTGATACAACGACTGCATCTGCTGATGCGTTTGCAGCCATTCTCGCTTCGAGGTTTCCTGTGTCAAGTGTCTTTAAGTCAGCGATGATGAATGAATCAGGTCTTATATTCCTGATGCTCCCTATGACGGAAAGCCCAAACTGTTTGATTAAAGGAGTTCCGGCCTCGATTAATACGTGGTCGTTCTTTGGAACAGCATTTAAGACCTTTTCCACTGTGCCCATGTCGACAAGGTCCATGGCGACCTGGAGGTATGGCGGGTCCCAGAGTCTCTGTACCTTAAAGCCCATAACAGCGTGCCCTGCGCGGTCTTTTTCCTTAATCAGTGTCTTCTTGTCAGGGAATTTGTCAAAAGCACGGTTTATTGCAAGTTTTGTTGAACCGTAGTTGTAGCGGTATATACGGTTGTAGTCCTTTGCGTCAGGGTGCAGGTATGCACTTGCAAGGATAACCATGTCTTCAGGGTCGCATTCCCTGTTATCGAAGACGCCTTCTTCGTAGCAGTCTGCAACGGCTTTTGCAACCGCGGCCTGTACAGCGCCGAACATTGCATTTACCTGTGATACGTGTTTGAGTGTAACTTTCGGTATTATAAGAGTTGCAGGTTTTGTCAGAAGGTTCGGCCTTACCACAGCCAGAAGAGGAGTGTGTCCTGCTGAAAGCTGGGACGCCGCGTTTGCGAACGCCATTCCGACGGGGCCTGTTTTATCACCAATTAAAAGATCTATATGCGCAAGCTCTGCGCCTTCACCTTCGAGTGCTTCACCAATTAAATACATATCAGGTTTCCTACCTGTCTTAATTATGGGTTTTAATTGTAGAAATAGGTAGGGTATCACAGTTAGCCGTTTAAAATTTGAACAGTCCTGAAAGTCCGGATTAAAGTGGATTTGAATGAATTAAGGCGAGAAGTGCGGAATACCAGTCTAAGCCAAAATATTTTCTGTCTTTTGGGAAAAAAGTTCAATTCTGACCGAAGCAGCGGCTTCCGTTCTTTTGAATACCTGGTTAAGCCCCAAAAAAAGTCTGCCTGCGCAATTAAGGGTTACGGCCGGGCAGTTTCTGATTTTAAAATGGGGTCGGTGAGATTTGAACTCACGATCGACGGGTCTCTCCGAACATGCGTTTTTCTTATAAGCGCTTTCATCAGGAGATGCAGATTTTGCATCAGCGCTCCAACGGATCATCACAGGATTTCTCCTCAGAAAGACCCATTGTTCATCATACGCAAAGACCGCTGGAGCCCGTCGCCATGCCGGACTAGGCCACGACCCCGTTGAAATCTAATGATTCCAAATAATTTGGAACATAATAGAATTTAACGATTTTGATATTGACTTTTTTAAAATCCTATGTTTCGCATGAAATTTTTTTATCAGCCCCTGTTGCTTTTTTTCCGGACCGGATGTTTTTGAAAGGTACGAAATGCCGTAATTTTATCTTAGAACGTGCCTGCTAATCCGTCAAATATAATGCCTATTTTGATCAACATTTATGGATATGGCTGAGATAAGCTACGCGAGCGGTTTGTCCGACGTACCCCTGATTGGAAAGACAATCGGGGAGATGCTTGAAGAAATCGCCAAAAAATACCCTGATACTGAGGCTCTGGTTGCAGTAGACCAGAACATAAGGTGGACGTACAGCGAATTCCTTGAGAAAGTGGATGAGCTTGCACTAAGCCTTATGGCCCTCGGAGTCAACAAAGGTGACCGCGTAGGTATCTGGGCGCTGAACTACGCGGAATGGGTAGTCGTTCAGTTTGCAACCGCAAAGTGCGGTGCGATAATGGTGAATATAAACCCTTCATACAGGACTTTTGAACTTGAGTACGCACTGAAGCAGTCCGAAGTCCATACTCTGATTCTTCAGGGCAGGTTCAAAAATTCCGATTACGTCGGGATGTTTTACGAATCCTGTCCCGAGGCGATAGAGTCCCGTCCCGGAAAAATTTCGACTGAAAAGTTTCCGTTCCTCAGAAATGTCGTTTTTATGGGCAATATCCCTTATAACGGCATGTTTACCTGGAACGAATTCCTTGAAAAAGGGAAAAATATCAGCCGGGATGAATTAAAGGAAAGAGAAGATACTTTGTCGTTTGATGACCCGGTAAACATCCAGTATACGTCCGGGACGACCGGTTATCCCAAAGGAGTTGTACTTACTCATCACAGTGTCATGAACAACGGCTACACGATAGGTTCCGGGATGGGGTTCACCGAAAAAGACAGGCTGTGCATACCGGTTCCTTTCTACCACTGTTTTGGTATGGTCCTTTCCAATATGGCAAGCGTTACTCACGGCGCGACAATGGTTATCCCGTCTCCGGCATTTGATGCAGAGGCGGTTTTGAGGACTATTGACCGGGAAAAATGCACTGCCGTCCATGGTGTTCCGACAATGTTTATAGCGGAGCTGAAGCATCCCAATTTCAATAAATACAAATACGACACACTCAGGACAGGAATTATGGCAGGCTCTCCGTGTCCTATCGAGTACATGAAGGCCGTAAATGAAAAGATGAACATGAGGGACATTGTTATAGTCTACGGTCAGACAGAGACATCGCCTGGTGTTACTATGACGACAACCGACGACCCGCTTGAAAGAAGGGTCACAACGGTCGGCAAGACGTTTCCTCATGTTGAGCTTAAAATAATCGACCCGGTAACGCAGAGGATTGTGCCCCGCGGAGAGCCAGGGGAAATATGTGCACGCGGGTATGTCGTAATGAAATGCTATTACAACAACCCGAGCGCCACCCGCCAGACAATTGATGCCGACAGGTGGAACCATACCGGAGACCTTGGTATTATGGACGAAGAAGGATACGTGAAGATAGTCGGCAGGTTAAAGGAGATGGTGATTCGCGGGGGCGAGAACATCTATCCGCGTGAAATAGAGGAATTCCTCTATACAAACCGCAAGATTGAGGACGCGTATGTTATTGGTGTGCCTGACGAGAAATACGGTGAGGAGCTTATGGTATGGGTAAGGCTTCGTGACGGGTGCACAATGACGGAAGAGGAGCTTAAAGAGTTCTGCAACGGCAGAATTGCAAGGTTCAAGATCCCGAGGTATGTAAAGTTCGTGAACAGTTTCCCGATGAATGTGTCCGGAAAGATAAAAAAGCATGAAATGCAGAGCATTTCGATAAAAGAACTTGGCCTTGAGAAGGTTTCAAATATTGAAACAGCCTGAAAATCCAAAATTATTTCTCTTTTTTAGGTAGTCCTCCTCTAAAAAACAGTTTCTCCTGTTATTTGTTATGCAGTTTTAATCCGGCATTTCGCCGGCTTTATGAATTACCGGGAATTATCGTGAATCCTAAAAAAACCGGCCGGTTATTTGACAGAAAAAAAGAGGTGTGGGTTATAATGAGTCTTTGTATCTTTTGACAAGGTTTTCGGCGGTTTCTGAGGCTTTTTTGCAGATCTCCTCTTCTCCCGGAATAAAACCGTCGTGCATCAGAACACGACCATTGCAGATTACAGTGTCAACTGCATTCGAGCTGCATGAATAGACTGTGTTTGAGTCCTGGCTGAACAGAGGCGTCATGCAGGGAATGTTTGTCTTCAAAAGCACGATGTCTGCCTGCGCTCCCTCTTTTAGAATTCCGTCACCAAACCCGAGAGCCTTTTTGCCTGCTTCAGTTGCCATTTTTACAGCTTCATGGGCCGGAAGGACAGTGTCCGAGTTCCAGAAAAATTTCTGAAGAATTGCTGCGGTCTTCATCTCTTCAAGTATGTCCAGATTGTTGTTCGATGAGCACCCGTCAGTTCCGAGAGCCACGTTTGCGCCTGAGTCGAGGAGTTTCTGGTATGGCATTGCCCTGTTTACGGCAAGCTTCATGTTCGAGACGGGGTTGTGAGATGCCGAGACGTGTCTTTTTCCGAGAAGTTCGCATTCTGCGTCGTCAAGCCAGCAGCAGTGGGCGGCAACAGTCTTTTCACCTAGGCATCCGCATTCATCCAGAAGCTTTGCAGGTCTGACACCATTTTTCTCAATGCACTCCTTTACTTCATTTTCGGTCTCACTGAGATGTATATGGAGCATTATGTCCTTTTCCTTTGAAAACTCCGCACACCATTTAAGGCCCTCTTTTGATACGGTATAGGGTGCGTGGGGACCTGCGGCGGCTTTTATGCGTGGATTATCCATTTTTCTGATATTTTGATAAAGGTTTTCCGTAGCCTTTATTTCAGACTCCCGCTTGTCGCTGTCGCCGAAATCGATAAACCCGTAACTTAAAACTGCTTTGATTCCGGATTCTTCAACGGCTTTTGCCGCTGATTCCATGAAGAAGTACATGTCGTTGAATGCAACCGTTCCTGAACGGATCATCTCTGTACATGCAAGCTTTGTACCCCAGTAGACATCCTCCGCCTTCAGGTGCGCTTCAAGAGGCCAGATCTTTTCGGAAAGCCATTGCTGAAGGTGCATGTCGTCGGCATATCCGCGTAAAAGAGTCATTGCAGCATGTGTGTGGGTGTTTGCAAACCCGGGTGATGCGACAGTGTTTTCTGCGTCGACTATAAACTCGGGCTCTCCGGATTTGCCGGAGTATTTTTCTGAGATTTCCTCAATAATTCCCGAGTCGCTGATGAAAATATCACTTTTGCGTCCGTTAACACGTGTGTTTCGGAGAAGAACTGTCTTGTTTCCATCATAAATACCGGACGATTCATCTTTTTCCTGCATGTTATGTTATTATCTCCTTTAAATTTTTTATTAAAATTATCTTGTATCAGGTGATTTAAATGTGTAACCTCACATGAAAATATAACCTGCTTTTTAGTTTCATCGTTTTAGGGTGCATTTTTTCAAATTTCTGTCAAAAAACTGTCTATTTATTGCTTTTTAATAATTTACCCGAGAAGATCTATTATTTTACCGATTATTTTTTCTGTTTTTTCCTTGTTCTGCCTGGACTTTTCAAGAATCAAATCATAGCTGAGTTCTTCTTTGCACAGGCCGTTGCAGTAGTTGTCAACCGAGCATATCGCAGCGAAGGGTATTTCCAGTTCGTTTGCAATTGTAGCTTCGCTTGCAATAGTCATTCCTACGATATCCCCGGCGTCTTTTAGCATCTTAATCTCTGCGGAGGTTTCGAACCTGGGCCCTTTTGTCTGGACATAAGTCCCGCCGGCAATTGTTTCCGGGATGTTTTTGTTTATTTTACTGATGAGCCCTGCATCGACCGACGGTTTTGCGTGCCCTATTGCATTGTTGTGAATAGTCGGTATAGAATACGGGCTGTAGTAATCATCCGGAAGAACGGTTGTCCCCGGTCCAATCTCTTTTTTAAGAGACCCTACTGATCCAAATGCGACGATTTTGTCTACTCCTGCAAGGGAGAGTGCGGATATGCATGCAGGGAAGTTAATCCTGTGCGGCGGGGTTCTGAACTGGTGCCGCATGAGAATGGCAATATCTCCAAGGTAAACTTCAGCGGGTCCGAATGGTGTTGAAATAATTTTTTTCTCAGTTTTCGGCAGATCCGCGTAAAAAAGACTTGTTCCTCCTATGATTCCAAGCATTGTTGATTATCACCGTTACCAGTTGTTATGTCTGCAGCCGGAGACCTTTTCATATATCCGGTAATCCTGTAATTTTCTTTCGGACCGTTTTTTTGTCAGCCATCAGGGTGAATACGGATTCTGTTCCTGCTGCACAATTCTGGTTAATATTTGTTACTGCCTGATTTTTATAATTCCGCATGAAGAAAGGTTTTTTGAGTATATCCGATAACGGGATTTTCAGCCGGTGGTTTCAGCCTGTTTATATCCGGGGCAGTTTTTTTGGGTATTGCGGGGACTATCAAAACTCTTAACTGATTATATGCCCTCATAACTTTTGAATGGGAATATTTCATACCGTCGGTGACGACCAGATAAAGGCAGGGGAATGTACAGATATTTATTTTGCAAGAATAGAGGATATATTGACTGTTGAAAACAAAAATCCTGTTGTTGCTGTCGAAATAACTGCTGCATCGCTTGTTAATGACTGGGGGGTTCTGTGCGGTCTTGATGATGCTTTAAAGCTTCTCGAAGGTCTTTCCGTGGATGTGTTTGCGATGCCTGAAGGAAGCATTTTCTATCCGGGAGAGCCTGTTATGAGGATAACCGGAAATTACCGTATTTTCGGAAGGTATGAGACTGCTCTTCTGGGATTTTTGTGCCATGCATCAGGCATCGCATCTTCTGCTGCTCTTATTAAGGCATGTGCAGGCAGTGTCCCTGTTTACTCCTTTGGTTCACGGCGCCAGCACCCTTCAATATCAGGGATGATTGAAAGGTCTGCCTGGATTGGCGGTGCTGACGGTGCAAGCAATACCTGTGCGCCGGCAGGTATTCCTCTGATAGGGACTATGCCGCATTCTTATGTGATGTGCCATGAAACTCCAAATGATGCCTGGGTCAATTTTGACAAGTATGCACCTCCTGAAGTCCCGCGTGTGATGCTTTGCGACACCTACTGCGATGAAAAACGTGAGGCGCTTTCTGCAGCAAAGGCAGGTGCTACGGCTGTAAGACTTGACACCCCGCGTTCACGTAAAGGGGATATCCGCTCTATTATTGAGGAAGTAAGATGGGAGCTTGATATCAACGGTTTTTCAGATGTAGGAATTTTTCTTTCCGGGGGCCTTACGGCGGATGATGTAGGAAGCCTTTCGGATATAGTGGATGCATTTGGTGTCGGTGGAGCAATCGCAAATGCTCCTGTAGTGGACTTTTCTCTTGATATTGTTGAAATCGACGGGAAGTCAGTATCAAAAAGGGGCAAAAAAAGCGGCATAAAGGAGGTCTATGAATATGACGACGGCAGTCATGTAATGCTTCCCTTAAATGCGCCTCCTCCCGAAAACGCAAGGCAGATGCTCAAGAGTTTTATAAAGGACGGTCAGGTTCTGACACTTCCTGATATGCAGAAATCACGTGCACGGGTTTTATCAGCACTCGGGAATTTCACCTGAAAAAAATATTTATTTTAGAATTGTCTATGTAGATTTGCAGTTATTTAACAGTTTCATTGTTTATTTTGTGTAGTTTCCTTTAATCCACCTGAAATCGGCGTCTTCTATGAGAGCATCCGTGAGAACGGCATTTGTGAGGTCTGCGCCTTTAAGATCCGCAAATGTGAGGTCTGCTCCGGTCAGGTTTGCTCCGCGCAGAATTGAGTAGTCAAGTCTTGCTCCTATAAGGTCTGCACCTGAGAGGTCTGCTCCGGTCAGGTCCGCAAGTGTAAGTGTTGCACCGTGAAGGTCGGCTTTTCTCATGTCAGCGCCTGAAAGCGTCGCCTTGTATGCATATACTTTTGAAAGGTCGGCGCTTTCAAGGTATGCTCCGCTGTAGTCCATGTACGACAGTGACTTTTTCTGAATATTATTGTCTTTTGTCAGATCCGAGGCATTGCTGTAACCCGGGCAGGTTTCTGTACTGGTGATCCCCATATAAAGGAGTATATTGCCTGTGACAGAGGCAACAAGTATAACTACAACTATTATCAGCAGTTTGAGGAGGGTTCTTTCTTCCATATATTTATAATCACCTTCTACGATTTAAACAACCGACTTCCGAGGATTTATATATTTTCTCTTTTTTATGAGATATTAATACGTATATTAAAAAAGTATGATCCCTGCCTGTTATTGCAGGTATTCTGTTGCCCTGTACCTTTAAACCGGATTTTACAAAAGATAGTCTTAATATTTTGTTTTTTTACAGGCAGATATTCTCGTGCTTTGTCTTGTTTATACTGGCAGATTTATTTTTATATTTTATAATAATATGTCCGGGACATTAAAATGTTATAATATGGATAATACAATGCATACAACGAGGGGAATCGTCAGGTTGTCATCGACAGGGGATATCAGTTCCGTAATTCCTGCAAGGGCCGAAGCAACCAGGGCAGTCTGTGGATTTATGAGGAATATCAATACAATAAAGCCGGCGATTATTCCCGAGGCAGTTCCTTCCAGTGATTTCTTTTTGTAGATCTTTGTCCTGCCGAAATTAATCCCGATGATTGTCGTTACACTGTCAAGTACGGCCAGAACTAAAATTGCGGCAAAAACGATATTTTTCTCAAAGAGCACGAGACAGGTAAGTGTGCTTATAAAGAAAAGAATTGTGCCTTTTCCGGGGACTGTGTTGTTTCTTTCAAGTTTTTGTATTATCTCCGAAAAGAGCGGTACATGAATATTTTTTGTTACGGCATCAGATATCGCAACGGATAGAAAAACGACTATTGCCATGACATATACTGCCGTTTTTTTATCCGCAAAGAATATGAAGAATGCAATGATAAAACCGAAAAACAGATGTGCGGCCTGCCTGTACTCTTCTCTCATCTTTTTCTAATGTTGTTATTTATATCAGAAGAATTCTTCTCTTTGAATTTTTTTTGAAAACTTCTTTTCAGATATTTACTTTAAACCGGCCCCGTTTTATCCTGTTTCATCTTGGATTTATTCCATAAATCTGTTTTATGATTCAGTTATACCAATGTTTTATCCAAAATTTTATTGCAAAAAAATAGTTTTATGATCCTCAAAGCACTGCCTCCCGGTGCGACTAAAACAAACTCTATTTATCCTAGATTAACAAAATATGTAATGCACTTTTTGTTAAGGGCTGGTAGATCAGGGGAAGATCGCTACCTTGGCATGGTAGAGGCCGCGGGTTCAATTCCCGCCCAGTCCATCCGTCCTGAAGTTTAAGGTTTATCACTTCTGAAACTGTATTTTTTAGTATGACCACCACGTCTTCAAAGATAACTGCTGATGATTTTCACGGCAACAATAAGGACACTTCATTAAGACCTTTAAAAAAAGCCCCGGAAACGACGAAGTACACATTGAGGGTTGTCCATAGTTAAAGATGATCAAGAATCCAGAGTACTTGGGTGGATTCCGTGACTGCGAAGATGCTGTTAATAAAGCTAAACAGAAATATCCAAGCGCGGATGGGGATATTCATTGCATATCATGGTGCCATAAAATTTAAATTGCACTAACTATTAACCTGACGCAGGAATGCTTGTCCATCCCTGCAAAGGCTGTCTTAACGATCCCCTTGATGTATAGAATTTAACTTCAGGTTTTATTGTCGCTCAGTCCATGTATTTTCCTTGTTTTGTAAAATAAATGCTATTTTGATGATTCTCGTGGTTTATGCAGTAGTCTCGGTCTCATATACCGGTGACGGAAGCCTTGGATATACGCGGTATATGTGACGGTAGATTTCATCCGTTCTGGCCTCCACATCCCCTTCCGTATAGTAATCCACCGGAAGGCCGGTCTTTTCATTCCAAAGAAAGTCATGAATCGTCAGGCGGACGGCATCACGGGTCGCCTCTTTCTCCTGCCAGTGATCCACCCGGAGTTTTCCCTTCTTCAAAGTCTTCAGAAGATCCGCTGCGACCGTTTTGATCTTTTTTATCTCGGCGGGGGAGAGGTCGGATTTTTTAAGGAGGTCGAATATCGCCAGGGTCTCTTCGTCGAGACCTTCCTTGGCGGCACGGGTTTCCTCCTCTTCCATCTCATCTACGAGTACAAGCAGTGCCTCGAATGTCTTTTCAATTATCACCTGGTCTTTCTCGCGGTTATATTCGGCTACTATCTCCTCGTAGTGTCGCTGGAAATCGGTCCGCAGCGGATTTTGTTCGAGCAGCCGTCTAAGTCTCTGTTCGATTGCGTAACTTAGATTCTGAACTGTCGTCCGCTTGGCCGGGCATTTCTTAAATTCCTGCCTGAGCCTGTCGAAGTCTATCCGGCTTATATCATAGATCACTCTGTCTTCGCCTATGTTCTCCGGTTGGGTATCAATCGAAGCGTCTACGATCTTATGGAGTTCACGGATTATACCGGAGATATCGGCTTTGTCACGGTCATGCTGGAGGCTCTTGTAGATTATATTGACTGCTTCGTAATCCGGCCTGTAACCGTTTATGCCCTCTACATTGATGCAGGCTTTGAATTTCCTGAATACTTCGCGGCACATGACCTCGAATTTTTTCCGTGTCCTGTCATTCCCGTTTGCCGCCTCTTTTGCGGTGAGGATTGCGGCGTTCCTTTCAAAACCGGATTTTGAGCTTATCTTATCAAGTGACGCACCGTTTTCTTTGAGAAATGCCCTGACAAGGTTTATGGATTCGGCGAGGCTGGCGATTAGATCTTCTTCGGGTTTTGCAGGATCGACTTCTCCGTCTTCTCCGCCGTGGCCGTCGTCGCCTCTTCCTGCAAATGTGGCGAGTGCACTGCGAAGGTTTCTCAGAATGCCGCAGTAATCGACGATCATCCCGTTGTTCTTGCCTTCGTTGACGCGGTTGGCTCTCGCGATCGCCTGCATGAGGGTGTGTGCCTTTAGGGGTTTGTCGAGGTAGAGTGTCGAGAGGCACGGGACATCGAATCCGGTTAGCCACATTGCACAGACTATCGCGATCCTGAACGGGTGTTTTTCCTCTTTGAATGCGTCGTCTAATGCCAGCCGCTGCATGTTGTGATATTGAGGGAGTTTCCGCATCGACTCCGGGATGTCGATTCCCTCTTTTATCATGCGGCGGTGGGGGGTGATATCAAGGTCCCACCGGCGGAATTTCTCGACTTCGCCCTGCTCTTCGCTTACGACTACTGCCATCCGGGTCTCACGCATCCATTCGATCTGCCTTCTCAGATAGATCTCTTCCTGTTCGCCGGGGGTGTGCTCCGCCTCCTTTTCGAGTTCGGCTCTTTGTTCGTCCCAGTACCGGGCGATCAGGTCGTACATCCTGACGCAGGTTACTTTGTCTATGCAGACGAGCATGACTTTGCCGCTCTCCCATGCGTTGGAATAATGGCCGACGAAATCACGGGCTACCTGGTCGAGCCTTTTTCCGGCGGTGATGATATGGTAATCCCTTTTGAGCTCGTTTTCGAGTCTCTGCCCGGCGTCGATGTCGTCGACTTCGAGGTCTCCGAGTTTTTCGGCTATCTTTTCGTTGATGTCCCCGACTGCGACGCCGAGTTTTTCGCCCCGCGATTCGTAGTAGAGGGGGACGGTCGCCTGGTCTTCGACTGCTCTTTTGAAGTCGTAGGTGGAGATGTAGCTGCCGAATACCCGGCGTGTGATCTCGTCGTCCTTGAAGAGGGGTGTTCCGGTGAATCCGATGTAACTTGCGTTGGGGAGTGCGTTTCGCATGTTTAGTGCGAGGGTTCCGTACTGGGTTCTGTGGGCTTCGTCGGTGATTACGATGATGTCGTCGCGTAATGTGTAGCCTTTTTCAGGGTCGACTTCTTTGTTGAATTTCTGGATGAGGGAGAAGACGTATGATTTGTGTTCGGTGAGAAGTCTTTCCAGGTGTTTTCCGTCGGCGGGTCTGCACGGTTCCTTGTCGTTGTCGACTATTCCACACCCGGAAAATGTCTTGTAGATCTGGGTGTCGAGGTCTTCGCGGTCGGTGAGTACGACAAAGGTGTAGTTTCCGCCGAGTCTGCGATGGACTTTTCTCGTGAACATGACCATCGAGTAGCTTTTCCCGGCTCCCTGGGTGTGCCAGAATACGCCGAGTTTTCCGTTCCTGTTCTTCCTGTCTTCTACTGCTTCAAATGCCCTGTTCACTCCCAAAAACTGGTGATTGCGGGCGATTATCTTCCTGGTGCTTCCGGCGGAGTTGTCGAAGAGGATGAAGTTTTCAAGTAGGTCGATGAAGTTTTTCTTCCCGCAGGTTCCCTTGAGGAGGGTTTCCATGTCGACGATGCCGGGGTCGTCTTCTTCGAGGCGTTTCCATTCGTTAAAGTGCTCGAACCGGCTGGTTATGGACCCTACCTTTGCGTCGGTTCCGTTTCCGAGTACGACGAAGGCGTTGTGATGGAAGAGGTGCGGGATCGTGTCGAGGTAGTCTTTGAAGTTTTTTTCGTAGGCGGCACGTATGTCCCTGTTTACGTTCTTTAGCTCCATGAAGAGGAGAGGAATGCCGTTTACGAAACCGGTTATATCAGCCCTTCTCCTGTACAGGTCACCCCTGACCCACAATTCCCTGACGCAGAGGAAATGGTTCTTTTCAGGTTCTTTGAAGTCTATGACTTTCAGCTTCTCGCGTTTCCGTTCGCCTTCTTCGTTTCTGAAGGTGACCTGAACACCGTCAAGGATGAGTTCGTATTTTTCACGGTTTGTTGCGACCAGAGACTGTGTTGCTGTGGCTGACGTTATCTGCCTGATTGCATCGTCATACGCTTCTTCAGGCAGTCCGGGGTTTAGTTCCTTTAAATTTTTTCTGAGAGGCCGCGTAAGGACCACTTCGCGGTCGGAGTTTCTTCCGAGAAGACTGTCCGGTCCGAAGTCTTCGCTGTTGTAGGCGTACACCGAATCCCAGCCCAGTTTATCACTGAGGTATTCTGCGGTCGTCTGCTGGACGAGTGTGTCTTCGGTGTATATGCCGCGGGTCATTTTTCGCTCTTTTCTTGGATTTTTTTTCCCTTTTCAGTTAGGCGGTACTTCTGAAGCCTGCTTCGGGGCTTTTCAGGGATTGTGTATTCGACATAGCCTTCGGCCATCAATTCACGGACGACTTTGTTGAGCTGACCGGAGATCTCCTTTTGCCCCAATTCACTGGATAACATTGACTTTGACATCGACTTCTGATAAAGCATTCTGATTATACGGTTTTCCAACGACTCTGCCCCTGACTCTGGCTGTAACTCTGGCTGTAACTCTGGCTGTGACTCTGGCTGTGACATAACAGGGCGCCTGAATGTTACCGTCACCCAGGATTCGGAAACTTCGATCACCGGCTCATCTACTTTGTAATCCCTGCACATCATACGAATTCTGCGGATTCCGCTTCCGATCTGCTCCACAAGGTTCATCCTCTGAAAGATCCCGAAGAGAAGCGGATTTCTGGGTACACTTTTGAAGCCGAGATCTTCCTCTCTCATTCCGGCGGGGAGACCTCCGGGTGCGACGATCTCGACCCTGTCATGGAAGATATAGATCTGGATATTTGCCGTAGACCTGTAATCCCTGTGGACTATGGCATTGACCAGAGCTTCTCTTAGTGCCTCGACCGGAAGTTCAGGTCTTTCTTCCCGGCCGGTTGCGGTCGGGATCAGTTCTGTATTGAGTTTCGACTGAAGATAGGCCATACAATCTTCGTAGATTGAATAGAGGTCGCCTTTGTACTCCTTGCGGTCGAGGATCTGTACCTTATCGGTTCCGCGAAAGAGTGCACATGTAACTGTTGCACTGATGCTGATGGCGGTTATGTCGTTGGTGAGGAGCCATGCACCGGCATGGGTCATCCGGCCGTCACGGACCAGGTGAAGGTTTTGGAGGGTGGAGAGCATATCGACTCCTTTGGGGAGCCGTGCCCTCCGGGAGAAACGCTCCCAGATTTCCGCGTTGAGGTCTCTTTTCAGGTCGAACCTGTCGCAGGCTGTCTCGTCGAAATGGATCAGTCCTTCCTTGTAGAAGAATTCGCGTATCTCGTCTCGTGACATCTGCTGGGAACTTGCTCCTTCGCGGATGAAGAACCGTCCCCCGAAAGAATACGGTTTTCCCTGCTGTTCGGGGACGGTCACACAGAGTACATCACCGACGCTTTCAACCTCAACGGCGATTGGCGGCTCGGCGGACCGGGCGGTGGTCCGGACTTCGGACTTAAGACTGTTATGATCAAAGACTCCGCAGATTTTCCCGTCGTTTGCGACCCCGACGAGGATCACTCCTCCGGTCGCGTTTGCGAATGCACAGATCTCGCGGCCCATGTTCGACGTCCCGGACTTCTTGAACTCCGTCGTGAAGCCTTCGCCGAGAGAAAGAAGGTCGGAAAGCTGCGATTCGTTCATACGGGGATCTCTCCGTTCATTAGTTTTTTGAAGAGGGTTTCTTCAGTACACCGGGGGTGAGTCATTTTTTGAATCGATCTTTAATGTATTCATGTGTCTGGCTTGCCTTCAATTCTGTGGTGGAAGGGCCGGTGCGAACGTAGAATCTCTCGTGCTCATTGTCTTTTACGAACACGGGTGACGAAGACTTGCGACAACGTATAACCATTACACGTTCTCCTTCATGGTCTTCGAAGTGCATGTTCATGAGCGTTGGTGTCTGGGGACTGATTCGCGATTTCACAATATTTACAAGGTGAAGACTCATTTTATCTTCGTTGGGAAAATTATCCGCTTCTAATCCGACCGGTGATCCGTCGTCGGATATGCCGATAACCAGTGTGCCGCCGTTCGTATTCAGAAAACCTGCAAGTGTTTTTAATGCGGCCAACTCTATTCTCTGGTCGGGAGAGCCTGTATGAAGGTTGGTTCGGAGGGTTGATTTGAATTCAACGGCTTCAGACTCCCCATTGTCGATGAGAACAGAAAGATCAAATTTTTCCTGTTTGATCTCATCTCTGCCTGCGACAAGTCTTCTGTAACCTTCCTGGATGATCTTAGCCATCAGCTCCCTTCGTTGTTCAAGGAATGTGTTGTATTCCAGATGTTCCCATTTTTCAGGGAGTGCATGATAATGATACATCTCCGCCAGTTCTGATTCTGAAAATCTGTCTTTTAGTTCAGGGAGATATTCCGCAGGGGGCTGATCCGATATTTTCGTATTGTCGGCCCACTCGACATAGGCATAATTTGCGATCTGGTTGATTATTCGTGTATCCGTGATATTTTGTGCGTTCAGGTACCCTTTGGGATAGAGGTGGTGGCGTTCGACTGGTGAACGGTTGGCCTGTATTGCGGGATCAAGCATATCGCCGACTTTCGAGTTTGAAAACAGTGCTCTTACATCAAGAAGGACAAGAGCGGCATTATATGCAAATAGTGAAGGACTTCGGGGTGACGATGTTGCAAGATCGTTGGGCAAAGTTACTGACCAGAAATCGTTAGTTAGGGATATTTCGCAGATCTGGCGAAGACGATTGACAAATTTGTCAGGAGTTACCATGTCACGCAGACGGGCGAGATCGGATTCCATAGCCGATTCGGGCGAACCTGTGAAGCGGCCGGTTACTGCTGCCATGAAGAACCATTGAGCAATTATCCTGCGAAGGGTGAATTCATCGACTCCCACTTCGGTTCTGCCGATCAGGTAGAGCATGTACGCAAACAGCAGGTTGTTCTGCGAGCTGATCATCTTCCCGCTGCGGAAACCAGCAAGCCTGATACAGCTGAGGAAGTCCTGCCAGTATTGTATGTTCAGGACCCGTGACTGTGCATCCTTAAGTTTTTCAAACTGTTCGACACGGCGTTCGTCGCTGAACTGTTCCGTTTCAAGGTCCTTTCCCCTGAGGATCGAGTAAACGTACTGCAAACGTGCACGCTTGAATGCAACTCCTACACATACGCGGAGTAACTGGGAGGGTTCGGGCTCGATGAAGTAGTTATATGGCGATGGTGTTCCCTTCGAAGGCTGCCTGGCGTCCCGGCAGAATTTTTCGAGTTCCGCCCGCCCTTCATCCCAGAATACGGACATCAGCGTCAGGATGAAATCGGCCTGGTTCAATGATGCGCCCGCACTGTTTATCCTGACGAATACGTCGGAGACGTCTTCTTCGGAGATGTCCGGCGCCAGTTCAAGGGCTGTGAACGGGAAAGAGGTTAGTGCCTGGAGCTTTGTTACAGAATTCTGGATCTTTTCAACTTCTTCTTCGCTGACTTCTCTTGCACTTTTTAATCCCTTCAGGTATTCGTCGGCAACTTTGAAGATGTTCGTACCTGTTTCCCAGATCTTCGAGATATCAGAAATATACGCCTTGTCCCGTTCTATTGCGGCGTCATATACTTCAAAACGCTCTTCCAGCGGATTGAATGATATATGGATACACTCGGTTTTGTAATTTCCCCGGACAACCGGCACTCCTTTTACGACGGCATAGAGGGATGTCAGCCTCTGCTGGCCGTCGACGATTACCAGCTGCGGGGTCTTCTGTTTGACATCCGTTCCAATGGTTCTGTCGCTGGCAAGACCGTTTCGCCAGAGGAGAAGGTATCCTATCGGATATCCGCGGTACATGGAGTCGAAAAGATCACGCACCTTCGCATTTTTCCATATAAACGGCCTCTGGATATCTGGAAGGCCGATGACTCCCATTTCGATATTATTGACCAGCGAATTCAGGGTATAATCAACTTTTGTAAAGACTGTATCACTCATACGGAAGTACCCCCATTAATGATAAATCCTGATAACAATTATTTCTAAAATTGGATTTTTTGAATGATATATTAAATTTATTTTGTTTTTTCCTTGGATTCCTCTTCGGGCAGGAAACATCCGCTTTGAACGACCAGATCAAGAAATTGAAGAACTTCTATTCCTTTCTCTAAAATTCCAATAAATACTATTCTTAAGGATTGATTGGGAATATCAAATTTTTCAGCGATTTTTTCATAATTACTACCTTTTCTATGAGCGCTCCCGGCCGATCGAAGTTCCTGGAGATCACGAAGGAACCTGATGTGGTCTTCGTAATCTTCAACTCCTTTTTCAACAAATGCTCTTTCAAGACGAGCAATACTGCCCTTTATACTTCCTCGCTCTTCCTCTGGAATGAACATATTTAATTTCTTTTCATATAGCGAATCAATCAAAACCTTTGCAAGAGATAAAACAAGTTCATCGAAATCTTTCAGTTCATCAGTTGATGGGATTCTTATTGATTTTAGATAATGCTCGTCTCCCTTTTCAAGTGGCAGTAAAATAGGCCATCCGAGGATATCGGTACTACTATCGAATAGTCTATGATATCTTTGAAAAAAGATATGTTCTGGACGATCTGATTCAACTCCCTCGGCAAGGAATGCCCTTTGGAATATAGTTTCACTTAATTTTCCACATGGCTGAATATTATAACTCTTCCAGTGAATTTGTTCTTCAGAAGGCAGATCCCGACCGAGATCCCCAAGAAATGCAACAACGCAATTATCGTGGTGGTTGTCTATTCTTAGACTCCATAAATAACCACAACACAAATATCCATCTCCGATTTTATATTTACTCGATTTATCGTAGTATTTATCCAGAACTTCAAGTCTGAAAAAAACAGGTGTTATATAATTCGGGCACTTGATATCCTCTTTGTCTGGAAAATAAGCAAGTTTTTTTGGATCAGCTTTTTGGAGGATCGAATCTCCATCCTCACTGACTCCAATTATAAAATCTGAATATTCTTTCGGTTTCTCTTCAGCAAAACCCCAGAATCCACTTTTTTCCTTTGGAAATGGCTGAACTAAACGCTTCCCTTCCAGATAACTTATGGAATTAATCCCATCAATACCATTGAAATCCTGATAGGATAATTCTAGATTTATTAGATTTTCACAAATATTTGTAATTGAACTCTCCTCTAAACCAAGATCCTCAAGTTTCTCTTTTGAATAAATGCGACCATGATATAGAGTAGATAAATTCATTTCTTTAATCGCTAAAAATTGTTTAATCTCTTTTAATCTAATCTGGATTCTGTTTGAATCGACAATTGCGATGATTTCTTCATTCCCGGCTTTATCGAATTTAAGATATTGATTGTTTTTAGGATCATAGTATAATTTATGGAATAAACGGAATTCTTCACAAATTTCTGCGTATTCGTCCCTTAAGCCACTAAATGAACTAACTAAAATCAGTGTTTCAATACCAGAATCATCCCCAAAACGCAAGTATCTAACACAAATATTTCCATCTGAATGGTATTTTCCAGCCTGTGGAAATCCTTCCTCGTATAAAAGCTCCCATGAAGTAGTACCTAGGCTTTGTTCGACTTGATCATTTGGAACTAATGCGCAATGTATACATTTTTTTCATCATCAGTTTCTTCATTGAGATAAACAGTGATCATCTCTGATGGAGACTTCTCCTTTTTGATCTCAGCAATGAATTTATCATGTGGAAGCCGTGTTTTTTCATTTTTTAAGCTAGTTGTCATACGTTTATTTCTCCGTTCATCAGTTTCGGCAAGAGGAGATCGCGGGCCTGAACTAATTTTTCTGTTTCAATTGAAAGTAGATTAATCTGTTGAAGAATTGGTGAAATGTGATCAGTAAATGCCTGAATCAATTTTTCGTCAGGAACTATAAACGGGATCAATTTAAAGGTGTCCCGGATAATTGCATCAAACACAGCACCAACAGCACGGCTTCTAAACTGTTCCACCCCTTCAACAAGAGCAAAATAAAGGAAATACTGATTGAGTGGTGGTTTTGCAACTAAAGCATAACATGACTGATTCATTGCCATAGCAGTTTGAGCAAGATTAATCTTCCCAACAGTTCCACGAGCAGTTATAAACACGGTATCCCTTGGATAGAGTTTACTATTGCAATTACGAAGTCCTCCTTCTGTCAGTGTTTTCTCAGTTTTATTAACATAAGCGTAATCAACAGAATCCTTAGGAGTATAAAATGGAATGTCGCCATCCCAAAAATCCTGTACATTTGTCTTTGGCGTTCCACCACTGAGGACTTCCATAACTTCATATGCGGTCTTCCTCTCCCACCCCTCAGGAACCCCGTCAACAACCTTCACGTGCTCGTGACCGGGGAAACGGAGACGGACGAACCATTCCTTATACAGCATCCGGGCCGCCGCCTCAAGCAGTTTGATCCGCCGCCGGTTGTTCTCGATCAGGTCGTCGTAGGCGGAGATTTGATCTACGATTTTGCTACGATTGTTGGGATAAGGAATTTTAAATTCATTGAGTGCATCTTTTGTAAGATTAGGAAATGTAGAACCAGCAGCGAATTGTAATAAATTTTTGAGATAAATTTTAAGAGCGTAACTAATAAAAATTGTATCCTCTCTCGTATTCCCACGAATTGAGCAAACACCGCGGCCAAGTGCATATTTCTTATCAGCCCAATTCATACGCCCTGTTGTTGATCCACGAACACAAAATATCAGATCATTTGATTCACATTCCTGCTTAGGATCTGTAGTATATAGTGTACAATTAGGATGATCTGGTCCAAATTCAGTTGGTCCGTTTAGTAAAGGCACTCCTTGACCGTTATTATTATATGTCGATCCTTTTGGAGAAGTACCCATAATAATCGTTGATACTTTCCCCAATTCTTGAAAATTACTCTTCATACGTTTGCCCCCTCGCAGTTCCTCAAAATCCTCCAGGCAAACAGCAAGGCCCTGCCATAAATCATCTCATCAATGATTTTGACAATCTGAATCAACCCAATTTCTCGCACCACTGGTGCGAATTCCTCCCGCGGCGAAAAAAAACATCCGGCCAACCTTATATAGGAACCCGAAAGAATTCCCGGAAAATCTCCAACAGGTGGTTGGAGATTTTGAGATTCCATACAACCGGCCCACTCACTCATACCCCCAACTCCCCGAAATTCTTCTTGATCCTCTCGGCAAGCACCACCGCTTCCGAATTAAGATCCTCAAGTTCGACGTGGATCTCCCTGAGAGCCTCCTCGAAGTCGAAGTCCTCGTCCACTTCTTCAGGTGCAACACCAACATAGCGTCCCGGCGTAAGCGACCAGTCGTTCTCCGCGATCTCCGAACGGTCCACAAGCTTCACAAGCCCTTCCACATCGCAGAGCTTCGCGTCCGGGAAACGCTCGGTCAGCCAGTGTGCCTGCCGCCAGAAATAACGGACCTGCTTCAGCTGCTCCACCGCCACATTCCGGGCGAAATCCGCATTCTTCCGTGTCCTTGTTATCTCCTTTCCCTTCCAGGCCGGACTCTTCTTTGTATTGCAGTCGCTTTCAAAAGAGTCGATGAGGCGGACTGCAAGCTTATAGAGAAGATCGCTCTGTTTCACCAGGTCGCGGGCCGATTCCGCAAGCGGAAACAGCCGGTCGACCGCCCCCTTCAGCTCGCCGTTCGTGGTCCCCTGTGCCTCCCATGATTCTTTTTCTTTCGACAAATTATCAGCGAAAGAGTCCGCATCCGACCCGAAGACCTTCAGGGTTTCGTCGAACTCAGACAGGGCTTCGACATGCGGACCATCCTTTGGCAGGGTACTCGCAAACGGATCGAGACACGAACGTAAAGTCGTCATCGACGAGATAAAAGACGGGATCGGCTCTATCATCCCGCCCTCATCATTGCAGCCCTTAAAACAGCATTCGCCCTCCTCCAGCATCCGGCGGCAGTAGCCCGCGACAAGATCAAGGTACTTCTCCGTATCGCCCCGGTAGAGCCAGACAATCGCGAGAATATTCTTCTCCTGCTCCGGGCTGAAATCGTATATTTTTCTGGTAACCTTCCGGAAAACATTCCTCGCATCGATCATCAGCACCTTATCCCGGTAATCCTCCGGTTTGTCGCGGTTTAAGAACCAGAGCTCGCACGGCACAGTCCGGGTATAGAAGAAATTCGAGCGGATTGCAACCATCACGTCCACATCCCCCGTCTCAACCAGTCTCTGCCTCACCTTCGCCTCGTCGCGTCCCGCACTCGACGCCTGCGAAGACATCACGAAACCAGCCCGGCCGTGTTCGTTTAGGTAGCTGTAGAAGTAACTAATCCAGACGTAATTTCCGTTGGACACCTTCTCCTTCTTGTTCGTCCCCGGAAGGCCGAACGGAAGCCTCGGGTCCTTTTTCACCTTGTCCGCATCAATTTCGTCCACGTTAAACGGCGGATTCGCCATGACAAAATCCGCCTTCCCCACAAGCTCATGAGGGTCCTCGTAATACGTAATCGCCCTCTGGATATTCCCCTCAAGACCGTGGACTGCAAGGTTCATCTTCGCAAGCCTGATAGTCGTCGCATTCTTCTCGAGACCGTAGAAAGTCAGCCTGTCAACAGGGTTTTCGTGCAGCCGCTCGACAAAACGGGCGCTCTGGACAAACATTCCCCCGGAGCCGCAGGCAGGGTCAAGGACGATTCCCTTCTCAGGCTCAAGGACATTTGCAATAAGGGATACGAGAGATACCGGAGTGAAGAACTCACCCGCATCGTGGGCCTTCTGGTCTGCAAACTGCGTAAGAAAATATTCATAAATCCTCCCGAAAACGTCACCTGAGACACGCTTCAGTTCATCCGGGTTCAGCGTCCTGAGGAGCTGGCCGAGTACACCGTTGTCAAGCTCCTGGTACTCGTTCTTCGGAAGAACTCCCCTGAGGCTTTCATAATCCTCTTCGATGGACTCCATCGCTTCGATTATTTTTTTCGCCCTGTCGTCACTGTCTGTAAGTGAAACAAGATAATCGAACTGTGCTTCAGGCCGGAGAAAGATTGCACTCCTCTGGGAGAAATCCTCCTTCACCAGTGCCCGTGTTTTCCCTCCGCGTCTGGGAAGACCGTTTTCTATCTCATCCTTCACCGAAAGATACCTGCTGTATGCGTGGCGTAAAAATATAAGGCCCATAACCGGCAGGAAATATTCGTTGCTTGCGTAGTTTGAGTTCGCTCTTAAATTGTCGGCCGCATTCCACAGCCTTTTTTCAATAGCTTCTATATGTTCAAGCTGGGCCATTTTTATTCCTCTGTTTCAAAAAAATATGAGCTTTGGTTTTGTAGTATCATATAAAATGATGATTTATTTATGTGATAGTCCTAACAATCTCGGTTATCGGGAACTTAAAATAATTAATATGTTTATTTTTCCGAATGCCCCCGGTTGTAATCACTTTATAAAAAAAGTCTGCGTAAAACTATAAATTTTTTCATATGTTGATTATCCAGGCCCCCTGACTTAATCCCTGTATAGTATATCTTCAGGGGAACTCAAAGCCTGAGGTGGGTCACGCACCATGTCATTTTTTCATGAAATGCCTGACGAAGCCACTCATCCGCGAATCTGCTTCTTATAGAAGAGCGAAATAACGGCAGGCATCACGACGGTACCACCCGCGAGGGAGAAGAAGACGGTTGTCACCGTGCTCTCAACGAACATCTTTATGGCATTGAAACCGGAAAGGGAAAAAATTGTTTTTTTTGGGTATGGCATATTATATGCAGGTATATTAGTATTTGAACGCAGAATTCGCTTCGTCAAGTTTTTTGACAAGTTCGGTTACTTCGTATGTTGCACTTCCTATTTCTTCAACCGACGCACTTGCCTCTTCGGCAAGGGCTGCAAGCTCTTCTGCTTCTCTCTGGACTTCCTTTGTCTTTTCGGTTCCTGTTTCTGTGGAGTGGACAACACTGTTGGAGATATTTGCCTGGTCTTCGATTGCCTTTGCAATTTCGCCTATATCGTTTTTGACCTGACCTGCGTTTTTGATTATAGTATTCAGGACTTCTATTGTTTTTGTAACGCTTTTTACACCGTCAAGTATTTCGGTATTCGCGGAGTTAATCGCTTTTGCAGTTTTTTCACTGCTTACCTGAACCGAGGATACTACATTTTCTATGGAATCTGTTGCTGTTCTCGCTTCAGCTGCGAGGTTTTTGACTTCACCTGCAACTACGGCAAACCCGCGTCCGTGTTCACCGGCACGTGCGGCCTCGATTGCGGCGTTTAAGGCTAAAAGATTTATCTGGCCTGTAATGTTGTTGATTAACTTTACAACCTTTCCTACCTCATTAATCTTCTCGGAAAGATCATGTATTTCTTTTACGGACTCGCTTGCAATGCTTTCGACACTCGCCATTCTTTTGTTTGCATCGTTTCCAAGGTTCTGGGCCTCAATTCCGATGCTGACAACCTGGTCGGCCGAATTCAGGACTTCCTGTGAAGTTCCGGCAATCTCCTCGTTGGACGCCGACAGGTCTGCAATCTGTCTGCTTATATCCTCTATACTTGCCAGAAGGTTTTTCGTGAGTTCCGCGGTCTTCTGGCTTGTATTTGCGACACCTTCAGCGGCCTTTGCTATTTCGTCTGTTCCTTTGCTTACCTCCGATGAGTTTACAGAGACCTGTTTCGTGATGTTGTCTGTTATTTTCAGGTTCTTCGATACACTCTCACCGATATTGTTAAGCTCTTCCTTGAATTTCTCAAAATCGCCGCTGACGGTTATCGAATCCGTAAATCTTGCTGAAAAATCTCCTTTTGCGTAATGACCGGAAATCTGCATGGCCTCAAATATCGGTGTTGCAACAGCCTCCATAAGTTTGTTGAGATTTTCGACAAGAGTTGCAAAGTCGCCCTCATAAAGTCTGTTGTCAGCTCTTGTTTTTAGTTCTCCGTTCTTTCCTGCTATTGCAAGGGTATCTATGTCATTAATAAGGCTTTTAAGTGTGTCGCTGACGGATTTGATGGACGCTGATATTTCGACGAATACTTTCCTTATCTCCTTTGTGTATTCATCCGAATCGCCGACATCAAGTTTTATGTTATCAGGTTTTCCGGCTGCGATCTCTTTAAGGTCTGATGCAACTTTGTCAACCTCTTTGTCCATGTACATCTTCTGGATAATTTCGCTGGTTCTGTCCTGGTATATGTAATAATTAACATCAATTTCTCCGGAATCGTTAAGAATCGGCGTCTGGAAAAGTCTCAGGTATGTCTTTGTTTTGTCTGGCCATTTTATTTCAAGGTCGGAAACCGCTTTTTTTCTTGTCTCAAAAGATGCATAGAAGTCGTCGCCTGTAAACTCTATATCAAAGTCATACAGCTTTTTAGCCATGAGCTCTTCGTAGCTTCCCCTCCATTTTTCCTCGTATTGCCTGTTAAGGTCAAGCCTGTGCTTGTCAGGCGCAAGAACCGCGATTGCCTGCGGGTTGTCTTTTATGAATGTATCCGCACGTTTCTGGAGTTTTTTTACTTCTTTAAGCTCCTGAGTTATTTCGGTTAAGTCCTGGTATATGTAGTAGTTAACGTCAATTTCCCCGTTTTCGTCAAGAATGGGTGTCTGGAACAGCCTCAGGCAGGTGACTTCGCCTTCTGGCCATCTGATTTCCAGATCTGATACTGCCTGTTTTCTGGTTTCGAAGGACGCATAGAAGTCGTCTCCTCCGGTTACGGTTATATCGAAGTCATACAGCTTTTTAGCCATAAGCTCTTCGTAGCTTCCCCTCCATTCCCTCTCGTATTCTTTGTTTAAGTCAAGCCTGTGTTTGTCCGCTGCAAGGACGGCAATCCCCTGCGGGTTTAACTTCAAAAATGCGTCCGCACGCCTCTGAAGCTTTTCTGAATTCGACATCTCCTCTCTGAGTTTCGTAATGTCGTTATAGACCGTGAGGACCGAACTGACTTCTCCTGAATCGTCAAGGAACGGGATATTATATCTCTCAACCACTTTGTTCCCTGCCGGAAATTCAATCGTAGCCTCTCCGTGACTTTCCTTTTTGCTCTCGAATGTCTCTAAAACTGATTCTCCCGCCTGTTTATGGTATTTGAAATCTTTTATTGTAATGCTTTTGATTTCGTCATCAGAATATCCTGAAAGCTTTATAAAAGCCCTGTTGGTCTTATCTATGGACAGATTTTTATTCCACAGAATGATAGGCATCGGATTTTCCCTGACAATCGAATCAGACACTTTCTCAAGTTGTTGAATCTGCTTTAGTTTTACTATCTGTTCGGTTAAGTCCTGGTATATGTAGTAGTTAACGTCAATTTCCCCGTTTTCGTCAAGAATGGGTGTCTGGAAGAGCCTCAGGTATGTGACTTCGCCTTCAGGCCATCTGATTTCCAGATCTGATACTGCCTGTTTTTTTGTCTCGAAGGATGCATAGAAGTCGTCTCCTCCGGTTACGGTTATATCGAAGTCATACAGCTTTTTAGCCATAAGCTCTTCGTAGCTTCCCCTCCATTCCCTTTCGTATTCTTTGTTTAAGCCAAGCCTGTGCTTGTCCGCTGCAAGGACGGCAATCCCCTGCGGGTTGAATTTCAAAAATGCATCCGCTCTTTTTTGGAGTTTTTGAGCTTTTTTATCGTTTTTCTCCCTTATTATCTCTATCTCCTTGATTTTGTTCATAAGGAGATTCATGAGCTGTGCATATTCCTTTTCATCACCATCATAATTTTCTGAATTAAATATCGGACCTGATGGATTTTTGATAAAATCCCTGATTATTTCCTTGAATTCCCCTTTAATCATAGAAAACACCACCAATATGGTTTGGCTGCCGTTTAATCCGATGATCTTTTTTAAATTTCCCGTTTTTTAAAGATCATTTTGTATTCAGGCATTATGGCAGCCTGTCAGATATTTATGAAATATTGACAAATACTCTCTAACTGGTTACGCATTTAAAGTTTATTTTTTGTTTAAAACGGAAATAAACTTGAAAAATAAAAAAAATGAAGAAATAATATTTATCTCGATGTAATATATACTGCTTATTTTTCTAAAATAATTAATACAATTTGATTCACATTGTTGATAAGATAAGTACAGTATATTTGTTGAACCATATTTGTGATAATCACTTTATTGCAGTTCGGGCAGAATAAAAGTGTCTTTTTTGTGCGATCCGTTAGTTTTATATGTAGTATATTTTGGCTCACAGCAATTTCCTGTGCAGAAAAAATATTGGCTGAATCCGGCTGTTGCAGTTTTCCGGATATATTTTTTCTGACAATTCCTGGCAGGTGTCTGCCGTTTTTTCAGGAATTGTGAACTAAAAAATTTGTTTTTTTCGTTTTATCCTGCCGGTTTATTCAGTCACTGAAGATATTGAATATCTGGTCATCACCTGTGTCACCCAGGCGCTTTCTCTCCTGGCCCTCTTCGACAAGCGAGAGAACCGGCAGGTCCATGTTTTCACCCGGGACGTATCCGAACATGTCCTGCATTTCGGTCTGGATTGCATGCATGTAAAGCGAGTTCGGGATATCCATTGCGCAGAGCTCTTCACACTGTCCGCAGTTGATGCATGAGTCAGATATATGGGAGTACCTGATAAGGTGGAACATGAAAGGAGGCGGTACCTGACCCGGGGTAACCAGATATGGCTTTTTCGTGGAGCATTCGACGCAGTAGCAGATGGGACAGTTTTCGATGCACTGGTAGCACTTTATACATTTTGAAGTCTCTTCCATGATGAATTCAAGGCGTTCCGCACCTTTTCCGAGCTTTGCAAACTGCTTTTCACGAGCCTTGTCGGCGAGTTTGAACATTGAATTCTCGATTTTTTCCCTTATTTCGACCCCTTTGGGTAATGCTTCAGATGATTTTACTGCACCTTCCGATACGGCTTTTGTCACAAGGTCTGCACCCTTGTCACTACAGATTTCAATGAATGTGGCTTTGCCGGCTTTGTCCCCGATTATTCCCCAGTTCCCGCATGCAAGGTCGCACTGCCTGGGAATTTTGGTCTTGCATCTCTGGCAGTTCTGGCGGCGTCCGTATCCTTCATCTTCAAGTTCGTCGATGGATATTCCTTTTTCTCCGCCTTCATACTCTATTATGAACTTTCCTTTGTCAATCTCTTCCTTGATTACCGAGTCCGGGTCCACATCGTATTTCTTTTCTATCATCTCACGGGCTGTTACGGGTGAGACCGAGCCTCCGCAGTTAAGACCTATCATTATAACGTTGTCAAGGTTTATCTGCTGCCTTTTTGCAAGTTCATACATCGCCTTTGCATCACAGCCTTTAAGCGTCACCGCAATTTTCATATCCCTGGCGCCGTTTAGGTATTTTTTTATCAGTTTGGGCAGAAGAAGAGTCCCGCAGTGAAGTGACCCCGAAGCTTTCGTGATGTCTTTTGGGTCGGTTATGAACACCGGCTTTGCATCATACAGGTCAAGCCCTTTCTGCACGGTCAGAACGCCGTCTACAATTTTGTTTTCAAGTGCGTATTTCAAAAGAGCTGTAACAGCTCCGCCGCACTCTCCTTTTGAAAGAATTTCAGAATCCGACGCCCATGCATATATTTTATCGTTTTTTGCTGCCATTTTTCTTACGCCTCCTGCTTTTTGACTACGTTAATTGCGCACACTTTGTATTCCGGCGTCTTTGATACCGGGTCATAGGGCGTATTTGTAATCCAGTTCGCCCGGCACTCCCAGAAGTGGAAAGGCATAAACATCACACCTTTTTTGATGTCAGGAGTAATTCTTGCCGGAACGTCCACTTCTCCCCTGCGTGAGGATGCAGTAACCGTATCACCGTTTTTGATTCCAAGCTCCTTTGCATCTTCTGAGTTTATTTCAATCCATCCGGTCGGGCAGTCCCGGTCAAGAGTCTTGCACCTGCGTGTCATAGTCCCTGACGGCCAGTGCCAGATGGTTGCACCTGTAGTCAGAATGTACGGGTAATCCGAGTCCGTCACCTCTGCCGGCGGGCGGTGTTCAATCGGGGCAAACGCAGCTTTTCCTTCCGGCATTCCATTGAAAGTCTCTGCATGCATAACTTTTGTTCCCGGATGGTCTAAGGAAGGGCACGGCCACTGTAGTCCCTGCTTCTCTATTCTTTCATAGTTCATGCCTGAATACTGGGGAGTAAGGGAAGCCATCTCGTCAAATACGTCGGATGCACTTTCCCAGCTGAATTTGTCACCCATATCCATTTTGGAGGCAATCTCAGAGATTATCTGCCAGTCATATTTCGACTCTCCTGGTCCGTTCTGGGCTTTTCTCCATCTCTGGACACGGCGTTCGGTATTCGTCTGCGTTCCGTCCTTTTCTGCAAAACATACAGCAGGAAGGACTACGTCAGCGTATTCTGCAGTTTCTGTAAGGAATATGTCCTGGACAACAAGAAACTCGACATTTTTGAGTGCCTTGTCGACATGGCCTATATCGGGGTCGGATATAATCGGGTTTTCTCCCATCAGGTAAAGGCATTTAAGCTTGTCGGGGTTATCTGCGAACGTGTCAAGTATTTCAGGAATTGTAAGACCCACTTTTGCCGGAACCTTTGCTCCCCATGCATCCTCGAATTTTTTGATGACAGTCTCGTCCGTAACCTTCTGGTATCCCGGAAGGACGTTTGGAAGAGCGCCCATGTCGCATGCTCCCTGGACATTGTTCTGCCCCCTGAGCGGATTTACGCCTGTGCCGGGTTTTCCCATGTTTCCCGTAAGCATCTGGAGATAGCCTATGGAGCGGACATTGTCCACGCCGCATGTGTGCTGGGTAATTCCAAGAGTATATATTGCGGATGTTTTGTCTGCTTCATGGATCCATTTGCAGGCCGTTTCAATGTCCTCTTTTGCAACTCCCGTAATTTTGGATACGTTGTCGAGGTTGTATTTATCCTGCATTATGTTCTTTTTGAACTCTTCGAACCCTGTTGTCCTGGATTCTATGAACTTTTTATCTTCCCACCCGTTTTGGATGATATACTGCATCATTCCGTTTAAAAGTGCTATGTCTGTGCCGGAATAGTGCTGCAGGTGCAGGTGGGCCTGTTTTGCAGTAGGCGTTCTGCGTGGGTCGCAGACAATAATCTTTGCACCTCTCTTTTTTGCCTGCATAATTCTTCTGCCTATAAGCGGATGTGCCTCAAAATTGTTGCTTCCTATTATGAAGCAACAGTCAGTCTCGGCAATGTCTCTTATAGAATTGGTCATTGCTCCTGAACCAAAAATCTGTGCAAGGCCGGCGACGGTTGACGCATGGCACAGCCTTGCGCAGTGATCGACATTTGGTGTCTGCATAACAATGCGGCCGAATTTCTGGAGTGCGTAATTGTCTTCGTTTGACGCACGTGCACAGCATATAACTGCAGATTCCTCCCCTTTGTACTGGTTGAATTTTTCCGCAACAAGACTTATTGCTTCATCCCATGAAGCCTTAACGAATTTTCCGTCTTTTTTTATAAGCGGTGTAGTCAGCCTGTCAGGTGAGTTTACGAATTCGTGGGCGTATGCACCTTTTTGGCAGATTCTCCCTTCATTGACCGGTGAACGCTGAAACGGCGCAGTTCCTACAACTTTACCGTCAACTACGACGAGATTAAAAGAGCAGCCGACACCGCAGTAGGGACAGGTTGTCGGGACATAATTAAATTCCATGTTTGCAATACCTCTACAAAATATCCTTAAAGAAAAAACCTATTTAAAGTACACTTATGATTTGGGAGAGAAAATGGATATTTGCCCTTTCTAATCAAAAATATGAGATATAAATGCTCATTTACAAAACAAATTAATTAAATAAATATATTTTATTGAATGTGCTGTACATGTAAAAAAACGATAAAATGTTCCTCATTTATATATTCGCGTTTATATTAAGACCTCTGTGGCAAAATAGGGTAAATATGCCTGAAAATCTGAAGTGATTCCCGTCTCTCGTATTACCTTTAATTAAGGTCATGCCCGTAAAGACATTTCATTTATTTTTTGTGATATCAGGTGACCTGGGAGAAAAACGTTTACCAAAATTATTTTTGGGTACCCCGGATGCATTTCCTGCATATTCAGTAAATTTGCGATTTTATTATAAATTAAAGATTATATGCTGTTTTTTTAGGGTGCGTGCCGTAAAAAAATGAGTTGCTTTTATGTTAACTTTCTGATACAATTAATTATGATATCTTTACCTGAAAGAGGGGTACTTCACCTTTTTTTTCTGTAAAAGATTATTTTCTCCTGATATAAATAGAAAAATATTATATATCGAATTGCCTAATTCTGAAATGCTGATAATTATTTAAAACCATTGTGTGGCAAAACGGAGGAATTTTCCGGGTTTTTGTTCTCATAAGAGTACTGTACAGTGTAAAAGCCTGTAAGCTGTAAAGAGACTCTTTCCAAAATCCGGATTGGTGTTTAAATTGTCAGTCGTAAGCAGTTAATCTGATAGATTGAGAGTTATATCGGATTTAAAGTTTGCTTATACTTTAATTTGGAGGTAATTGATATGGTATTTCATGCACCGGCGACTATAATTGCCAAAGTAGGAACTGCCGGCAAAGGCAAGTGTGCATTACCTGCCTGGAACATGCTTCTTCGTGGGTTTATGGCAGGTGCCTATATTGCAATGGGAGCTGCTCTTGCAACTGTATGTTCGACGGGTGTTGCTGATTATCTGGGTTCAGGAATGGCCAAGTTTGTTCTTGGTGCCGTATTTCCTGTCGGGCTTATCATAATCGTTCTGACTGGAGCGGAGCTTTTTACAGGAGATGCAATGTTTGCACCTATGGCTGCCTTTATTCACAGAATAAGCTGGGGATCAGTTCTCAGGCTGTGGCTGTGGGTGTACATAGGAAATCTTATCGGGTCAATCGTTTTTGCCTATTTTGTTGCATACGGTCCTTATACATCATGGTCTGCAACCGGCACCGCGACGGTCACTGCATTTGGTATGACAGCGGTAAACATTGCGGCCGGTAAAACGAGTTATATAGGGCTTGCTGCGACATGGTCATGTTTCCTGAAGGCTATCTGTTGTAACTGGCTTGTAAATCTTGCAATACTCCTTGGAATATGTGCGGATGATGCTGTAGGTAAAATCCTTGGAATCTGGTTCCCGATAATGGCTTTTGTTGCAAGCGGATTTGAGCACTGTGTGGCAAACATGTTCTTCATTCCTGCAGGGCTTTTCACGGCGCCTTACCTGTCGGCGGACCAGATGGCGGCAATAGGGGCCAAACTGAACAATCTCAGCTGGGTTTCCATGTGGACCAACAACATTATTGTTGTTACAATCGGAAACATTATCGGAGGAATGATATTTGTCGGAGTTATCTATTATTATTCCTTCAAGAAAGAGATTGAGGGAAGCAACTAAATTTAATTTTTTTTACTGAAAGGTTAAAGGTTAAATGAAGATAAAAGGCAAAACTGTAAGGATTTCGGTAATTAATATTGCTGTTGTAGTAATGCTTGCGCTGTTTCTTGCATTCTATTTTGTTTCAAGCGGTGACTTTTCGTTTCTTATAACTGGCAGTATATTTCTTGTCATGCTGCTTCTGATTCCTGCTGCCCTGAATTATATGAGCCAGGACCAGTATGAGAAAATTGCACCGGTTTATGAGAGTGAAGCCAGGAAAACAAGAATTAACGCCATTACTTCTGCAATGATTGGAGATATCGTAAAAATAGAGGGTTTAGTCGGATGGGTGCGTTTCAAATCGCTTAACAGGCCGCAGTACCTTGTATCTGACAAGTCCGGTGAAATATCCGTTAAAA
The DNA here is from genome assembly GCF_017875315.1 of Methanomicrobium sp. W14. NCBI lineage: Archaea > Methanobacteriati > Methanobacteriota > Methanomicrobia > Methanomicrobiales > Methanomicrobiaceae > Methanomicrobium > Methanomicrobium sp. W14. Next base: position 97,594 of record NZ_JAGGMM010000001.1, read on the forward strand.
TGTTTACAACTCCGTCAGAAGACGTGAATAAGGGTGATATCGTGGAGGTTTACGGGCAGGTAATCAGAAGATATATTGTCGCCGGTGACCCTGTGATAAATGCAGTTATCATAAGAAGAAAATGAAAAGGATTTTTGGAATTTCTGTCAAAAAATAAAGGACTAATCTTTCATGCACGGTGTTTGCCTGCCGGGTAATCCCGGAAATGTCTATTATTTAAGGTACTTCAGGGAATTTCGGGGAGTAATTCCGGTTTTTGTTTAACAGGTTGTTATTATGGATAAAAGTAAAATCCGTATCTTTGAAAAAATTCTTTTGCACAAATGGCTGATTCCGCCGGTAGTTGCCTTTTCAGGAATAGTCATCGGGATGATTTTCGGTCTGTTTTTCGCGCCGGGATATTGGTATTCGGGTGTTTTGGGATGCTTTATAGCATCGTTTCTGCTTGGATACATTGCGTATACTATGCCGAAAAAAGATATCGTGTCGCTTTTATGCCCGCTTTATGCAGTGATAATCTTCAATCCGTGGAGCGGATATTCGACCGGGCTTATAATGCAGGTACTTTATGCAGCAACAGTCTTTCTGATATCGTACAGGCTTGAAAAAAGGTTCAACAATTAAATATTGAAAAACTGCAACACCGTAACGGAATTCGGGTGTGAGTTTGGAGAATTCAGCCTTTCAAGTTCATGATAAAAACCAGCTGATTTCTGTTCTGGAATCATTAAAGGGTTATCAATAACATAATACTATAGAAACAGGTAAAGTTCGGTGATTTTTTGGTCTTACTGCCATCAGATGTGCAGTTTCCAAAAAATCTTTTTCCTGCCAGTGTAATAATAATAAACGCTAAGGTGATTATTTATTGAGCTTGAAAGACTGGTTGATTCCGCAGGACAAGCATTTTTATGATCTGTTCGAGCAGCAGGCAGCGACTCTTATTAAAGCTGCCGATCATCTGCATTATATGATTGAGAGTTATGGTGACATCAAAAATCAGTGCCATAAAATGAAAACATATGAACATTCCGGAGATGATATTACACATTCTATATACCAGCTCTTAAACCAGAGTTTTATAACTCCTATAGAGCCCGAGGAAATATCAAGGCTTGCATCCGGGATGGACGATATACTTGATGCAATCGATGATACCTCGCAGAAGATGTTTTACTATGATATAGATGCGACTGACAAATACATGCTTGAGTCCTCAAATATCATATGCTCACAAACGAGGGTGCTTGAAAAGGCTGTTCTTGGGATAAGAGACCTTAAAGACCCGAAAGGCGTAGCAGACCTTTGCATTGAGATAAACAGGCTTGAAAATCTTGCCGACGAGGTCCTGGGAGTTGCCCTTCAGGCCCTTTTCAAGACAAATGATGCAATCCGTATTGTCAAGTTCAAGGACATCTATGAGATAATGGAAGAGACAACGGACAGGTGCGAGGATGTTGCAAACCTCCTTGCTGACATTGCAATCAGGCACTCCTGAGAAATTATGGATATAATTGTAATAGTTCTCGGAATATTCCTGGCCCTGATGTTCAACTTCGTAAACGGGCTTAATGATGCGGCAAACTCAATAGCGACAGTTGTAGCGACAAAAGCTCTAACTCCTTTCAAAGCGGTTTTGATGGCCTCGGTTTTCAACATGCTCGGGCCGTTTTTGTTTTCGACCGCGATTGCGAAAACAATCGGGAAAGGCATCGTTGAATCCTCTTTTCTTACAACTCACCTGATTCTTGCTGCAATGGTTGGTGCTGTCATCTGGGTCTTTTTCGCTTCTTATTTTGGTATTCCCGTATCAAGCAGTCATGCCCTTGTAGGTGGTCTTGTAGGTGCGGGAATTGTCATGGGCGGAATGAGTGTCATAATCTGGCCTGATCTTACGACTGTTTTAATGCTCTTAATTTATGCGGTTGCAGGAGGACTTATTGTTTCGGCGGTCTTTGCAGTGGCGTGTGTCCGCAACAACGATGACTGGAAAAGATACCTTGGATTTTCATTTCTGACTGGTATTGCGCTGACTGTTCCTCTTCTGATGATAACGGGGACTCTTTCAGTTACAGGTATATTTGCAGTGATAATCTTCATCGTCGTATCCCCTATGCTTGGAATGATATCTGCTTTTCTTCTGGGTGTAGTTATTATGAGAATTTTCAGAAATAAATCACCCCATAAGATTGAAAGAGGATTTCGGCCTTTCCAGGTAGTTGCCGGGGCATTTCAGGCAATAGGTCATGGTGCAAACGATGCGCAGAACGCAATGGGTATGATTACTGCAATGCTTTTTGCGGCAGGTGTTATATCGGCATTTGAAGTTCCTTTGTGGGTCATTGTTTCATCATGTCTTGCAATCTCTCTTGGGACTCTTCTCGGGGGCTGGAAGGTAATAGACAAGATGGCCAACAAAATAACCAAAATAAGACCTTATCAGGGCCTTTCAGCCTCTTTTTCCGGAAGCGGTGTTCTTGCCCTGATGACGTCTTTCGGTGTTCCGGTGTCAACAACCCATGCGATAAGCGGTTCGATTATGGGTGCCGGTATGACAAGAGGCTACACTTCAGCCGTACGCTGGAACAGTGTCCGTGAAATCATTGCGGCATGGTTTCTGACTATTCCGTGTGCGGCAATTGTTTCAGGGATTGTTTATTTCATCTATGCATCGGTTATGCTATAGGATGCAGAGACAAAAAAGAAATATTTTTTTTGAAAAATCATATATTTTGGGCATTTATTTCGCTGAAAAATTTCTGAAGAACATGAACCAAAACTTTTCATATTTTGGTTCGGTTAAAGGAAATGGCATCTTTTAAATGAAAGTTTGGTTTAGTAATAATATGATACCGGATAATCTCAAAAAAAACGGTCTTGTAAGACTGTCCCTTCTGGTTGCGGTTGTCGGACTGGGTTTTATTCTTGTATGCGGGTGTACAGGCGACGGAAATGCGCCTGTAAATTCAGACGGCGGTGAAACTGCAGTGAATGCATCAACAGAAAAAAATATTGGGTTAAACGAAACCACTTCTTCTGAAAGCGAAGTTGACTACTCTGACCCCTACAACTGGCTGTCCCTGCCTGCTGTTGACAAGGAAGTCGACGTGTTTTACGTATACCCAACGGTAAGTAGTAATTCGTCCGGCTCCATGCTTATAAGCGATGACACTGACAGGGCGCTCGCACAAGGTATTCTTGAGGCCCAGGCAAGTGTTTACGAAACTTCTGCAAATGTTTTTGCACCGTATTACAGGCAGATGTCAACAGGCGTAACGATGTCCGGCAGCGGTCTTGCAACGGATACTGATGAATTTAAGCGTGGTGCAAAGGATGTTGAGGCTGCATTCGACTATTATATCGACAATCTCAATAACGGCCGTCCGTTTATAATTGCAGGCCACAGCCAGGGGACGATGGCGCTTATTGAGCTGATAAAAAACCGTTTCGGTGACGACCCAAAGTTAAGGGACCGTCTTGTCGCAGCATATCTTATCGGCTACACTGTGACGGATGACGACCTTTCAAAGGCAAACCTTACCGCAGCAAGTGGTGCAAACGATACCGGAGTCGTAATTACCTACAATACGCAGTCGCCGTCGTCTGTCGGAGGGCCGATGCTTATGGCAGGTGCACACTGCATCAACCCTCTGAACTGGAAGACGGACCCGACATATGCGGATGCATCGGAAAATCTTGGTGCAGTGTTTTACAATGATTCTACCGGAGAATTCCTGCGTGAAGTCGCAAATTACAGTGATGCACAGATAAACATGACATCCGGAGCCCTGATGACAAACATTCCAAAAGGAGAGGAGCTTGATATCGGCTCTTACCCGGAAGGTGTCTATCACCGCTATGATTACGCTTTCTGGTACAGAAACCTTGAGCAGAATGTGGGCGACAGGATTCAGGCATATCTTGCAGCCCACTAAACCAATAATTTTGCGTAATTTTTTTAGTATGACCGGATACAGCCCGGCCGGACTGGTGAAATTCAAAATTAATCTAAGATCTTTAAGTTAAGAGTAAATCCGGTTCACCTGATATTTGATATTAGAGGGGATTCTCCCTGTAATACCTGCAAATATCTTTAAGCCCGCATTTTTCACATGCAGGTTTTTTTGCGTCGCATACGGCTCTTCCGTGTGAAATAAAAAGGAAATTGATTTTTCCCCATGCTTGTTTCGGGTATATTGATTTCAGGTCCTTTTCGACTTTTACAGGGTCAGTATTTTCAGTCAGTCCGAGGCGGAAAGAGACGCGTTTTACATGCGTATCCACTGCAATGCCCTCGTTTATGTTGTATGCATGGTTTAAAACTATGTTTGCGGTTTTTCTCCCGACGCCCGGAAGATTAACGAGCTCTTCAATCGTTTTCGGGACTTTGCAGTCGTATTCGCGACATAAAATTTCTGATGCACTGACTATGTTTTTTGCCTTCGAGTGGTAAAAGCCGGTGCTTCTGATAAGTTCTTCGACTTCCGTGATATTGGCTTTTGAGAGGCTTTTGCAGTCCGGGTACTTTTCGAAAAGCTTTTGTTTTACCCTGTTTACCGTTTTGTCAGTCGTCTGTGCGGAAAGTATGGTCATTACAAGAATCTGGAAAGGGTTTTCAAACTCCAGAAAATTGAAATTAGTACCCTTTTTTACGTATAGTTTTTCAAGAACAGAATATATTTTGCAGGCATCTTTTGTATGCATAAAAAAACACTTATGGGGTAGGGCAGATTCGAACTGCCGTCAAAGCGTCCCAAACGCTCTAGGATGGACCAGGCTACCCTACTACCCCTTCTGTGACATCACTTATTTGTTCGTTCTGTTAAAAAATATGCCGGTTTTGTATTAAATTATCAGGCGTCAGAGGGGCAGGGGACATTTTTTTGAGCTGCTTACAACCGAACCGCAGAATTTTCCTTTTACAAGCGCTTCTGTCAGGTTTTTGGTGTCTGTTCCGTCAAGGACTATCAGAGGTATCATGCTTCTCTGGATTATTTTTGCGGCGACGAGGTCTATTACGTTGTTTGAGCCTGCACCCATTTTTCCTTCGGATACAATCGATATGAGGTCTTCAGGGGTCATCGTCTCGAATTTTTCTGCACTGCTGTTCTTTTTCGGGTCTTCCGAATATATTCCGTCTATTGAAGTTGCGTTGATTAAAAGGTCAGCTTTAACGCGTTCTGCAAGGACTGCCGAGACCGCATCAGTAGTCTGTCCCGGGGTGACACCGCCCATAACAACAATCTTTTTTGATTCTGCATATTTCAGTGCGTCAGTATAGTCCCTGGCAACAGCAGGATAGGCGAAGTCCCCGAGGGCCCATAGAAGAAGCGATGCATTTATCCTTGTTATCATTATTCCAAGTTCGTCCGATGCGGCTTCGTCGATACCAAGCGAGCGCGCAACATCGATATACCTTCTGGCTTCACCGCCGCCTCCGATGACTATGAAGACCTGGTATTTTTCAGACAATCCGGACAGGGCATCCCGGTAATCCTTTATTCTGTTGGATTCAAGTGAAGGGACAAGAACAGAACCGCCAAGTGATATTACGATTTTTTTCATACTAAAACTAAATTTTGGTTATGATAGCATATATTCTTTCCAAAAACATGCCCGGGATATTTCATATAGGACTTTGGAAGAAAATATCCCATATATCAGGCGTTTTAAAAATGTTTGTCGTGTAAAGAAAGGAGAGCCCTTTTTTAGATAATCCGGGAAAAGGAATTTTTTTTCTATTTTTCGGGTTTTAATTTTCCAGAAATTTTTCAGGCTCCTTGTCAAAAGAAATTTTGCAGCCTTTTGCGCAGAAATAATACCTTTTTCCTTTGTATTCTGATGTATATTCCGCTGTTTTTTCATCAACATCCATTTTGCATACAGGGTCTGTCGCCATTTTTATGTCATCTCGTTTTACATTTTTTTGCAGATGTCTTTTCAGGCTTTCCTGCAAATAATTATCTTTAAGGATGTTTTTTGCAGATTAAGATTTCCCTGTGCAAAAGCTGTCTGTATTTTTATCTGCCGGGGATTTTTGAAATTCCAAAAGAAGGGGAAACATTATACGTAAAAACCTGCTGATAAAAGACCATTGGCAGGTGAACGGATAGAATGCATGAAGCTGTTCTTTATGAAAAAACCGGTGATAATTCTGTAAAATGCGGACTTTGCAGCCACAGGTGTCTGATTAAGGAGAACAAGAGTGGAATATGCGGCGTCAGGACCAACAAAGGCGGAACCCTTTACACCGAAAGTTACGGAAGGGTAAGCGCGGAAGCCGTCGACCCGGTCGAAAAAAAGCCCCTTTATCATTTTCTTCCCGGAACACAGGTATATTCACTGGGGGGAATCGGGTGCAACTTCAGGTGCAAACACTGCCAGAACTGGGAAATATCCCAGTGTACGACCGCAGACTTTCTTCACGGCTTAAGCCCGCAGAAGGGTGTTTTAAAAGCTCTTGATTACAGGTGCAGAAGCATTGCATGGACATACAATGAGCCAACTCTCTGGCACGAATATGCGATGAACATGGGAAAGCTGGCCCAAAGTGAAGGTCTCGGGACGATATATGTAACAAACGGTTATATGACGGAAGAGGCCGTATCCGAACTTTCAGGGATGCTTTCTGCATTCCGCGTGGATATTAAGGCTTTCACCGACGACTTTTACCGTAAGATCTGCGGTGCGAAACTTCAGCCTGTCTTGGATGCGACGGTTAAGGCGAAGGAGTGCGGGATGCATGTCGAGACTGTAACCCTTCTTATTCCCGGCCTGAACGATTCCGACGACGAGATAAAAAGTCTTGTCAGCTGGATTTATGAAAATCTCGGTGAAAATACTCCTGTCCATTTCACGGCTTTCCACCCGGATTACAATATGACCAGTCTTTCCCCTACACCCCTGAAAACTCTTGAAAAAGCGTATCTGTTTGCAAAGGATGCCGGAATCAGGTATCCTTACATAGGAAACGTAGCGTCACATCCTTACTGCAACACATGGTGTCACAACTGCGGCGCCCTTCTTATAGAAAGACACGGATTTATGCAGGATGAGGTGAACCTTGACAAAGATATGTGCAAAGTATGCGGGGCAAAAATACCTGTCGTGAGATCTTTATGATTTTTGAGAGGTTTTTTCAACTGTGTTGCATAATCCGCCCGAACAATACTATAAATAAATGAACCGGAGGTAAAGAAGAAGGCTTGGAATATTTTGGCGGGATTCCACGGAAAAATAAATTAATTATTTTAAATTTTGTCCTGTTTTTTCCAGTAGCTGTATTCGTGCTTCCACTCATCTTTGTTTTGCGTGACAAGCACCTTCATCCTCTCCCCTATTTCGCCGTGAAGTCTTTCCTGTTCAGGCCAGGTTTTTTTCTCTTTAATTGCCTCAAAAAGCTCTTCACCGCAAGCATATGCCTGTTTTTTAGCTTCTTTGATACCGTTCGGGTCTGGCCCGATGTCGATGTTTACTTTACCTGTGGTGTTTGCACCCAGGACAATGAGAGTTGAGTTCAGGTATTCAGCAACCGAGTCGGAGTTTGCTCCTCCTGCAGTGGATACCGAAAACCCGTATTTGCCTGTAAACTTCTGGCAGTGTATGGAGTCTGCAAGCCTGTCGAGAAACACCTTCATCTGCGCAGAGACTGAGTTTATGTAGTTGGGAGAGCCGAGAATTATCCCGTCGCTCTCCATGATTTCATCAAGGATCTCCTGATAGTCGTCTTTTCGCACGCATTTGCCTTTTTTATAGCATACGCCGCATGCCTTGCAGAATTTAATATCCTGTTTGCACAGGTCAATGTACTTTGTGTCTGCACCTTTTTTTTCAGCTCCTAAAAGACCTTCTTCTACAAGCGATGCGGTAACGCTTTTCTTTCCCCTCGGGCTTGCGCACAATCCGGTTATCTTCATTTGTAGTCCTCCGAAATGTCTATATCAAGATTATACTCTTTTCCGCATTCCCCGTTAAGTTTTGCTGTAAATAATTTGTAGTCCCCCTCATCTATAACCTCAAAAAAATGACTGTCTGTGTCGGCGGTTTCCCCTGAATTCCGGTCTATGAGGTTACACCTTACCATGACGTTTTTTGCATTGCCTGTACCTGCGTTCTTAACTTCGACCTGCGAGACGTAATAGCACGAACCGTCAGTAGTATAGTGCCTTTCAAGTGAGGATGCGGTCTTTTCAAATCCGTGGGTACTGATGCTTTTTTCAGTTGTGGAATCCGATGAGCACCCCGCACAGAATGCCGCAAACAGAAGAACCGTAACAGCTGCAATTATATATATAGCATTTTTTGTACTCATACCTGTCAGAACCTCCATGTTTCATTTTATACTCACGTCCGGGAATAAATGTTTTCATCGAGTAATACCAAATATGAAGTGCTTATACTAATTGTCATTTGAAGAGGAGATTCTTTTTAATCCGGTGAATAAAAAATGAAGGCAGTTATTCTTGCGGGCGGCACCGGGACCAGGCTATGGCCCCTGTCGCGTGAATATTACCCAAAACAGTTTTTGAACATTGACGGAAATTCCCTTTTTCAGGGGACCTTTTTGAGGGCACTTAAGTTATGCAGACCCGAGGATATCATTGTCGTGACAGGAGAAATATATCAGTTCCTTGTAAAAAGCCAGATAGAAGACCTCGGCTACAGCATACCTGAAGGTCATATTTTAAAGGAGCCGTGCGGTAAAAATACGCTTCCTGCAATATTTTGGGGCGTCAAAACCGTCCGCGATGAATCGGGAGATGATGACATTATAGTTTTCCCGAGCGATCACCTTCTTTCGGACGAATCGATAGAAATTTTCAAAAAGGCGGAAAATCTTGCGAAGGACTATATTGTGGTCTTCGGTGTGAAGCCCGACGGCCCCAATACCGGTTACGGCTACATAAAACCGGGTCAGACTCTTAAAGACGGCTTCAAGGTTTCCGAGTTTAAGGAAAAGCCGGACCTTTCACTTGCTGAAAACTACGTGAAGTCCGGTTATCTCTGGAACAGCGGGATATTCCTTTTTTCATCGAAGGTTTTTCTTGACGAAGCCAAAAAATACCAGCCGGAAATGACAGATATATTCTCCGGAGAAGATATAGATTACCCTTCGCTTGATTCTGTGTCCATCGATTACGGTCTTCTGGAAAAATCGGGAAGAGTCGCAGTAGTTCCGCTCGACTGCTTCTGGAGTGATCTTGGAAGCTTCAAATCATTTTACCTGGCAAAAAAGCCTGATGAAAACGGCAACGTGGGTTCAGGTGAATTTCTTGATTCGAAAGGCAATTATGTCTCTTCAGGCGGAAAAAAGGTGGCACTTGTAGGAATTGAGAATACGGCGGTTGTGGACTCCGGGGACGCACTTTTAGTCTGCAATATGAACTGCACGGAGTCGGTAAAGGAAATTGTAAAGAGGTACCAGGAAAGAGGTGACGATATCGCGAAATATCACCTTACCGTAAACCGCCCGTGGGGGTCGTATACGGTTCTTGAGTCCCATGACTTTTTCAAGATAAAAAGGGTCTCTGTAAAACCCGGGAATGTCCTTTCGCTTCAGATGCATTATCACAGGAGTGAACACTGGGTTGTTGTAAGCGGAAGTGCGGAGGTTACTGTGGATTCGGATGTCAGGACGCTTGTCAGGGGACAGAGCACTTATGTCCCGGCAGGTGTCAGGCACAGGCTTGCTAACCGCGGAAAAATCCCTCTTGAGGTAATTGAGGTTCAGATAGGAGAGTATCTCGGGGAAGATGACATAGAAAGATTCGATGATATCTACGGGAGAGTTTAATGGTTTTAATGCCATTTGTTCCGGGATTTATTGCCTTAAGATATAACTGAAAAAAACAGGTCTCTAAAATAAACAGACCGGATGTTCATCTTCTCCATAAAGCTTTTAGCCCTTTTTTCTTTGATTACTGTTATTTTTACTTCAAAATTTTAGCATAATCCCGGTTCAGCCTGTGTTTCCGTGTATCAGTATTTTTCAGACCCTTGTTTTACTGGATGTACCACTTCAAGTCCTCCGGTGGATCAAAGGCCCGCCCCGGCACCCGAGTTTCAATCCTTGTTTTATTGGATGTACCACTTCAAGCACTAGAGCAAGAGCACTTCAAAATATTCAGAGATTGTTTCAATCCTTGTTTTATTGGATGTACCACTTCAAGGTGCGGTGTCCTCCGGGTAACTTCGGCCGCTCTGAGTTTCAATCCTTGTTTTATTGGATGTACCACTTCAAGTCTTATACCTGACAGTATGCTGCTTCCTACCGCGTAGTTTCAATCCTTGTTTTATTGGATGTACCACTTCAAGAAGAAATAAATCAATTTTTACAAACCATACATATGATGTTTCAATCCTTGTTTTATTGGATGTACCACTTCAAGCGCAGATAATTTTGGTTCTTTTTTCATATAACTGAAATTCGGCACCTGAAATTTGCGTTATGTTTTCTTCTGGCAAAATTATCGGACTCCTTATAAATAGAAGAAATCAGCCTGCCCTTTTAATCTTAATTATAGTATTCACTAATAAATAAATGAAACCGGCAGATCAGAACTAAAAAAAAGTGTGAATAATTCTCTTTTCCAGTGATGTTTTTTGTTTTTTAATTGCTGGTCTTGATTTCATCCGCTTTTTTGACGAAATAATATCCTGCGGTAAGAGCTATTACTAAGGCACCGATTCCTATAAGCTCAAAATCGGATGTAGTGTTCGGGTCGATAACGATGACCTTTCTTGATATTGCAATTATTGCAAGGATCAAAACAATTCCGACCTCTATCTTTTTTGTCTCAAGGAACGACTTTATGGTGTCCATCAGTTCAAGGCCGATTAATATCAGCAGGAAAAAATCAAAGAACTGTAAAATTCCGTATGTTTCAAGCAGGTACGGAGTGCCGTCATAGAGAAGGTTGGACAGTATAATTGTAACAAGTTCAAATAAGGAAAAGACTATTACTATGATAAGTAGTATCATAAGAACCATGTAGACTATCGTTTCGATGTCTGTTATGCCTTTGAGAACCTTTTCATCTAACATTTTCTTTTCAAGAAATCTCTTTTTATAATATATATTGGTACTGTCTGGCAGGCTTTTATGGAAAGAAATTCATTTATTCGCTTCTGACTTTTTTTAATTCTGCAGGTGCCAGTTGACATGAGCTTTTGGAGAAGACCTTTAAAAGAGGAAAAATTAATTTTGCCAATAATATCTGCATCAAATTTTTTTATGGGACAATTTGATCTTTAATCCTTGCACTCGTCGTGTTTGCCGCAGAAATCGGTCCTGACAATTTTCGGGCCGTTTTTATCAAGAGCATAATATGAAGGGTTGCCGACAAGGTCTGAGACGTTTATTTTCATTTCGATAAGATTTTCATAACTGAACAGTTCAGAAATTATCTGGTCACCAGCCATGTACGACACCTGAAGCCCGTTGAAACTTTTCTGAACACCTATTATTTTCTCCATGCTACCAAGATGGTAGGTTACACTACATATATTTTTTTCAGAGATGATTCTCATCGCAGAATCTCAAAACGTTTTTTTCTGTTTTTGAAAATCAGTGGATTCATATTTAACAGCGTTTTGACGTATATCTCCGGCGGAGACATATGTGAATTTAAAAAAGTTTGATTTTATTATTTTTTGTTGTTTACCGGCTTTACAGAGTCCATGGTGTAGTTTCCCTCAGTGACAACATTGTCCTTTACTATGTAATATGGTATTACCATTATCGTCATCACGATGACTGCTGCAACCGCAAGCAGTATCAGAATTCCCAAAAGCACAATAAAACCAAGTATCAGGTATTCAAGGAAGTATAAAGCAAGTATTATTGCGGCAATGAGAATTATCGCTGCAATGATTATGAATCCTGCTCTTCCCGCACGCCCTGAATTTCCGCTTGTATCATTCATTTTAAAATTCCCCTCTTCATTTCCAATAAAAGCATAAGCAGGCAGGTTTAACCTTTTGCCTGCAGTTTAAATTCTCATATATCAATGTCAATCGCTCCGCTGTTTCCTGATGAATTCGGCAGGAACGGGTTGAGTGAATTTGCAAGCTGCTGAAGTGTCATGGACTGGATAATTATTTTTCCCGGTCCTGTCAGTGTTGTAAGAAAAAACCCCTCTCCTCCGAACATTGCTGTTTTTATGCCTCCTGAGGCCTGGATCTCAAACTGAACCGAAGGTTCCCAGCCGACCACGTGTGCGGTCGAAATTTTGTACACCTGGCCCTGCTCAAGATTTATTTCGACAAGGTCTCCGCAGGCATGTAAAAATACCATGCCGCTTCCGGAAAGGTGCTCCAGGATTAATCCCTCGCCGCCGAAAAACGTGGAGCCCAGCTTTTTCTGGAACGCTATATTCCATTCGACTCCTTTTTCGGCACATAAAAAGGCATCTTTCTGCACAATGAACTCTTTTCCGGTTATATCCATCGGGTAAATTTTTCCGGGCGCACTTCCGGCAAAAGATATGACGCCGTTTCCTCCTCTGCCTGTAAAGTTCGTTATCATGAAAGACTCACCGGCAAGCTTTCTTTTTATTCCCTTGAAAAGCCCTCCCTGGAGTTCGGCTTTCATTTCGACGTTGCCACTCATGTAAACCATGGCGCCTGCTTCTGCCCAGACCGTCTCGTCAGGGCTGGTCTCGATTGTGACAAACTGGAGGTTGTCTCCGGATATGGTGTATTTCATGTTGCTTCACCTTTGTTGTTTGCTTTAGTCAGGCAATTGTTAGGTAATTCTCTGATATAACAATATATGATGCTTTCAGGCAGACGCTTCTTTCCTTTCTACGGTGCACACGGTCCCAGAACCTCTTGCACTGGCAGTTCCGGGGCCTGAAATCTCTTTTAATGCAATAATTATTCCGATAGTACTTCCGTTTTTTGTTTTCGGGACAATTCTTATTCTGACAGTGACCGGCTCTCCGTATTTATCAGTGATGCATACCTTTTTTTCGTTTGCGGAAATTGTTCCGGTTAATTCTTTGTTGTTGTCCGGCATATCTTTCCGGGGTACTGCAAAATATTCCGGTGATATTCCAAAAAGGTCAGAGACAGATTTGCAGATGATGTCATTATTGAAGAACCCGGTCAGATTTTCAAGGTACGGGTTTATGTAAAGGACTTTTCCGGACGGGTTTAAAATCAGGATACCCTCGTCATACAATGACATGCTTTTCACACCTGTGGGGATTCCGGCAGTATTTTCCCCATGTGCCTTTTGGTTCATCTCGAAAATCCGTATTGCGACTGAAACGGATGACAAAAGCTCTTTCTTCTGGAATGGCTTTGCGAGAAATCCGTATGGTTCGGCTTTTTTGGCCCTTTCAACTGTTTCGCTGTCGGTAATTCCTGTCATAAATATTATGGGTATCCCGAAAAGATGCGTAAGGTAGCCGGCTGTTTCTATACCGTCAATATTGCCTCCCAGGTTAATGTCGGAAATTACGAGGTCGGGGTGGCTTTGTGCAGCTGCCGCAAGGCCTTTTTCTCCGGTTTCAGTAGTGCCTGAAATTTCATACCCGTCTTTTTCGAGAAATACCGAGATAATTTCTGCTATTGCAGAGTCGTCTTCAATCAGAAGAATCTTTCCTGATGCCATTATTTAATTCTCTCCTCTCAGTTCCGCTGCTGAGAAATAACCTATTTCATTGAAGTATGCTGTTGATGACGGATCTGACGCAAAATATATGAAATCTTTTACCAGATGCGGTGTTTCTTTGCATGTCACATAGTTAAGCGGCCTTGTAAGGCCTGTTATGTAATAGGAATCCTTGGTTTCGGATTTTGACTCGTCATTCTTAAGTTCCATTAATATATCCTCTCTTATGCTGTTCATGTTCACAGGAAGGGCATTCTTTGCGCCTTTATCCAGGACCTTTAATATTTTTACACCGGGATCGGATTCGGCATAACCGAAATCAACGAATCCTACGGAGTTTGCGTTGTCCTTGACAAGGTTTAGGACTTCTGCGTTTCCTTTTGCGGAGATCTGTGCAATATCACCTGATTTTCCCGTGTCCCGGGCTTCAAATGAGTCGTCAAGGTTTTTTTGTCCGTCAAAAAGCCAGCCTGCAAACGTTTCTTCAGTTCCCGACTCTTCGCTTCTCTGTATAACCGTTGTTATATTGCATATGCCGGGCATTGAGGAGACATTTTCAGATTTATTGTTGTAGAGCATCGTGAGCTCTTCATAAGTTATTGTATCAATGCTGTTCATCCGGGAGGTAATTATTACAATTGCACTTGCCCCTATCTGGTAAACTTTCATTTCCGGATATTTCTCAAGTTCAGATTCCTTTATTTTTCGTGATGCCGACCCTATGTCAACTACGTCTTTTCCGGCATCCTCTATGCCTTTGCTTGATCCCCCGCCGGTAACGGTTATTTCAATATCCGGGTGGTCGTTCATATAAGCTGTCGCAAGGAGTTCGGAAACCGGCTGGATTGTCGTAGAACCTGATATTGAGAGTTTTTTATCACTTGTTGATGTTTTTGAGGATATGTCTTTTGTCTCTTTTCCTGTACATCCCGATATTACTATAACCAGAAAAATAAGTAAAATCATCAAAATTATTGTTACGGTGAAATTATTTCTTTTATTAAGCTTTGCCGGGATGTTTTTTTTAAAATAAATTCTTTTTTTGCTGTTTTTTTTTGGCATAGTCATCACGTTCGGGCAGAGTTGTATAGAAGACATTTTCATTTTTGGTCAGACATATACTTTATCACTGTAATATACATCGCAAAAGTATTAATCTATACCAAGATATATTGTATATTAATAATATATTCTCTTTAGGCATACTATATCTATCCGCTGTATGATAATTGTACTTGAATGAGTAAAGGCCGGAGAGGAAATAACAAAATATATTCATTTAAAAAGTTTTTTGGTCCCGAAAAACTGCGAAACGATGTTGCTTCCAAAAGATCACTCCGCACGACAACAGCTGCAATAATTGCGGTAACTTTGATAGGCCTTATAATTTTATTATATGTTTTTTCATCTGTAAGTCTTAATTCAGGGTTTTCAAGTCTCGAAGAAGATCTTACCAAAGATAATGTCAACAGGGCCATAAATGCCCTGAATTCGGACATTGAAAGATTTGATGCAATTGCGAATGCATGGGCGACATCAGAAGGGCTTTCCGGTTTTATTGCAAGCGGGGATACGTCTGAGGCACGCAATACATTCCCGGACGGAAGACTTGTTGACGTAGGAGTAAATATTCTCCTGATAACTGATTCAAAAGGTGATATTCTATGGCATAAATACATGAATCTGGACTACAACCACCAGATGCCTACGCCGAAAAGTCTGTTGTCGCAGATTGCCGCACATGAAGACCTGATAGGATCAAATGAGGTCAAAGGTGTAATTATGCTGAATTCCGGGCCTATGCTGATTGCGTCCAGGTCCCTTTACGATTCGGGTACGGGGGATTTTTTGGGAAATCTTCTCGTGGGACGTTACCTGGACAGAGATGAGGTATCGTCTCTTTCAAAGACGACGCAGCTTTCCATTCTTGTAATTGAAAACAGATCAGGGTCTGAAAAATACTTCAAAGCATTTGATGGAGTCAGGAATTCTGGTGCCGGGAATGCAACTCCCGTAATTATACGTGCACTTGATGAAAACAATATAGCCGGGTTTTCGGAAATATCCGATATATATGGTAAGCCTGTTGCAGTCCTCCAGGTCACAACTCCACGTGACGTGACGCTTTACGGAAGAGGTGTATTTGATTTTCAGATATTCTCACTTATTTTTGCTGCCCTTATATTTGGTGTTGTTACGCTTGTTCTGATACAGAGATTAATCATTTCAAGGCTTGAAAGTCTCAACCGACAGATTCGGTCCGTTGCCGAGACCGAAAATCCCGGCAGCAGGATTGATGTCCGCGGAAATGATGAAATTTCATCACTCGGGTCAGCCATAAGCAGGATGCTTGAATCTATAGAGAAGGGAGAGGAAAATTACAGCAGACTTTTCGAAAATGCAAATGATCTTATCTTTACTATTAATAATTACGGGGATTTTACTTCTGCAAACCGGGCAATGGAGAATATGGCAGGCCTGGGGAGAGATGAAATTTTAGGAAAGAATATCCGTGATTTTATCAGAACCGGGGATATAGGCAAAATAGATGGTGTTATGTCACAGATGAAAAATTCTGCAGCGGAAAAGACTGAGGTAAGGTTCATTTCAGGTGATGCCAACGAATATATAATTGAGTTCAGTGCCCAAAAACTGGCTGAATCATCAGATAATGCCGGTTTTTTTGTTATTGCAAGAGACGTTACAGCAAAGAGAAAAGCTGAAGAGGAGGTGAAAGTCCACCGCAACCGTCTTAAAGACCTTGTTAGGGAAAGGACAATGCAGCTTGAACTGGCAAATTCAAATCTTGTAAAAGAGGTTGACGGAAGAATAAAATTTGAGGAGAGTCTTGCCGCTGAAAAAGAAAGGCTTTCTGTAACTCTCTCATCTATTGCCGAAGGAGTTGTCGCAACCGACTCCTCGGGCAATGTCACTCTTATCAATAAGGAGGCGGCGGCAAAAACCGGCCAGAGCTATGAGTCTGTATCAGGAAAAAAGGTTGAAGAAGTTATCAGGCTTGAGGAAAGCGGGAAGTATCCCGGTATCAGAAAAATCGTTGATGAAGTAATATCAAAAGGAAAAGTCTATGAAATAAACACGGGAATAGGACTTTATGATACCGGCGGAAATAAATGCCCTGTTGTATTGTCAGTTGCTCCTCTTTTAGGCAGGCACGGTGGCTTTAAAGGTGCCGTTATTGTTTTCCGCGACATTTCTGAGCGTCTTTTATGGGAGGACGAGGCCTTAAAAAGGCAGAAACTGGAATCTCTGGGCGTCCTTGCCGGTGGAATTGCGCATGACTTCAATAATATCCTGACTGCAGTTTCAGGAAATATTGCCCTCGCAAAAAATTTTGCAGGAAAAAACAAGGATTTATGCCTGCGTCTTGATGAAGCGGAAAAAGCTGTTTTCAGGGCTAAAGGGATAACAAAACAGCTTATCACATTTTCAAAAGGAGGGGAGCCTGTAAAGCAGGTCTCTGATATAAGACAGCTTATCCATGAGTCGTCCGAATTTGTCTCTCACGGGAGCAACATCCGCCTTAATTTTGATATTGCAGATGACCTGATGAATGTGGAGGCGGATCGCGGTCAGTTGAGCCAAGTGATTGAGAATCTTGTAATAAATGCTATTCAGGCAATGCAGAACGGTGGAAGTATATATATTAAGGCTAAGAATGCAGGCAGGATTTCAGGAAAAGACTGGCTCGGGGACGGGGAATATGTTTTAATTTCAGTAAAGGACGAGGGTCCGGGCATACCGGAAGAATATCTCAAAAAGGTTTTTGACCCGTATTTCACGACAAAAAAGAACGGAAACGGCCTGGGGCTTGCGTCATGCATGTCGATAATAAAAAAACACGGTGGAGCCATAAAGATTTCCTCAAAGGCGGGCAAAGGGACAGAATTTAAGATTTACCTGCCGGCAACGGACAAAAAACCAGTTTCCTGTTTGCCTGAACCAGATGAAAAACTCTCAGGGTCCGCAAGGGTCCTTGTTATGGACGATGACAAAAGCATCTATGATGTCATTCCGGTCCTTCTGCGGGGCTATGGCTTTGAGGTTGAGGCTGCAAAGGACGGTGCCGAAGCGGTAAGGCTTTATCAGCAGTCCCGTGTTCTGAATAAGCCTGTAGAAGTATTTGTTATGGACCTTACAGTTCCGGGGGCTCTTGGTGGTGCCGATACTATAGGATTTTTAAGAGAGCTTGAACCCGACATTCTTGCAATAGTCTCAAGCGGGTACTCAAATGACCCCGTTATGGCTAATTTCAGGGATCACGGCTTTGATGCGGTTTTACCGAAGCCTTACAGGATAGAAGACCTTGTAAGGCTTATAAACAGACTTGTTCTCGAAAAGAAGGAAAATAAAGGTAAATAAACGGGTATAATTTATATCTCGCAGGCTGTCTTTTCAAAAAACAGCATGACATTGTCCTTTGAGAGCAGGGGGTCTTCATGGATTTCATTCCACTTTTCCTTTTGAAGCCTTTTAAGTTCTACCTTTATTTTTCTTTTCTCCTCTCTCTCTTTATTTCTCACAGCTTTCACCGATTCCGGGACTGGAGACCTTGCAATGTTTAGGGCGGCATTTATATCTGCATTTTCCTGGTATCCGCAGTGCGGGCATGAAAAGACCTTCCTGTGCCTGTGGCCAAATCTTCCGCACCTGCTGCATATCTGTGACGTAAATGACGGGTCGACATAGATAACGGTTATTCCGCACCTGACTGCACGGTTTTCGACCATCTGGCACAGGTTTTTAAAGTACCATCCGTTTATGCTGAAGTCATATATTTTCTCAGGATTCATGCCTTTTTTACGGCTCTTTTTTGATATCATCTCAAATTTTATGCCGCAGTTAAGGTTAAGCGCAATTTTTATTATTTCATGGCTTAAATACCTGTTTAAGTCCATTAACTGCTCTTTTTCACACCTGTCTATTCTTTTCGTGCTGTTTTTGCTCTTTTTTGATTTGTTCTCTTTTCTTTTTCTGCTGAAATTATCGTGTATTATACGTGCTTCCTTTCCTAGTCCGGCTGTAAACCCTGTCCCCGGTTCAGCAACAACAGCTATTGATCCGGTGGTATTCAGGTCTATTCCTATCCATTTCCCGGGTGCAGGTACGGTTTCGGTTGTCATGATACATTAATCTCCGGAAGAGTTGGTAGTATTTCAGGAATTTTTCGCGAAAGAATGAAACAAAAAAAGCAGTTTTCTGAATGAATCCTTATTCGGGGACCCATGTAAGACAATTGAGTTTAATGTAATAAATATTTTGCCCCAAACCAATATCTAAATATCCAAAAATCTATTCTTATAAGTATAAATATGGGTCTGAAATCTTACCAATAGGTGTTCATGTTTTCTTTGAAGTCCCCGGTGAGTGTCTGCGGTTCAAGAGACTCCCGCAGTTTTATGGGTGCACAAAATTTTAATGGACTCATTTTAAATGGACTTTTTGTCCTGAAATTTTTTGTTGGCTGGCCTGGTAACTTTGTGTTTTTTAAAAATTGTATTATTTTTTTGATGATAAATCCTCATTTACAGCTGTTGGTTCAGACCTGTCATACGGCACGACAGTGCATGTTATTTCTTTAAACATCGACCTGTTGTAAAATAGTCCCACATCATAAGTTCCTATTGGCATGTAACTGAATGTATGTGGGGTGGATTTGCCGGTATATGCGCCTTTAAGGTATATTTTTGCACCCTGCGGGATACTGTTTATGGTAAGTGTACCATACGGGTATTCATCAAGAACAGCGTTAACAGTATAATCCGGACTTTGTTTTGTACTTGCAACATAGATTTCATCAAGGTAAGGGTAGTAACCGTCTTTTTGTATTTCAATCCTGTGGGTGCCCCCGGAAATATTTTGGATTTCTGCGGGTGTGGCTTTTCCTGAACTGTGCCCGTCGATGAATATATCTGCGCCTGAAGGACTGCTGTTGAATTCAACTGTTCCGAATCTGAACGAGTTGCCAATTTCAATTGATCTGCCGTTATAATTGTTGGTTATTGTTTTGGAATAGTATTTGCCGCCGGAATAGAATGTGATATAATCACTGAACTGGTTTACCAGTACTTCTGAAGGGAAATTGTATTCGGGTAAACTGCCGGACACCATAAACGGACTTGTTTCAAATTCGTTTGAACTGACTGTAACTTTGCTTTTTTTGTTTACATTATCATATGTCAGTTTTTCATAGTTTATCTGCCCGGAAGACAGATAGACATCTTTTGAAAGAAGTATTTCATCGCCGGTTTGTTTTACGCTTCCTGTAGCGGATGAAAGTTTAA
Organism: Methanomicrobium sp. W14; assembly: GCF_017875315.1. Classification (NCBI taxonomy): domain Archaea; kingdom Methanobacteriati; phylum Methanobacteriota; class Methanomicrobia; order Methanomicrobiales; family Methanomicrobiaceae; genus Methanomicrobium; species Methanomicrobium sp. W14. Next base: position 117,514 of record NZ_JAGGMM010000001.1, read on the forward strand.
TGTAATGCCATCCCGGTTTAAGTCCGTAAAACAGGTGCGGTGTATAATAGTTAGTATCCTCTCCGTCAAGATATATACGCAGACTGCCCGGGTATGAGGTTATGTACATTCCGGTTGCAGACGGACCTTTTTCTGAAACAACGGTATTTTTATCCGGTTCTTTGGGGTATAAGTTGTTTTTCCTGGTCAGGTCAAAATATTTTCCTGTTTCATACCCGTTTCTTACGATTATGTCCTCTTCTTCTGTCCGGTATCCGTCTTTCTCAAGATAGATACTGTATACTCCTGCGGGCAGGTCCTCAATTGTGCAGTTTGTTGTCAGGTTTGTTTTTACACCGTCAATATATATCCGGGCATTTGTGGGAGTGGAGGTTATGTTGAGATTTCCGAATTCAGGAATCCATGAATTCTCAGAGAGGGGGATATAGCGTGAAAAACCGTAATCTATTTCAGAAAGAGAATCCCCTGTGTTTTCTTTGGATGAGGACCTGGTATTTACAATGTATCCGCTGATTAGTGTCCGGGTATTTTTATCAGACACTGATGAGTTTACTTTATTTGTCCACGCAATCGCACCGTTTGAGGTGCCATACGCATTAAGTGCATATCCGTATGCGTTGAAGACAACTGTTTCACCGTTGTAATTCTCGATGGAATATTCAACTTTTGCCATTCCGCTGTTTGTAAGGCCTGACATTCCGCTGTTCATTCCGAGAATGCCCACCTTTGCATCGACGAAGAATATATGGAAATCCTCGCTCCTGACCTGGCCGGTCATTATTGGATAGTCTTTGTTTCCTGCCGGTTTCCAGTTCTGCGGGCCATACATTACCGATGACAGCCTGAAGTCTCTGTCAAGCGCATCGCGAGAGTACGATACAGAGGATTCTGCCAAAGTTTCTTCTTCTCCGCAGACAGGTGTCCATTTATACCCGCTTACTTTAAGATGAATCTTAAAGTTGTCGTTGATTTCAGAATCTCCGTCAGGGTTTCTTATTGCAATCATCAGAATAGCCTTTTCGAAGTACCCCATGCTGCCTGTGTCTGACAGGTAAAATGTGCCTGAATCAGAAGATGTCCTCGTAAGTGTTCCGTCAGGCTCGGATGTGCTTGTTGTTATATGAAGAGAGTTGAGACCAATGTCCCCTGATGAAAATCCAAGGTAATATGCACCCCCGTTTGCCATAGAGATGGAAATTTTGTTATTGTCAGGTATTTCATTTGTATTGAAATCCCATGCCGATGACGGTGAATATGCCGTAAAGTAAAGCATTAATGCCATCAGTATAATTAAATATGTTTTTTTAACAAATGTGCGGTTATTTTTCATTTTTAGATTACCCGGAAATATGAACTTTTTTTAAATGCTCTTTTTCTGTAACGTGGAAGACACCTGTTTATCAGCTAACTCATTTATCTTCTGGTGAATAGCTCTGTAAACCGGTGATTTTGTCGCTCAGAATTACCATCTGCACTGCATTGCATAATATATTTTGCCTGTTTTTTTAACTGCCGGAAACAACGTGATAACGGAAAAAAACTATTTCACGTTTTTTTCAGGACATTTTACTTTTATTACGGTCTTTTGCCATGTCATGATCGGTTTTTAAACTCTCATCCGTGATTTTCTAATGTAATGAAATATCAGATTGACAGAGATTTCAGGAAAATTATGTTTTTGTGCCATTTAAATACAAAAAATTACAGATTTGTCCTTGCTGGAAATCAACACAATAACCCGGGGAATTTTTTGCATCAGCTCATTATCTAATACTGGTTTATCCCCTGGGTGTTTCTGAAGCCTTCATGATGAAATCGTAGTCTTCGTCCGGAACAGTTCTCATTGCCGTTCTCAGGTGACCTGTCCACTGTTTTTTGTTCGTGATGAAATTAAGTTTAGGAATAAGGGCCTTGAAGTCCAGTTCTTCCGGAAATATTTTGATTGGCCTTAATCTGATCCTGTACGGAAAGCTTTCGTCTCCGTGCATTGACGGCGGTCTGATGAATAAAGGGGCTGTATCTTCAAAAGGTTTTGATGCAATTTCAAAGGCTGCTGTTATTGCAGACGGAATTATTGTATCTTCTACGGTCTCCTGTTTTACGAATATAAGAATTTTATCTCCGGGCTTTGATCTTTCAATACTTTTTTTGTTCCTTTTCGGGACTCCCCAGATGTTATTTTTCCTGATTATTTCCCAGTTGTCCCTGTTTGTCGATGCAATCCAGACTGTCATTGAAAAGGTTTATAGTAATTCATATTTAATAAAGTGACTTTCATCTGAATTCTGAAGGAAAATTCAATAGAGTTGTTGACGAAAATGACAAAAATCTACTCAAATTGAAATTTCATGAATTTCGTATGTCGTTTTTATTACAACACAGGGACTTACAGCATTCACTATGCATAAGTAGTTTTGAAAGCAGACACTTGGATAAACAGTTTAATTGAAACTTTTTAGACATTATAAAAAACCGGGTTTTGGAAAATCCGTTACGATTTCACCTTCCTTTAAAATTTTCATAGTTACGCTTCTTTAGGCAGCTAACCTTGTAATGCTTGTTTCAGCGGCTGACGAATCTCCGGGAACCCCCTCGATTCGCGCCGAAGACACATGGGACAATGACGGCAGTTACACGATAATTATGAACCTTTGGTGGGGGCGTGAACGGTGATAAGGTCACTCTTTATGAAAACGGAGATATTGTAGAGAGTTTTTCTCTTTCTGTTGATTCCCCGAATTCTCAGAGCTGCACTTTTGACTTCAGCGATAAAAGTGACGATACCTACAGTTATTGTGTGGGATTGTCCAATTCTACCGGTTTCACCCGGAGTGATGCTATAGAGGTAACTGTCATTTAAGATTCATATTAAATCTTTTTTCATTTTATGCAAAAGGAAAAGAAAAAAAATCAGATCTCTTTTTCGTATATAATGACGTCCAGGACTTTTCCAAATTTTTCGCCGACGTTTTTCAGGTGGGCACATTTTTTATAACCGGCTTTTTCAAGCATTTGCGTGCTTGCCTGGTTTTCCGAGCAGAATCTTCGAAGTGCCTGAGAGCGGAAATGCCTGTACCTTTTCCAGTGTATTCAGGCTTGAGATAAACGCTAAGTTCGGCGGACCAGTCATAAGCCTGCCTTTTATTATATTGTGCCATATAGCAGAACCTGATTGTACTGTTCCCGTCCTTAATCGTAAATGAAGCATATTTGGGATGCGAAATATGAATAAGATCTTCCAAATCCTTTGTTGTCATTTCCTCGCTATGAAATGTCACAGAGGAGTTCATTTATAATAGTTGTATTTTTCGGCAATTTCAGGCAGGTCTTCTTTTGCCGTTGGAAAAAATTCCACCATACAATTGACATTTACTTTTCAGTGTATCAATTTATTGTACCTTTTATTGTTTCGCGGCTCATTTGTATTTTATGCAACGGACCTTATGTCCACCTGATTCGCGTAAAATCTGCTTTTTTTTGCACTCTTCAGTTCTCTCAGTACATCTGGAGTAATACCTGCACCACTCCTGCCCTGAAATTACTCCTTCTTCAGGTTCAGAGATTTTCAGGTCCAAATAAAAAAGTGCAGAGAGTAGAGCTTTTGTGTAGGGGTGAAGCGGATTTTCAAAAACGTCCATACCTTCTTCAACGATTTCACCTGCAAACATCACGTAGGTTCTGTCTGCGACGGCCTTTGCAAGGCCCAGGTCGTGTGTTATGATTACAAGTGCGCAGCCCTGTCTTTCCCGTGTTTGCTTGAGAACAGACATTATCTGTGCCTGGACTGAGACGTCAAGCATTGAAGTCGCTTCATCTGAGATTATAACTTTAGGGTCAAGTGTAAGTGCACGTGCTATAACCATCCTCTGCAGCTCTCCTCCTGAAACTTCGTGAGGATACCTCTCTTTAAGTTCACTGCCAAGCCCCACCTCTGCAATTCGTTTGTCTACCTTTTCTTTTATCTCGCCGGGAGCCGTTTTTCCGGCAATGACAAGGGGTTCTGCAACCGACTTCCCGAGAGTCCACCGCGGGTCTGCTGCATCGTCCGGGTGCTGGGGTATCAGCTGAAATGCTGTCCTGAGACCCCTAAGTTCTTTGTTTTTCATTGCTGTAATGTTTTTACCGTAAAAATAAACCTCACCACATGTTGGTTTTATCTGTCCCATGAGCATTTTTGCAAGGGTTGTTTTCCCGCAACCTGACTCTCCCACTATGGCAACGGTTTCACCTTCTCCTGCTTCTATGCTGACATTGTCTACAGCTTTTTTTTCTACAGGCGAAATGATCCCCGACGAATAGACCTTACTGAGATTCTCCCCCTTAAGCATGGAGCCAGCACCTCACGTATCTTTCGCCATGTCCTTCGCCGGCCTCTCTCTTTACGAACGGCGGAGGCGTTTTGCACCGGTCCGTCGCATAGGGACATCGCGGATGGAACCTGCACCCTTCAGGAACATCGATCATCGACGGCGGATCTCCGGGGATCGGCTTCATCCCGTTTTCAGGAAGCGATTCGAGGAGGGCCTTCGAATATGGGTGCAGTGGCTCTTCAAAGAAATCCCCTGTCCGTGCGATCTCCAGGATCTGCCCGCAGTAGTTCACCCCGATTCTGGTACTCATCGCTCTCGCGAATCCGATATCGTGCGTAATAAGCAGAAACGCACACCCGTCCCCGGTGACTTTCCGGAATGTCGCGGCGATGTTTCTCTTTTTGATAGCGTCCACGCCCTTCGTCGGCTCGTCTGCGATAATCAGCTCCGGCTCTGCCGCAGTCCCCATCGCGACCATCGCCCGCTGGAGCATTCCGCCGCTGTACTGGTACGGGTATTCGCGGTAGCGGATCTCCGGCGGGGTGATATCGAAGAACTTCAGGACCGAACGCGTCCTCTCTTTCGCCTCTTCGCGGTTCATCCCGAGATGGGTCTTCATCGGCTCAGCGATCTGGTCGCCTACTCTCATCACCGGGTTCATCGAGAGATACGGGTTCTGGGCGATCGCTCCAATGCTTTTCCCCCTGATCTCCTGCATCTCCTTCTCCGGGATCTCTCCGAGATCTACACTGTTCAGCTTGATCGCTCCCGAGACTTCAGCGGCCGGGGAGAGCAGCCTCATCACCGCGAGCCCGAGTATCGACTTCCCGCTCCCCGACTCACCGATGAGTGCGAATGTCTCGCCTCTCTCTATAGTAAATGTGGTATTCTCCACCGCCCTCACAGGACCCCGGTGAGTATGTATGAACACGGACAGGTTGTCGATCTCAAGCAGTGCAGGTCTTTCGTCCGTCATGAGATCCTCCCCTCCAGTTCGGTTGCAGTCATGTGCCGGTCGAGAACATCACGCAGCCCGTCGCCGAAGTAGTTAAACGCAAAGACTGTTATCATTATCATAAGACCCGGAAATATCATCATATAGGGAGCCGACGAGAAATAACTCCTTCCGGCGTTTAGCATTGCACCCCACTCCGGCGTCGACGGCTGGACTCCGAGGCCGAGAAAACTCAGTCCCGCCGCGGCAAGAACAACATTTCCTATTCCGAGCGTGGCCATGATGAGAACCGGCGTTACGATATTCGGGAGTATATGTCTCGCGATAATGTATCCGTCCGAAGCCCCGACCCATTGCGAAGCCTGGATATATCCCTTCGTCCTGATATCGAGCGTCGAGCCGCGTGCGACTCTTGCAAAGACCGTCCATTCAACAATAATCAAGGCGATCATCATATTCTCCAGCCCCTGCCCGAGGAACGCCGTGATCCCGAGTGCGAGGAACATCGACGGGAACGCGAGAAAACTATCGGTCAGCCTCATCAGGACCTCGTCTGCCCATCCTCCGTAATATCCTGCAAAGACCCCGATCGAGACTCCGATCGCCATCGATATGAACGTGACCGTAAACCCGACGAAGAGCGAGGCCCGTGCACCATACATCACCATAGTCAGGATGTCCCTTCCCAGCTGGTCCGTCCCGAACAAATGCTCAAAAGACGGTGGCTGGAGCCTGTCCTGGAGGTTCTTCTCCGTATAATCGTAGGGTGCAAGAACATCCGCGAATAGCGCGATGAAGACCAGGAATGCCAGTATGACAACGGATATCGCAATCTGCCGGTTCTTAAGAAGCTCTCTCATAGCGTATCTCCGGGTTCGCCCATACGTAGACTATGTCCACGACGAAATTGACTGCGAGGTATATTATCGCGACAAACAGGATCGTCCCCTGCACCATCAGGTAGTCGTGCGAAAGGATCGAATTCACGACAAGGTTTCCTATTCCCGGCCACCCGAATATCGTCTCGACGATAACCGAGCCGTTGAGCAGGAACCCTATCGTTAGGCCGGTTACCGTGATCACCGGAATAAGGGAGTTTTTGAGTGCATGGCGGGTGATCACTGTTTTCTCCGGCAGCCCTTTCGCTCTCGCAGTTGTGATGTAATCCTTTCCCATCACCTCCAGCATGCTCGATCTCGTCATTCTCATTATGACCGCCGCCGAACTTGTCCCAAGCACGAGTGCAGGAAGGATCATGTACGATATGTCTGTCCCGTGCCCGAAACCCGATGCCGGCAGCCAGTGGAGGATAACCGAGAAGATAACTATCATGAGGTACGCCTGCCAGAAGTTGGGGATCGAAACGCCTATCAGCGCAAAGAAACGGCAGATGGAGTCGACAATCGTGTTGTGCTTCACGGCCGAGAGGATGCCGGCCGGGATCGCAATCGCGAGTGCGATGATCAGCCCGAGAACGGCCAGCGTGAGGGTGTTGCCGAACGCGTTCAGGACCGTCTCGAATACCGGCTGCTCGCTCATGTAGGAATAGCCGAAATCGCCAGTGACCGCATTTTTGAGCCAGTTGAAATACTGAACGTATAACGGCTGGTCGAGGCCGTGGGCGATACGGAACGCTTCAACCGCCTCCTCGTTTACGCCTCCGCCTGGGCTTGTCATCATAATCTCCGCCGGGTCTCCCGGTGCGATGTATATCAGCGAGAAGCTCAAAAACGAGATGAACAGGAGCACAGGCACCAGGTAGAGGAGCCTTCTTATGAAGTATTCTTTTAGCATGTTTTTTTCGCGGATATGATATATGGCGGATGTGGGTATGACGCCGCATAGTCCTTTTGACTGGAATGCTCCCTTAAAAATTTGTCATAATTCGTGAGGCTCTGCCATGAGGCGTCCGGAAAACCATGCTCCGCAACGATCGCTGTCACTTTGTCGGCGGTGTTTCCTTTACAGAGCGGTAGCGCATCTTTGATGTCCTGGTAGCATTCCTCAAAATAGGTCTCCGAATCCGGTTCGGGCTCTTTGTCAGCCTCGTTGAACCATAAGCCGTCGATCAGGACCAGAGTTCCGCCCGGCGAGAGGATTCTCCGGCACTCTTCAAGGAATTTTTCGGGATGGGGCAGGGTCCACATTAGATATTTGCTTATCACGAGATCGTATGCCCCGTCGTCAAGGGAGAGGTTTTCAGCGTCGCCCTGCATGAATTTTGCATCGATCCCGAGCTCTTCCGATCTTTTTGCGGCCTTCTTTATCATCTCTTCGGAGAGATCGATTCCTGTTGACGAATGTCCCATCTCCGCAAGGGCGAGGGCAAGGACGCCGGGGCCTGTCCCGATCTCGGCGACACGGATCGTCTTTCCTTCAGGGATATACTCCGACAGCGTCTTCTTCCAGACCTCCATCTCCTCTTTGATGAGATCCGAGAACTCCTCGTGATATGTCGTGCTGCGCCAGTTCCAGTAATCTGCGATCTTTTCCTTGCAGTTCATGATATCTTCACCGATGTAACCAGATATGGGGTGGCACAGTATTCACTGGCACTCGTGCAGTCGCATCTTCTCATATACTCCCCGTATTCGGGAAGGTACTTCCACGAGACATCCAAAAAGCCGTTTGTTCTCATGAGCCCTGAGATCTTTTCCGGGGTGTTGCCATGATAAAGCGGAATGCAGTCCCTGATCTCGTCCGGACAGTCCTCCGAATCCGGCTCTCCGGGCCTGAACCACTGCCCGTCTATCGAGATAATTCTTCCACCGGGAACAATCACTCTCCTGCATTCGCGGAAAAAGAGGTCATGGTCAGTAAGCGTCCACAACAGGTGCATGTTTATGATAATATCGAACGAGTTGTCGTCAAAGGGGAGTTTCTCCGCGTCGCCGTGTGAAAAGTCGATTTTAAGGCCGCGTTTATCAGCCTCCGCACCCGCCCGGCCGAGCATTTCTTCCGAAAGATCAACGGCGGAAACTTTGCAGCCCATTTCCGCAAATGTAAACGCCTGGATGCCGTGGCCTGTTCCGATATCGAGGACTCGGATATTCTCCGTATCCTCCGGCAGGAACCCGGTCAGGTATCCCTTCATCATGGCGATCTCCTCCCCGATGGAGTCTCGAAACATCTTCCTGTATTCCGGACTTCTGCCGTTCCAGTAATCATGAACTTTGGTCTTTTTGTCTGTCATTTTGCACGGGTTCCTTTTGAATATTGATTGTCAGGGAATTATTCGCATTACAGCGTTGCTTCCTTCATGTGGGTGCCCTTTCGGTGTCTATCGGTAATACGAATCTCCAGGTATTCGGATTTATGAATAATATGTTTGCGTATTGATATATTATGTCTTATCTGGGTTAAAAGTAATACTATTTTTTAGTAGAAGAAGTAAAATATTTCATACTGGTTCTGGTGATTGATTTATATGAAAGAAGGATATTCTAAACGTTTTTTGTGTTTGAGTCTGTTTCTGTCTGCTTTTATAATCGTGGCACTGCTATGTGCCGGGTGCACAGGCAATTCAAATGGCGGCAGGGATGAAAAAGTTCTTCGTGTCGTCTCGTATATCGGCCCGGACACGAGCGGAAGTCTTGATCCTGCCCTGAAATGGGAGGGCTGGTATGTCCGCCAGGCCGGATTGTATGAATCGCTGTTTTATTTTGACACCGACATGAATCTTCAGCCCGAGCTTGCAACAGGCTACAGGCAGTTGAGCGATACCGAATGGGAGGTTACGCTCCGCGACGATGTATACTTCCATGATGGGACGAAGATGGATGCCGATGCGGTTGTCTATTCCATAAACCGAGTTCTTGACCCGTCGAACAGCAGGTCCGAGGAATATTCTTTTGTCGACAACATCAGGAAGACGGACGACTATACGATTGTAATAACGACGAAAGAGCCTTATGCACCAGCCGTATACCCGTTCGCAGATCCGGTGATGTCGATCGTGAGTCCTTCGGCTGAAAACCTCGAGAAGGAACCCGTGGGTACAGGGCCGTATAAGTTTGTGTCATTTGAACCCGGTTCGTCGATGGATCTCGTAGCAAACGAGAACTACCGGGGCGGCAGGCCTAATCTCGATAAGGTGAAAATGATCTACAATACCGACCCGGCCACGCGTTCGCTTATGATTCTCTCGGGAGACGTGGATATTTCCTGGAATTTCCTTGCCAGCGATTACGTGGCGTTGAATGCCGATCCGGATATCCAGAACATATCACCCAAAGTAGGAACCCGTACAGAGTTTCTGTTCGTAAACGGCAACAAAAAGCCGTTTGATGACTTCCGTGTCCGCCAGGCGATTTCGTATGCTCTCGACCGCAGGGAGATCGCGGATACGGCGCTGGAGGGAATCGGCGGCGTTCCCGCAACAGGCATTTTTTCATCCGTCATCCCGTGGAGCGCTTATGATGAACTGCCATCCTATGACAACGATACGGAGAAAGCTCTCAAATTGTTTGCAGAGGCAGGAATAACACAGGGAGGAGACGGCAAACTGTATTACAACGGCGAACCATTCAGTATTGAAATCGCTACCAGTACAAAGGGTCCGACTTTCGTTCCGGTTTCGGAAGTCGCAGCCGCACAGCTGGAAAAGATCGGAATAACGACCTCCGTCAATGTAATGGATTATAGTGCTCTTGCATCGGAATGCAGGAACGGAAATTACGATCTCTCTACTGTGGCATGGGTTACAGCACCTGAGGGAGATCCTGACTATTTCCTCTCGCTCCAGTACCTCTCTACAGGCTCATATGCGGCATGGACCGGGTATTCCAACCCTGAGGTCGACGATATGATTGTTGAAGCACGCACTATCTTCGACAAGGATGAAAGATATGCGGTTTATAATGAGATTCAGCGGATTGTCCAGGACGATATGCCACTGATTCCCCTGGCGTATATCACCAACAATTTTGCTTTGAAAAATAATGTAAAAGGATTTGAGATCTATCCCAACGAGCTGACTGTAATTACATCCGAAATCGACCTGACCTGACTGCGGGTGAAGGATGAATAATCCCGTCCTGCAAATTTCAGAAAACAACCGGGGACAAAAAATGGAGAAAGACAAAATAATGGAATACTGGGACCACAGGAGTTCCGAGTATCACAGGGAATATGCTGACAAGATGGATGAGGAGATGGAGATCTGGAGATCGATCTTTTCGGGGATACTGCCAGGGGGAGAGAGGATTCGTGCCGTGGAGGTGGGAACCGGTCCGGGCATACTTGCCATATCCCTTGCATCCATGGGCCACAATGTAACCGGTGTGGATCTTTCGGAAAAAATGCTCGAGAGAGCGGCTGAAAACGCCCGGGCGAAGAAAGTGGACATCCTCCTGAAGAAGGGTGATGCAGAGAATATACCCCTTGATGACGGGAAGTACGATTTAATCCTGAGCAAGTACCTGCTATGGACCCTCCCCGATCCGGACAGATATATGAACGAGTGCAACAGGCTGCTGAAGAGCGGCGGCCTTATGGTGATAATAGACGGCTCGTGGTTCCAGAACCGGGACGGGACGGATAAGAAGAGCAGGCACACAAGGTTTGATGAGTTTTACGGCGATATCAAACCGAATCTGCCGATGGCAAAGCACAATACGCCGGAGAGGATAAAGGTTCTCGCCGAATCTCACGGCTTCGGTGAGGTGTCATGGTCTTTTCTCGACGATTATGATGCGTTCCTCGAACGAAACGATCCCGAGGGCCACGCCGCCGGGTATATCCAGCCCCCTCACATGGTCGTGGCGAAGAAGACGGAAGCGTGACTACCCGCTGAATATAAAAAATATTTAAACACTTTTTTAAAATTTCACTTTGTCATCATTTTTCAGGATTCAAAAAAAGCAGGGTTATAAGGGTCGGCCTGCAGGCCCGGTTCCGTTATACAGCCGCAATATCCTTCGTCACGAACGTGTAGTCGTTCGGGTAGATCTGGAATCCGGTTACATCCGACCTGGTCGCGTCGTTTTCGACTGCATAGAAGACGAAGATCATCGGTGCGTCCTCCATGACCCGGACCTGAACGTCGTCATATAATTCGGCTCTTTTGTCCTCGTCGAATGTTGCACGTGCCTCGAGAATCCACTCGTCTACCTGCGGGTTGGAGTAGTTGAGCCATGTCGATGCGTAAGTTCCGGTCGAAAGGCAGTGGCCCGAGAGGAAGTAGTCCGGGTCGCCGGTTGGGGCAGTATTCCATGTGTAGAGTGCCATATCGTAATCGCCCGACTTGACGTCGGCCTTGATTGCACTTGAATCGGCAATTTTTGTAACCACATCAATTCCGATCTTCTCCCACTGTGCCGCTATGACTTCGAGAGTCGCCGGAAGTGCCGCACGGTTGGGATATGTCTGGATCTCGACTGAGAAGGGTTCGCCGTTATAGTAGAGTTTTCCGTCTACGCCCTGCGTTATTCCTGCTTCTGCAAAGAGTTGGAGGGCCTTTTCCGGATTGTAATCATACTGTTCGACCATGTCGTTGGCATTCCAGGGCATGGTGTTCGTGAACATCGCCTCCGCCGGGCTTCCCGCTACACCTTCAAGTGCGGTGTCCACGATCTCCTGCCGGTCGGTGGCATAATAGAACGCCTGGCGGACCCTTGCATCGTCGAACGGAGCCTTGTGGCCGTTTATATAGATGAAGTAGGCACGAAGTGTCTCCTTGGAAAATACATCCGTGTCGGGGGACGACTCGAGGGCGGCATATTCGCTCGGGAGGATGTCCTTTGCGATATCGGCATCGCCAGATTTGAGCATGAGGGTTCTTGTCGCCGCATCCGAGTTGTAGGACATGTAGAGGTTTTTGTTAAGCACATCCCCCTTCCAGTAGTTTTCGTTTGCCACCAGGTCTATGGATGCCCCGGGTTCGTACGAGACGAACGCGTAGGGTCCGGTTCCGTCGGGCTGCGTGTCGACGTCAGCGATGTTCGGGCTGACGATCGACATTATCGGATCGATAAGTGAGGCGATGAGCGGTGCATAGGGCTCGGTAGTTTCGATCTCGATCGTATAGTCGCCGGTTTTTCTGATCTCTTTGATGAAGTCATACTCGTACGACCTGTCGTTCGACGGATCGAGGACCCTGTTGAGCGAGAAGATTACTGCGTCGGCGTCCATCTTCGTCCCGTCGTGGAAGTATACGTCGTCGCGGAGCGTGATCTCCCAGACAGTATCGTTGACATGCGTGTAGCCTGTCGCAAGTTCGGGCTTGATCTCCATGTTTTCGTCGCCGTAGAAGAGTGTTTCATAAATGCCGGCCTGTTTTACGTACCAGCCTTCCCAACCGTTTGCGGGATCGAGGCTTCCTCCGGTATCAGGCCCGAAGTTCATGACGATCGAAAGGGAGGACTTGTTATCCCCGCCGGACTGCGTACATCCTGCCGAAAGCAAAAATGCGGATAATACCAGTATCGATGCGAATAGTATTCGTTTGTTTGGGTTCAGACGTTTAATCATAAAAATGCCCATCAGTTAGTAGATAATTATTAATGAGTAATATTGTTTAAATTATGTTTTTTGCTTTATCGGAATTTTTAGATGTAATGAAAAAAAGAATTATTAATTTTAAGGCGGGGCTTTTAAGGCTCTTTTATATATTCTCCCCGGCCGCATCATCGCGGCTGTTCAAAAACACAATCCCGAGCAGGAGGAAAACCCCTGTTGAGACTCCTGCATAACCGGTGATACCGATATTCCTAAGATTCATATCTGAAAGAGCGACGCCGATGAATCCTGCCAGGCTCAGTATTCCGCTGATTATCATGAGGGCCCGGGTTGCATTCTCAAGTCTGCCTTTACTGAAAACAAACGAGGCACAGAGCATTGAGAGAGCGGAAAAGAGGTCCCATGCGAGGATGTCCAGTGCATAGGTGACCGAAGGCCACACGAAGGAGAAGAACTGCGAAGCCCAGGGAAACCCGTCAGCGACAAGCGACCTGCTTACCGTGAGAATCACGAAATGGACGCTGCAGGTAATTGCTGCCATTATACTCATGAACACAACTGCCGAAAGGCTGTATATCCTGTTTTTTGGGAGGATTTGTAATGTACAAAGACCATGACGAAGACCATTAAAGGTGCAATCACAACTATCAGCAGTTCAAGGACTGTAAAGTACGGGTCCCCGATTGGGTCTCCAGGAGACTTGAGAGACAGAAACCCAAGGATTAGCGTAAAAAGATATGCTGTCAGGAGTAAACAGACGAAAAATGCTGCAGCACTTCCAAACATCCTCTGTTTTTGTGTAAATTCTTATTATCATTGCTGTTCCTATTGCCGGTTATGCTCTGGTATATGATTCAAATGCAGATCCGCAGACAACTACAGATGTTCTTTTAAAACAGGAAAACGGAACATACCTGGAGGTTATCCATGTTGTTGTCGGTGGAGGGTCGGAAGAGGAAATCGGTTATGAACTGGGAAATATCGGTATCAGTGAATTCGATTCATTCCTGATGCCATTTGATGATCCTTCATACGGAGAGGAAAAAGAAGAGTACATCAAAAATTATGACAGTGTTTTGTACGAACGTCTGCGGGGGTAAAGCGGGCATATCAGCTTAGTGAAGACAATTATAGTTATGATGCCAGTTTCCCGATATACGTAACACTTTATTCTTCGTGTTCCGCTCTTTATTTCCCTCCTTCCTCAACGCAGGACGGTCATGCAATTGTAGGCAGGAATATGGAATGGGATTATAACCCCGGTTTAGATCCATTTACCGGTATTGATGATGGAAACTTCGAAGATACAATCGTCGAAGAAATGGGGACACTTGTACATGTTGTAGAGATATATCCTGACGAAGGATATGCCACTCTGGTATTGGGGACAATGGACCTCCTCAACGGTGTCGTTGACGGAATAAATGAAAAAGGACTTTACGTTGCGACTCTTCAGGACGGAGATACTTATAATGATCCTTTTTCTGACCTTGCCGGGTCGACGAGTACAGGACTGAATTTTATGCAGGTGCTTAGATCAGTCCTTGAGCATTGTGCAACGGTTTATGAGGCAAAACAGAAGTTGTCAGAGACAGAGATTTTTATTCCTTATATGGGTCAGCACTTTCTTATATGCGACGATTCAGGAGACGCGACAATCGTAGAGTTTGATAACGAAACACGTGAGATGATTTTTATTGATTACCGGGACACTCCGGTTCCTCTAACCAACTATGCCGTTCACCTCAGCCCTGACGTCAGCGTGTGCGAACCGGAAAATCCCGATGACCCGCATGACGATTACCTGAGAAGTGCAAAACTTCACGACTATATTTCCGGTCATGAAGGTGAGTTCACGGAAGACGATGCCTGGGGGGAAATGAAGGAAGTCGAGGCAAATGTTGATGCAGGTAACGAAACTGTTGACAGGCTTTTGTGGAGGGTTTTAACAGACCTTACCAACAGGACAATGACTGTTAAATTTTTCATGAAAGACGGCCCGATAAATAACCAGACGCTTAAAACCCGTGACCTTGTTCTTTCAAAGCCTTTTACCTTCAGTCTGGAAAGATAAGAGAGGAGTGTTTTGTACAGATGAGACAGGACAAAATCCCTGTTTTTTTAATTTTAACCGGTACCTGATGTAAATTCAGATAATTGATCAAAAAAGCGGATTAATTATTTTTTGGCAGTTCCTTTGCAAAATAATGATAATTATACCCTGTGTAAATTTTTTCAGAAATAAATCAGGAGTCAGGAGTTAATTAGTCTGATTGTCCGGGGAATTCAGAGTCCGTTCCCAAAATCATAGAGTCTGGAATTTCAGGATTTCTCGACCTGAAAAAAAGAGTGGAAATTATAGGGTAAATTTTTCAGAGAACTTGTCTGAATAATCTTTGAACTCTTCTCTTCTCATCTCTTTAAAGGTCCCCTTATCAAGAACAGCGATTCTGTCACACATAATCATCATGACCTCAGGGTCGTGCGAGATGAAAATGCAGGCAGTTTTATTCTCCTTCTGCAGCGATTTCATAAGGTTTAACACCTGTGCCTGGACCGACATGTCAAGCATCGAAGTGGGCTCGTCGGCAATTATAAGTTTTGGTGAGAGCGAGTATATTTTGACCATCATTGCACGCTGTATCTCTCCGCCGGAAAGCTGAGCGGGATAGCTGTAGAACTGCTCAGGCCTTAGTGCAACGGCTTTTATCAGGGGCTGAAGATTTTGAAAAACTTCTTTTTTCTCTTTTTTGAAATGGTAGCATACCGGTTCCGTGACGCTGTCGATTACTCTCATCTTCGGGTCGAAAGACATCTCCGGGTGCTGAAAGATCATCTGCATAAGAGTCCTTTCAGGACCATATTCCTTTTTGGAAAGGGTTTTCAGGTTCTTTCCGTTGAATTCCACCTCGCCCCTGTAATGCATGTCCAGACCTATGATGCACCTTCCCAGAGTTGATTTGCCTGACCCGCTCATCCCGAATATGCCGAGCGTCTCGCCGCTGTCAAGTGTAAAATTTACGTCGCGGAATATATCCCCGTGTCCGAATGTTTTGAAAAGGTTTTTTACTCTGAGAACCTGTGGCATCTTACTGACCTCCCGTAGTTTTCAGGTTTATCACAGACTTTGTAATGGTAAAGGTCAGGATGCCTAATTTTACCCTTTTCGCAGCTGCAGCTACACGGGCACCTTTCATAGAAATAGCAGCCCTTAGGAAGACTGGCAAATCCGGGACAGATTCCGGGCATCGCCTCCATTCCGTTCTTAGGAAGTGCTGCTATAAGCCCTTTGGTGTAAGGATGTTTCGGGTCTTTGAATACGTCATGGCAACTGCCGAATTCAATGATTTCTCCGGAATAAAGGACTCCCACATAGTCTCCTACAGTCTGAGCAAGCTCAAGGTCGTGCGTAATCATAAGAATAGAGTCACTGTGGTTTTTCTTAAGGCTGAGGAAAAGGTCGATGGTCGATTTCCTTGCGGCGTAGTCAAGTCCTTTGGTTGGTTCGTCTGCAACCATGAACCTGGGTTTTGACGCCATTGCAATTCCAGTTGCAACCCTCTGCCGCATTCCGCCTGAAAGTTCGTGCGGGTATGATTCGGCAACCGTGTCGGGGTCGGAAAATCCCAGTCCTGAAAGTATTGTTTTGATCTCTTTGTCATGCATTTCGGCAGGAATTTTTCTGACATATTCCAGGACTTCTGAGATCTGCCTTTTGCACTTCATCAGGGGGTCAAGTGAGCCCGTGGGGTTCTGCGGTATAAGCGAGATTTCATTGCCTCTTAACCGTGAAAAGTCCTTTTCAGGGAGAAAAAGTATCTCTTCTCCCAGATATTTTATGCTCCCTGAAATGCCCGCACTCTGCGGCAGGATATGGAGGACAGCCTGTCCTATCACCGATTTTCCTGATCCGGTTTCTCCTACGAGGACGCACACTTCCCCTTTCCGGATTTTGAAACTGATATTCTGCGACGCCCTGATACTGCCCCTGTTCGTATGAAAAGTGACGTTTAAACCTGAAACCTCCAGGATATAATCCTGTTTTGAAGAAAGGTTTTTCATAGTGACCCCTCCCCGTCGGACTTTGTGTCGGTGATGTCGCGTATTCCTTCCCCCGCCATATTGAAGAGAAGGGTTATTATTGTAATCGCGATTCCGGGGACGATTACGTTCAGGGGAGCTATTCTCATGTAGGAGAGTCCTGAGTTTATCATAGAACCCCATTCCGGAACAGAAGGCGGAATTCCCATACCGAGAAACGAAAGAGTAGAGACAGTAAGTATGGTATGGCCTATGTCAAGTGTTGCGAGGACGACTACGGGCATTATGCAGTTCGGAATTATATGCCTTAAAAGTATCCTGCTCCCGGAAAATCCGGAGGCACGTGCCGAAAGGACATACTCCTGGTTTTTCTCGTAAAGCACCTGACCTCTCATAATACGAGCCAGAGACGCCCACTGGACGACTGCAAGCATGAGGATCATGTTAAAAACCCCCGGTCCAATAAGGGTTATAAGTGCAAGTGCGAGAATTATCGACGGGAATGCGAGGAATACGTCAATCACCCTTGCGACGATGTTGTCGACACGGCCACCCATATAGCCGGAATAGCTTCCTACGGAAACACCTATGACAAAGGAGAATACTATTGTCGTAAGCGCTATTGTCATGGAAGTCTGCAGACCGCAGACAACGCGGCTGAACAGGTCACGTCCAAGGTAATCGGTCCCGAGCAGGTGATTCGCTGACGGTCCCTGGTTTTTCCCGTAAAGGTTTAGGGAATTCGGGTCATGGGGGGCAAGGTAAGGGGCTATGACACTTAGTACAAGTACAATTCCTATCAGGACAAAAACCGCCTGAAGTCCGGGTCTCTTCTTAAGCCTGAGGTACCAGTCGGACTTTTTTGCTTCGCTGAAATATCCTGTGGAATTTTGGCTGTTCTTTTTGAATATGCTCCTGTATTCATTCATAGGTTATCCTCGGGTCTATCAGGTGGTATAAAATGTCAATCACGAAGTTTACAATCAGGAACATGAAGACTATAACCATGATTGTGCTTTCAATCAAAACCGTATCGCGTGCGGATATGGCCTTCATCAGGAGGGCTCCGACACCGGGCCATGCAAATATCGTCTCTATTACAACGGAGCCTGCCAGAAGCGCACCGTAAGACATTCCTATTACGGTTAAAACGGGAAGAATGGCGTTTTTGCATGCATGGCTGAATATTACCCTGTTGGCAGGAAGGCCCTTGGCACGTGCGAATATGACAAAAGGTTTGTCGACTGTCTCAAGCATGCTTGTCCGCATGATTCTTGCGACTGACGCCATTGTATGAAGACCGAGCGCTATTGCGGGAAGGATGATGTACTGTACTCCGCCATATCCTGCAACAGGAGTCAGTTTGAGCCATATGCTGAATACCAGGATAAGCATGACGGCAACCCAGAATCCGGGCATTGAAACAGAAAATACCGTTATGAGCCTGATTATGTGATCGCTTATCCTGTTATGGTGAACGGCGGAATATATTCCAAAAAAAAGCCCGAATATTATTGCGAAGACCATTGAAAATGTCGTAAGGATTACTGTCGGCGGAACGGAGAGGGCGAGAAGTTTTGTTACTGGTTTGTTGAACAGTATGGAATCACCTAAGTTTCCGTGAAAAATTCCGGTAATCCAGTTGGTGTACTGCTCAAGCAGCGGTTTGTTCAGGTCGAAACGGTCTGCAACTTCTGCGACCATTTCAGGCGGTGCCGCTTCATCAAACCCTATAAAAAGGTGTTTTGTCAAAACTTCCGCAGACTCTCCAGGAATTGCATTTACTACGACAAATGTGAAAACAGACGCTATCAGGAGCGTAAGGATAAGATAGCCTGTTCTCTTCATTATATAGTAATGCATTATTCACCCGCGTTTTACTCCTGAAATCAGATAATAACTCCATGAAGTGTTTAGTTTCTGGTACCATTTCAGGCGCTTCTTCTGGTTTTCACGGATATGAAGAAGGCTTTTCACGGATATGTCCTCTAACCCGGCTTCAGAGAAATATTCCCCTGCCTTTTCTTCAGGGACGCCTTTGAGGTTTGGAAGCGACATGCTGAGTTCATCGCTGTATTTGCTCTCCCCGTGAGGATGTTTTTCAACGATTCTGGCAACAGTCAGGCTGGTTTCTCTTTTCAGTTTTGTACTTAGGGAACCGTCGTCCCAGAGGCCGTCGATAACGAGTACCTTTCCTTTCGGCCTTATGACCCTGCACCAGTTGTCAAGGGCTTCTTTAGGGTTTGGAAGAGTCCAGAGAAGGTGCCTGTTGACGACGCAGTCAAATGTGTTGTCGCTAAAAGGGGGTCTTTCTGCATCGCCTTTTTGGAATATCATCGAAAGAGAGGAGTTTTGGGCCTTTTTTCTCCCGATATCCATCATACTTTCTGATATGTCAAGTCCGGTCACGTTGTGTCCCATCTCCGAGAGGATAAGCCCCATTGCACCGGTCCCGCATCCCACATCGAGGATGTCGAGCGGTCTGTCCTTTACGGGAAGGACCGCCCTGAAAGCTTCAATCCAGAGCTTTTTCTCCTCTGTTGTCTGTACTCCGTGGGATACAAGCGAATCGTAATAATCCGCTTCTGCACTCCATGAATCAGCTATCTCTGATTTCAGTGATTCTTCGTCCATAGTTCTGCCGTTAAAAAAAAGGTTTATGACGAGATTGTCATAAACGGGTCAATTCTGTAGTCATGAGCTGTCGGGTCAAACCGGTATCCTTTAACATCGTCGTTCATGACGATGGCGACACCGTAGTAGGCGATGTTTATCGTCGGGAGGTCGTCGTAGACGATAGCTTCAATCTTGCGGAAGTGATCATAGCGTTCGTTAAGGTCGCTTATGTAATGGCCTTCTTCTATCATCCTGTCAACTGCAGGGTTACTGTACCCGGCTTTGTTGGAAGTCCCGTTTGTAGTGTACCAGCTTTTAAGGACATATTCCGGGTCTGGAACCATTGCGAGGTTGGTCGCGGAAAGGTACAGGTCCCAGTCGTCACCCATGACCGAGTCAAGGGCGCTGTTTTCCATCGAATTTTCCTCGACTTCAAACCCGACTTCTCTCAGGTTTGCGGCGATTGCTTCAAGCATCGGGGGAAGTCCCGGGCGTTCAGTATAGGTGAAGATTTTTATTTTGAGTTTTTCTCCGTTTTTGTCAAGCACACCGTCTCCGTCCGAGTCTGTCCATCCCGATTTTGCAAGGTACTCCTTTGCCAGTTCGGGGTCATACGGGTACGGCTTGAGGTCTTTGTTCGACCACTTCATTGAAGGAAGGAATACTCCTCCTGCCGAGGTTCCGACACCGTATAGGACGTTATTGACTATTCCGTCCCTGTCGATTGCGTATGAAATCGCCTTTCTTAAATTTTTGTCGGCCATCGTGTCGTGGTCGAGGTTTGCATCAAGTTTGTACAGCCTTGGTGTGCTGTAGATTTCTACGTGGATGCCTTCCGTGTCATTGAGGCGTCCGACTTCACTGTAAGGCGGGTCGCAGGTAAAATCGACGTCTCCGTTTTCGATAAGCATTGCACGTGTTTCCGGACTTTCGTATCCTTTGAGAACCATTTTGTCTATTCCGGGCTCACCGCCCCACCAGTCATCGTTTTTGACGACGACAAGTTCGCCTGTCTGTTCATCGTAGGACTCGACTTTCATCGGGCCTGTTCCGATGGGCTTTATGAAGTTTCCGTCTTTGTCGTATGAGTCCTGGCTTACGATTGCTGTATCAGGGTAGTGGAGGACACCCGGGACAAGCGGGTTTAACTCGGTTGTATATATTCTGACAGTGTAGTTGTCCACAGCTTCGGAGTGGTCGTATGACATGAGCATTGCAGTGCTTGGTGAGAGCCTTATTGTATCGTCAAGCGATGCTACGACATCTTCCGCTCTCATCTCCTTACCGTTATGGAATTTGACGCCTTTTTTTAGTTTGAATTCCCATACTGTGTCGTTTATCTGCTCCCAGCTTTCGGCAAGGTTTGGTACAAGCTCGAAATTGTCGTTAGCACCGACGAGGGTCTCTGTTACAATCGCTTTTTCCGTAACGAAGGTCCCGCCGTCATGCCCGTCACCCGGGTTTATCGATGAAACCGTCCAGAGGTCTCCTACTCTTAGGACTTTTTCATCTGAACTGTTGTTTGTCTGTGTTGTTGAAGTGCATCCTGAAATGAAAAGACATGCAATCAGGATGGCAGTAACCAGAATCAGACAGGAATACTTTGTATTTTTTCTCATAAAATCACCTACGGCATACCAGATTATTAAAAAATACGCTCTAATTAAGAAATATTTTAAAATTGGTATGTTTGTCAGTTATATGATATGACACCTGTTAATAATAAAGTATTACGTTTTTAATTTTTTAGTTTAATTCTCCAAATCCAAAGTGTAATTATTCCTATAATAATTGCTCTGGTTATTGCCGTGTACTTCCCGGGACAGTATTTGGATGTGGACCTTCAGGAAACCGGATATGTTCTTTTGAAAAAGGAAAGTTTGCCGGATATGATGATTCCAAAGCTTTTTGTGATACCGGATCTGAGAATGAAATCAGAAAAGCACTACAGGGGATTTATGCAGCAATTTTCAAAGAAGAGAACGCAGTGGTTTGAAGAAAAATGAAATTGTGAGATTATAACAAATCAAAAGCAATATATACCACATTTATAATGAGATTATTATGCCCATTGAGGTTGGTCTTTGGAACATCACAACAAATACTGTGAATAAAATTGAATACTCATCAATTGATTCGGAAAAGAGACTTGAAGATATTATTTGTAATAATATCTCAATACTTGATGACGATTTGCTTATAATTGGAAGACAAACTCCAACAATTTACGGAAAATATATTGACTTACTGGGAATTAATTCAGAAGGGAAACTCACAATTATTGAATTAAAAAAGAACAAAACTCCCAGGGAAGTCATTGCTCAGGTTCTTGATTATGCTTCCTGGATCAAAGATCTTTCTTATACCGAAGTGAAAAATATCTGTAAAAATTATCACAATGAGGAATTTGAGTCACTTTTTGCCGAAAAATTTGGGGAATCTCCTCCTGAAAAGATTAATCAGGAACATAATATGGTAATTGTATGCTCCGAACTTGACAATGAAACAGAAAGAATTCTCAACTACCTCTCAGGCAATTATAATGTTCCAATAAATGCTGTATTTTTTAGATTTTTTTCTGATAATAAATCTGATTACCTTTCAAGAAGCTGGCTTATTGATCCTATTGAAGCAGAAGAAAGAACCAGTAAATCAGGAGCGCAAAGTAAAGGAGAGCCTTGGAATGGCCGGGATTTTGTTGTAAACATCGATGAATGTGATGGAGTCTCAACATGGGAAGATACAAAAAAATATGGATTTGTTTCGGCCGGAGGCGGTATCTGGTATAGTAAAACTATGAAAAATCTTTTCCCTGGCGCCAGAATATTTGCGATGATTCCAAAAAAAGGCTATCTGGGAGTTGCAAAAGTATTGGAAGAAAGTGTTCCAATTAAAGATTTCCTTGTTAGAAAAGGTAATAAAGAAGTACCTATTTTAGAAGTCCCATTAAAATGCGAAAATATAAAAAATAATTGGGATAATCCTGATTCTTGTGAATATCTCGTCCGCGTGGAATGGTTGAAAATATTGCCTGATGATCAACCATACTGGGTGAAGGGATTGTCGGCGAATCAAAATAGTGCTTTTAAATTAAGAAATAAATTTACACTCGATAAATTAACAGAACATTTCCAATTAGATGATTGATTAGTATAAACTACAACTCCCTTTTAAATTAGTGATAAATGACATAGGATGCTTATTTTTATTTAGATGTTGTAGAGGTTACTTAGATTTTTTAAAAAAGCTCTAAACCTTGTGTAACAGTGCTGATATGGGGATTCGAACCCCAGTCGCCGGCGTGAAAGGCCGGCATGATTGGCCCCTACACTATATCAGCAGGTGAATCATCGTTAACTCAAATGATTGCCTTACTATATTCGCGAGTTTAGGTTATATACGTTTTGATTTTGGACAATCGCCTTATTTTAACAGGAAAACGTGTTTTTTTGATAATCAATACTTTTTTCCTGTCTTTTATTTATGAACCTGAAAAGTTCTTTGTCCCGTAAATGTCCTTAGATATCCCAGTGAAAAATACCCTGTCTGAGTTCTGTTTATGCCTATGATTACAATTTTTTTGTATTTTTTGAAGTTTTTGCATCTTTTTCAGTTCTGGCAGCTATAATGTACCGAGCTTATATTTGTCCTCTTCAACTTCAAAATCAGCAAAACTGTGTCAGTATAAGAAAAAATATATTTTATCTGTGCCTAAATTAACCTAAAACCGTTTTTTGGAACAGAATAATGAGTACTGAAAAAAAGACTAATCATGCATATGGATCTTCGCAGAAATTTCTTGGAGACAAAGGGATTCTGGGCTTAATAGTTCTTTTATCGGCTTTCGTCCCGCTTTCAACCGACCTCTACCTTCCTGCGCTTCCGGGAATGGCTGACTATTTTAACGCCCCGGTTTCGATTGTAAACCTTACTCTGATACTGTTTTTCATCTTTTTCAGTATGGGTATGCTTTTCTGGGGGCCTTTAAGCGACAAATACGGCCGGAAACCCGTTTTACTTACAGGTCTTGTTATATACATAGCTGCAAGCTGTGCATGTGCACTTTCATGGGACATATGGCACCTTGTCCTTTTCCGTGTCCTTCAGGCAGTCGGGGGCAGTGCGGCGTCGGCTGTTGCAACAGCGATGGTAAAGGACGTCTACGAGGGGAGAAAGCGCGAATCAGCTCTTGCAGTCGTCCAGTCGATGGTGGTTTTATCCCCTGCCCTTGCTCCTGTTATAGGGGCTTTTATGCTCCCGTATACGTCATGGCCCGGTCTTTTCTGGACACTCGCAGCAATCGGGGGAATATCTCTTTTCGGAAGTCTTCTTCTTGAAGAGACGAATAAGAAGAGGTATACCGGAAGTATAGCAGGTTCTTTCGGCCGCCTTGCCGTAGTCCTTAAAAATCCAGGATTTACATCTCTTCTCCTGGTATTCTCGCTTGTAAGCACTGCTTCACTTGCGTTCATCGCCGATTCGTCATATATATTCGTGGACGACTTCGGCCTTTCTGAGAAAATGTACAGCTTTTATTTTGCGATAAATGCACTGTTCCTTATTGCAGGACCTTTCCTTTATATCAGGCTTTCAAAAACCTACAGCAGGCTGTCAATTATAACACTTTCATTTATAGTGATGATAGCAAGCGGGGCCCTTGTGAGCATTATCGGAAACTTCAGTCCGCTTTTATTTACGCTTGCGCTTATACCGTCTTCACTTATGGGGAGCTGCGTGAGGCCTTCAGGGACTTATCTTATGCTCGAACAGCAGAAAGAAGATACAGGTTCTGCTTCTTCTCTTATCAACTGTTCCGGTCTCATATTTGGAAGTCTGGGAATGACTCTTGTCTCGATAAGCGGTGAAAACCTTGTTCTGAGTATAGGAATTATCAACATGGCGGTAGGGCTTGTCTGTCTTACGGGCTGGACTATTATAGGAAGAATGAATATTGTGAAAAAATCTCCTGACTTCTCCTGAAAGTCCTGTTTTTATTTATTTTTTTAAAGAGATTCATACAGTATTTTCTTCTGCAATAAATATCGTCAGTATTTTTAAAAGGCGGTTTGTGTATTATGTTTTTACCTGAACCGTAACCTGATAACATGGCACGAAATTCATGACTGAGGCATGTCCTGAAAAAGTCCCGTACAAAAGCCTTTTTTAAAAAAGTTGGTTGGTGTTTATTTTTGTGTCTTTTTGGCAAAATTTGTTTTCAGGTGGTCTTTGCTTCCTTTTTGTTTTTTATTGCAAGGTATGTAAAAAGTACTGTGAAAAGAACAGCGCAAAGACCCTCTATGAAGAAAGCTGAAAAGTAAGTCCCGAAATAGCTTATCAGCGGCTGCGTGAGGTAGCCTGATGAAAACTGGCCCAGGAAGAAGAATGTCGTGAAAAGACCGAAGAGAATTCCCGCCTTTTCAACGGGAGCAATGTTTGTAAGCCAGTTTACAAGGTTTACCATTATAAAACCAAGACCAGCTCCTATAAGGATAAGACCGACGACGGAGACGGCAATTTCAGAAAACGAACCAATCAGGAGAAGTCCGAGTGCAAATGACAAAAATCCGAACGCTATTACAGTCTGCCTGCTGAAGTGATCGGAAAGTCTGCTGCATGAAACTGCGCTGAATGCCGATATAAGACCGGGCACCCCGAGTAGTATTCCGCTTGCAACAGTCGAATTTATCCCTATTTCCCCGAGAAGATACGGATAGGTCGTTGAAAGCGTATAAAACATCATCTGGACGACAAAAATTGAGGCAAACAAAAGGCCTGCGATAGCGGGAGAAAATATGTTGTCTTTTTTACCAGATAATTCCGGTTCAGAACTTATTGCGGGGCATTCTTTCGACGGCTCTTTTATGGTCAGGATGACTCCCGGAATAAACAGGATTGCGAGAAGGTATATACCAAAAGTTTCCCTCCAGCCGACTGCGGCAAGAAACCCTGCCGACGTCTGCAGGACAATCGCTCCAAGACCCATGGCCGCGGTCTGGTACCCGAGAACCTTTATTCTCTCTTTTCCTGAGTAAAAAAGAGTAATCAGGGTAGTTGTCGAAGTCATAATTCCGGCAATTGAAATGCCGAGGAATACCCTTCCGATAAGAATGTATTCAAGGGAATTCAGGTAAAGTCCGGAAGAACCGAAGACTGCAAAAACCGCAAGCGATATTACAAGAAGCTTTACCTTTTCGATACGGTCGCAGATGTACCCAATTACTCCTCCGGTAAGAATAACTCCGAGAGAAGGAAGGGCAATAATCAGTGCAATTATACTGTCAGGATAGTTTGAGAAGAAAGAGCTTATCTGGGGAAGGGCAGGTGCAACTGCGGCAGACCCCATCATTGTCATCATTGACGCAAGTATGATAAAAATAAGTCTTCCTGTGTGCCTGTCATTTGAACTTGCCCCCTGTTCATTTTCGTATGAATTTATTGTATCAGACATATTTGACTCCAGTTTTTAAAAACAGCAGATTACTTTAAGTATCTGTTAATGGCGAATTGCCGTATAATGAAGTTTCTGGTAAAATTAAAAAAACATGATGTTCGTACCAAAAAAGTTTCGGTATTTTTGTTTATGAATATCCGGTGCCTGTAGTCTCTTTTTTACGGGAAAACCGGTTTTGTAAAACACCGTGAAAATAAGTGTCACATAGTTTTTCAAAAAAAACCGTAATTTTACCGGGAGGTGCCGGTTTTTATTTTTGTGAATCCGCAAAAGTTTACATTTATACTTTGATCTTTCCGTAGTAGTCTTTTTCAGACTTAAACGGGCTGAACATCGTATTTCCGTTTACGATGTTTATCAGTTTCTCTTTGGATACGGAAATGATAAATGAGATAATCTTATGCATATGGTGATCGAGATTGAAGTAAACAAGATTGCGGAATACTTTTGCGTGTCTCATTTCCGGGATAACGTATTTTCGGATCAGGTTATGATATGTCTTTTCCGCACAGCCTCCTTCACTTAGGCTTTTTTCTATGGCATAAGAAGCAAGTTCTGCTGTACGGTGGGCATAATATATCCCTTCACCGAGAACCGGATCGGCAAATCCCCCGGCATCTCCCACCAGAAGTATATTGCCCTTTGCGGGATTTTTTATGAAATTTCCGTAGGGCATAGGGTAACCTGAAAATGAGATTTTATCAGGGATATTTCTTATGCCGACAGCTTCAAGAAATTTTTTAAACGTCTGGATAATTTTTTTGTCGTTTTTCCTCATAAGGCCGCATATCCCTATAACTGCTGTCTCTTTGTTCGGAAAGATCCACCCGTACCCCCATTCGGAAACGCCGAGAAAAAGCATAGGCTGTGTGAATTTTGTCTTCACCTCCGCTATGGAGTTCAGGTTCAGAAGTTGCACCAGTTTATCATATCTTATTTTCAGTTCCAGGGCGATTGCAAGGTTTTTATCCCACTGTTTCTTTGTATTGTCTGAGTTCAGCAGACTTTTCCGCACAATGCTGTGCGTTCCGTCAGCACCGATAATGTGTTTTGAGCGGATGACTTTTCCTGAGGCTGTTTTCACACTCATCTGCGTCTGGCAGATTTCTGTGACCTCATCCCCTTCAAGAATTTCAGCTCCTGCGTCACCTGCTTTGTCAAGCAGATATTTGTCGTATACGCACCGGTTTACAAAGAAAAAAGGCTGGTTTAAGTTTCCCTGGATTACTGCTTTGTCATTGAGATATATTTTGTATTGACCTGCCTGAAAGTTAATGATATTTTTTTTGATAAGAGACTGTGCAGTTTCCCCGTAAATGTTCTCTAAATACTGAATTGTCTTGCCGCTCAGGCAGCCCCCGCATAATTTCTGGCGTGGAAATATTTTTTTGTCAATTATGAGGACCTTTCGCCCCTTTTTTGCGAGAAGGTATCCGGCTGATGAACCCGAAGGTCCGCCACCGATAATAACTGCATCGTATTCTTTTGTATTTGACATCGTGATTAATGCAGATCTGCTCATCTTATATATATATGAATATTACTTTTTTTTGATTTCTTACAACTGCATTAAAACGTGAAACAACCTGACGAAGTCCTGCTTCCACAAATAAAGTACCTGACACCGGATAATAATCAAAAAAGAGAGAATGATTCTGGCCGGCTAAGTGGCCTTCATATCAAACGTCTTAATTTAATAGACTTCTTTACCTTCACTTTCAGTTTTGGCCCTGAAAGCTTCGGTAAGCTGTGATGCAACAGGTCCGGGTTTTCCGGTTCCTATCTTTCTTCCGTCTATAAGGGTTACAGGTGCAATTTCTGCGGCAGACCCGCTTACAAGGACTTCGTCTGCAGCGTAGAGGTCAAAGTAGCCCAGGTTCTGCTCTTTTACAGGTATTCCGAGTTCTGATGCGATTTCGAGAAGGACAATTCTTGTAACTCCCCTTAGGTTGTTTACTGTGTGCGGTGTCAGGATGACACCGTTTTTGATGATGTATATATTGTCCCCGGAGCCTTCGGCGACGAAACCTTCGGTGTCAAAGAATATAGCCTCGTCTCCGCCCTTGTAGTTTGCCTCAATCTTCGCGAGAATATTGTTGAGGTAGTTTAAACTTTTGACATTTGGCGGAAGTGCACATGAAGCGTTTCTCCTGACGGATACCGTAACCGCCTTAAGCCCCTTATCGTAGAGGTCGCCGTACATTGCGCCCCATTCCGTAGCAATGACGAAAACTGTCGGTTTGGAACAGCTCTTCGGGTTAAGACCGAGGTCTCCGACACCTCTTGTTACTACAAGCCTTATGTATGCATCTTTGAGATTATTTTTTCTCAGGGTTTCAAGGACGACTTCTTCCATTTCGCTCTTTGTCATCCCTATATCAAGGTCTATGGTCTTAGCGGAGTCATACAGCCTGTCCAGGTGCTCGTTGAGCCTGAAGACTCTTCCGTTGTATTCTCTTATACCTTCGAAAACCCCGTCTCCGTAAAGGAGACCATGATCAAAGACTGATACCTTTGCCTCCTCCTTTGGCAGGTATTTTCCGTCCAGGTAAATAATCATAATCTGATATTTAAACCCTGAAAGATAATTACCTTTTGTTTTATAACTTTTTAAGCAGGAAAAGAAATTCCTGTATTTCCTGTGATATAAAGACCCTGTGTTCAGGAATCCGGGCAAATGCTCCTGAAATCCAAAAAAAAATGTTTAAAAATAGAATAATGGAATTTTATCAGTATTTTGTCCTGCAAAGGCCGATGAAATTTTTGATCATGCTTCCGGATGCCAGTGGGTGCAGGTGTGTATAGGATGCCAGGGTTTTGTTCTTCAAAGCCCCGTCAAGGTTGTCTTTTATGCCTATGCCACGTGAAAGCCGGTATGAGAAGTGGATGTCTTCGTTAAACCTGACGTCGGTGTGGTGAAACTCGTGCCCTTTGAAATTTAATGCACCGAGCGGGCATTTTTTATCCGAAGTCCCGGATACATATCCTACGACCCTTTTTGCAGGCATTTTTGTCTCCGCGTCAAAAACTCCAGTCATCTCAAACTTTTCATCGGACTCCAGTCCGTTCCAGCCTTTTTTTAGAGTAAGTTTCTTAGTGAGGTAGATAAGGCCGCCGCACTCCGCATATAGGGGGATATCGTTTTTTGACACCTCGCGTACAGCCTCATGCATTCTGGTGTTCTTTTCAAGTTCCCCTGCAAACATTTCAGGGTAGCCGCCGCCGAATATGTAGCCGTCCGCATCCGGGAGCCTGTCGTGCACGGGACTGAACTTTACGACCTCTGCGCCGAGGGCGGGCAGAACCTCGAACAGGTCGTTGTAATAGAAGTTGAACGCTTCATCGACCGCCACTCCTATTTTAACGTCTGAAAATTCTGCGGGCCGGAATACTTCAGGCTTTTTTGAAGGAGCACCAGACTCTTTCGAGAGGTCTAAAAGAGTGTCCATGTCGATATTCTCACTGATGATGT
Source organism: Methanomicrobium sp. W14 (assembly GCF_017875315.1). Lineage (NCBI taxonomy): Archaea > Methanobacteriati > Methanobacteriota > Methanomicrobia > Methanomicrobiales > Methanomicrobiaceae > Methanomicrobium > Methanomicrobium sp. W14. The sequence continues at coordinate 146,817 of NZ_JAGGMM010000001.1, forward strand.
TTGTGACTGTTTCTACGCGTTTTAAAAATTCCGCGTCGCTTTTTCCCTCCAGGTAAGGGACAAGGCCAAGGTGGCGCATCGTAAGCTTCATCTCTTCGCTTCTGGGGACTGCACCTATAACAGGGATTCCCGTAGTGTGCTCTATTGCCGTTTTGGCCTTGTTTTTATGTTTTTCACTTATGACCTGGTTGAGGATTACTCCTTTTATGTTAATTTCGGGGTCAAAAGCGCAGAACCCTTTGACTATAGCGGCGGCGCTCCTTGTTATGCTCTGTGCATTTATGACGAGGATGACATTTTGTTCAAGCATTTTCGCGATGTCCGCCGTTGACCCGACGTCTGAAAGGGCTTCAGCACCTTCATAAAGCCCCCTTACGCCTTCAGTTATAGAAATGTCGGCACCGATGCAGGCGTTGTCGTATGAGTCGCTAATTTGCTGCGGGGTCATCACAAAGCTGTCAAGGTTTCTGCACATCCTGCCCGTAACGCCTGTAAGGTATGACGGGTCGATGTAGTCCATTGCGACCTTGAACGGCTGCACCGAATATTCACGTGACAGGTACGCGGCTATCCCGAGGGTGATGCTTGTCTTTCCGCTGCCCGAGCGGTCGCCTGTTATAAGAAGGCTTTTCATTTCATGGTCCTCAAAACGTCGCCGAATTCGCTTGGGACTATCTCTCTTACACCGAGAGTCTTCGGGTGAAGGTCTACTTCAACAACGACATAGTCATGTCCGAACTCCTTTAAAGGCTCCACCTGCCTGGGGCCGTTGGTTACGGAGAATACTTTAATCCCTTCTAGATATCCCGGTGGAATTGCGTGCGGGACTCCTGATATAAGTGCAAAGTCCGGCCTGCATTCCAAAATTTTTTCCCCGAGAATGTCGCCTGTTGCGCCGTATTCGTCAAGTGCACCTGTGTATTCGGCATGAAGACCTGAATCAACAAGTCCGTTTCTGATGTTTTCCGCATCCCTTCTTACCTTGGGAAGCCCCCTGTCCTCAAGGTTTGCGACATATTCTATGTCTGCACCGGGGCAGACCTCCCATAGTGCTTTCAGGACGTCTGCAAACATGTATGCAGTCTCCTTTTTTGCGTTCATTATCGCGATGCCTTTCTCTCCGCTCTTTACGCATTCAAGAAGTTTTTGCGCCACGACATGCTTGAGGTCTCCTCTTTGCGGCTTTACATACGGTTTGTAGGCGGCTCCTCTCAGCTTTTCTGTCATGTTTGCGGCATGAAGAAGCTCTTTCTGCCTTTCAAGCTCGGTTTCTTCAATCCATCCCGCTTTCGCGGCAGGCTCAAGGGCTGCAATGACGCCGTCTATATTCTCCCTGAAACCTGCGTGGATATTGACTGCGATTGCAGGAGTATTTATGCCTGAATTTTCAATTGCAGACTCCATGTCCTCGCCTATTATCATTGAAACGCATGTTCCCACAACGGCCATTCTTTTGGGCGAAAACTCCTTTTCCGCGTATCTCAGAACTTTTTCAAGTATTTCCTGCCCCCCGAATATGAATTCGTTGTCGCCAAGTGACGTCGTAAGGACTCTCATGCCGTCCTCCTCAAGAAGCCTTGCGTGCTTGAACGAGCAGCCGGAAGGCCCGTGAAGAATCGAGACGTCGACGCCGAGGTCTCTTACAGTATAAAGACCTGCGACAATCGAGCTTGGCCGGGGCTGAATGTATTCCATATCTTACTATCTCCACGTTTTTACACAAAGAACTATGCTGTTTTCAGAGCCGTTGTTAAGGGCTTTAAATTTTCCCTCTTCGAGGCTTTTTTCGTATTCAGCCGGGATGCACCCTATGTCTTCAGGTTTTATGCACCTTAGGGAATCCCCTACGATTACGACTTTTTTGGGCTTTATCCGTCTTATTGCAGATATAACGTCTTCAGGGCTGAAGCCTTCGCAAATATTTTCCTTTTCAACGCCTATTACAAGGGTAATTTCTTTTTTGTCTGTCATCTTCTCGGCAAACGATGCGGCTGTAACAGCGGTCATTTTGTTCACACCGCTGTTAGAATTGTCGACGACAAGCCTTCCGCCGGTCCTGGAAAAAGACATCCTGCCTTCAACCGGCATAAAATCTTCAAGCTTTTTAGAGTTTGCACCAAGTATGCAGCCTGCCGCAGCGGCGGTCGTTATTGCCTCTCTGTATCCTTTTACCCGGAGAAGCGGATTTTTAAAGCTTCCTTTTACTCCTTCATATTCATATGTGCAGACGTCATCTCTGACTGATGCGAATTCTTCCGCGTGCAGGGCGTTTTTGGGAAGTTCTCCTGCACCGGGTGCAAGCAGGACATTTTTGCATTTTTCAAGTGTTTTCACCTTTTCCAAAAGAGCGCTTTTGGTATTCCCGGCGAATTTGTAGTCTTCCGATGATGTAAGGATGCACAGGGTGGAAAACCCGCAGACACCAAGGGACTCTTCCGCTATAAGCCACCTGTTTTCCTCATATGCAAGAAGGGCGGGGAATATAGCAGAAGCAGGTGTAATGCTTGTATTATCTATTATCTCCTGTTCCGGGATTCTGAAAGTCCCTTTTGACGTATGAAGAATGCCTTTTCCTTTTCCCTTAAGGACATGCGCCAGTGCGAATGCTGTCGTTGTTTTTCCCCTGGCACCTGTTATCTCAACTGACAGGGTAGGTTTTCTGTCGCCTATTATCATGGAGACCGCCTGGTGATGCGTTATTACAGGTGCACCGGGGGAATCAAGGAGAGAATACCCCGGGTTTAAGTGGACCGGTGCAATGATGAGGTCGTAATGCTGTTTTAGTGCGAATTCCTCGGATACGCCTTTTTCGTGCCTGTAGACATCAACCGTATCGCATTTATGTCCGGCCTTTTTCAGGTGAAGGGCAATCTCTTCGCCCCCGTGTATGGTGTCAAGCACCAGAATGTACATAAAATAGTGTAAAAATTGTTTTAATCTGAATATTCTTCTACTGCTCTTTTTGCACTCTCTATCATGAGGTCTGCAAGCATCGGGTTGTCGCCGATTGGTTTTGCGAATACAAGCGGGATTTTGCCGTTTTTGGTCTCAAATTCACCTTTGTGTCCGCCTTCTTCAATGCCGAGGATGCCGGGGATATCCTTGTCTATATGAACCCCTCTTGCAAGGAATAAGGGGACGACGACCATTGATTCAAGGTCCTCGTTTTTGAACTCATCCAGAACTTCAGGTATTGAAGGTGTGCTGTTCTCCATGAATGCACACTTTACAATGTAGCTGTTTTCCTTTTCGGAGATAAGTTTTGCAGTGTTTTCGATAAGCTGCTTGTTGTATGGCTTTGTACTGCCGTGTCCGACAAGTAAGAATCCACTCTTCTTCATATCATACATTGTACAACAATTATAAATAAAATAATTAACGATTCTTTTTTGTCGTTTCCATTTATAATTATTTCAGGTAAATGAGTGATTTTGAAAGAGATATGGTTCATTGCCTGAACCATTTTTTTGACAGCAGCAACCTTAAGGGGTATGCATACAGGCTGAAGCAGTCGAAGTACAGCACCCAGTATGTTGATGTCCTTGTTGATTCATTAGACCCGCGCTACTATCTTGCTATAGAGTGTAAGTCGTTAAAAGGGAAAAAAATTTATTTTACGCAGCATTTTCATGAAGACAAAAACAATGTCCACCAGATAGATGCAATATGGGATTTTATCTGCAGGACCGGAAGACGCGGATTTCTTGCTGTCGAATTCCGCGGCGGGAAGGGAAGTTTGAACAGGGCGTTTCTTATGTCCTGGCCTGAGGTTATGAAAATCAGGGAGACCAATGCAGGGATTTCCGTTGACGATTTCAGTTCCGGCATTGAACTTGAAAGGTGTGACGGCGGGTACAGGCTGTCCGTCCTATACCCAAAGGAATTACATAATATATTACAAAATGATATGACAGAATGACTGACTGCGGCTCACGGTATTACCTTACAATAAACAAGCGTTGTGTGAAAGTTCCTGTTGCCCTTTCTTCCATGGCGGGAATAACCGACGCCTCATATGCTCTTTTGAGAAAAGAGAATATTGGAATTGCATTTATAGGCGGTTTTTCTGTCGACGAGCCGACAATGAATGCAGGCGCAAAGATGGCTGATGAGGGGCGCCATGAATTCATATGCGGGGACCCTGTCTCGTGTATCCGTGATGAGGTGAAAAAGTTTGAGGGTTCGGATGTCATTTGTGGCATAAATATCCGTGGAACTTCCCCAAAGTCTTACCTGGACGTTTACTCTGCTGTTGGCAAAGACGTCATATACGAGGTTGATGCGCACTGCCGGCAGGAGGCTATGATAAATGCAGGTGCGGGTGAATACCTGCTGAAAAACACGGATACTCTTGCAGATATCGTCCGGGCTTTAAATGAGGCCGGCGCTTATGTCTCAGTCAAGTTTCGCGCCGGTGTAAGTTCAAATGATTCGTCTCTTGCACGTCTTCTCTGGAAGGCAGGTGCTGATATACTGCACGTCGACCTGATGGACTTTGGGTCTTCTAAACTTAAGGAGATAAGAAACAGCTGCCCGCTGAAGATTATTGCGAACAATTCCATGAATACCTTCGAGAGGGTGAAGGAGATGTTTTCGCATGGCGCCGACATGGTATCTCTTGCAAGAAATGCCGACAACGAGACGCTTGAACGCCTCAGGGTTTCAATAGAGGAATATGCGGATGAGTCCGGGTGGTACAATGCGCCGAAACAGCTCTGCCGTGGAGGTGACCTGAGGGGGCTTGCGTTCTGTTGCATGCCTATAAAACAGTGCCCTCTGATTCCTGCACTGAAAAAGACGGGGATGTCTCCGAAAAAGTTTCATGACTTAAAAGTGTCTCTTGCCGAGAATACTCCTCTGTCTTCCGGAGAGAGCACATGCTTCGGAAGTCTTGTATGGTGCTGCAAGAGTTCGACGCCGTGCATGTTCCGTGACATTTCACTGAAACAGGCGGGACTTTCGCACCAGGAGTACATGCGCTTAAAGAGGCGTCTTTCAGAAGGCATTATAGAAAAGGTGTTTGATGAAAGGAGTGAAGAAGAGTCCTGCTGAACTTGCCCAGATAGCGATGATGCTTGAGGTCTGCGCCAAGACAAAGCCTGGCAATGTCGACAGATTCCACGATTATGACGACACATGGCTGGAACATTTTCTTGCATCGGCAATCTATGCAAAGCCTGCGTTTGAAAAGGCCTGCAAATTTAATTTAAACGACCCCGGCGACTGTGGTCTCGGAAGGCTCATCTACGATGCGGTCTCCCTTACGAATACCCATTCGGGTGGCAACACCCACTTCGGTGCCTTTATTCTTTTAATCCCGCTTCTTGCAGGTGGAGGTATTGAGGGTGCAAAAAAAGCGATAATGACCACTACGGTCGAGGATGCGGTTTTATTTTACAGGGCTTTTGGTCTTACGAGCGTCAGGATGAACGAGTCCGACGACGAGATTGACGTAAACAGCCCCAGTGCACTGGACCAACTCTGTGAGAAGAAGATGAACCTCTACGATGTGATGGAGTATTCATCACGGTGCGATATGGTGTCGAAAGAATGGGTGTCAGGCTTTAAACTTACGAGAAAGACTGCCGACTTCATTCTCAGCTCCGGCAGGGGAAGGGACGTGATACCTGATGCATACATATCGCTTCTCTCTTCTTCGGAGGACACGTTTGTTGAAAAAAAGTTTGACAGCAAAGTCTCGTTGTGGACGACCGAGACCGCGAAGAAGGTTCTTTTGAAACAGATACCGGCAGAAGCCTTCGACAGGCTGTGTCTTGAAAAGGGCATAAATCCGGGTTCTACGGCAGACATTATAATTGCAGGTATATTTGTGGCTTTGACGGAAGGATGGGAATGGGACTTCTGACTAAAGGAATAAACGAGGTAATTGCGGTGTCAGGCAAAAACGCCGCACCTGTCGGTATCATAAACCGGAAGGATTTGAGTGTAGTTCTTTTCAAAGGTTCGCATACTTTTGAAAAAGTTGCCAAAAACAAACTATTTGCAGCGAATTTCATATATGACTCTTTTTTGTATGCAAAGACAGCCTTTGAAGACCTGGATGATGAATTTTTTGAGGAGCAGTCTTTTGGCGGGTATACGTTTTATACCCTGAAGGGGGCGGAAGCCTGGATTCTCTTTGAGGCTGAAGAGGTTCGTATAACAAATGAGTCGTGCATCTACAGCCTGCGCCCGTTGAAAGAGACCGTAGTAAGTCCTGTTATACATCCCGTAAACCGCGGTTTCAACAGCATTATAGATGCGGCTGTCCACGCGACAAGATATGTGCACAGCGGCGACGAAAACCTGAAAAAACTTATAGAATACGACCTATCGGTTGCAAAAAAGTGCGGCGGTGAACGTGAACTTCTTGCAGCTGAATTTTTGAGAAATTATATTGAGTGACTAATTTATTCTTTAGGACTTAATTAACTTAAAAAAGATTATTTTTAGATTTAGATCTTTGAAAGGATCTGGGCTGTCCCGTCGTTGAAGTTTCCTGTTGCAACAATGGTCCCGTTGTCTTTCTTGAACGGCACTGAGAAGACTGCTCCTATTTTTAGATCAACTGAATCATTATCAGCTGGGGCCATACCTTCCTGTGTAACAGTTATGTTGTCCAGTTTGGAAACGTCTGCTCCTGCAAAGACTGTAAATTCGACATATCCTGTGCTGTTTGTTGAAGGCTGAAGTGTAACATCCTTCTGTGAACTTGTTTCAAGGTCATCTGCCAGACCAAACACGAATACTGCAATTACCGCTGCGAGAATGACCGTAATTGCCACCATGAGAATAACACCTATTACAGGTGATACTGCCTCTTCTTTTTCTGTGAATTTCATTCAAATCACCTAAAATGCCAATCAGAATAACGCGTGAATGGCATATAAATTATTTTATCATCACTATATCCGATTTATATATTTAAAAGCATTGGGAAGTCTTCTGAAATTTAAACAAGATGCTTAAGTAATCAGTATATTGTGAAACAAATAGATCATATCTCCTGTCAAAAGGAAAAAAAATTTATAATGTATATTCATAGTAACTATATAACTGGGTTCCTAAATATCCTCGATTATTAAAGAAAAATAATCGTCCATCTCGGATACTTTGTTATTCGGTGCGAGTGCGTTGACAAATCCCCTGATATATGCGGCACTTACTCTCCTGTTTGAAAAAAACTCCTGATATCCGCTTTTCATATCTTTTTTAATCATGATTTTTTTTCTTCCGGTCTTGTTGTCACCAGAGGTTTCGTATGTAATTCCCGAAACCAGAAGGATTCCTTCAAGAATTGTTTTGACATCCATTCTCGGGTTCATACGCCTTAATATCTCTTCTGCATCCTGTTTTCCCATATCACGTGAGATAATCTCTATCTTTTCTATAACCAGAGGGTCATTGTCCTTTATAAGCCTGCTTAAAATCTCATTCGATCTGTCCGCCGGCTTCCAGTCACGTGACAGCTTTAAGAGCTGCCAGTCCCGTGCAAAGGAGCTGGAATTAGGCATATCTGCTTCATCCCCTTACAATCGAAAAGATCATTGCGCAGATACCTATAATTACAAGGAGCCGCGAGAATAACGCCGACCAGAAAATCCAGAATTCATCCGCCGTAAAAAGCGGCGTTATGTCCGGGAGAACGATTCCTATTATGAGAACGAAAAGCCCGTACATCAGAATAAGAAGGCTTTTCTGCTTGACTATTTTGTATGCGTCATAGAGATAGACTATCAGTGCTCCGCCAAGTGCAAGAGTTATAATTGCAAGTACCCGCTCCATCAGTTCAATTTCCATGTAAATCGTATTCCTCCATGTTCCAGAATTGTTCTTTCACTTTTTTTACGGTCAGTATCGGCTTTATGTCCCTGACGCCGGGAAGTTCACTTAAAGGTATCAGGATATCGGATTTAAGTTCTGCAATTTCGTGGACGCGAACCTTGGCGAGGAAATCGCTCGGCTCAAGCGTCTCGTAAACTTCGAGAACATGGTCCATTCTGAGAAGAAACTGCTCCACATCAGGTTTTTGCAATGGGTCAATCGAGATTGAAAGAAAAACAATGATAGAATTTTTGAAAAATTCAGGGTTCACAACTATTGTAAAACGCTGGATAATACCACTGGACTTTAATTTTTCAATCCTTTTAAAAACCGTAGACGGAGCAATGTTCAGCTTTTTTCCAAGATCAGCCATAGACGTTCTGCCGTCTTTTGCAAGTTCACTCAAAATCGAATTATCTACTTTATCCAACATCTTACCAGTTTTTTAAAATCTAATTTTTGTGGATATAATCTTTATTGTTTGATAAATCTATTTTTATGGGATAAGGATTTATGCTGTAATAGCCGTTTCTTGACACATATGCATGTTTTATTGCAGATTCGATAAGCCTCTTTGCCTCAGCGCATGATTCACGGACATTTTTTCCAAGTGACAGCCCTGCAGTTACGGCAGCAGAGAGTGCACACCCTGTGCCGTGTATGTCGTATGAAAACCGTGCGCCTGAAATCTTTTCAAATCCGAAACTTCCTATAAGGTAATCCTCAGAATAGGGTCCTTTCATGTGTCCGCCCTTTATAAGAACGTTTTTTGCTCCCATCCCAAGGATTATTTTTCCTGCTGAAAGAATCTCCTCTTCTGAAGATATTTTTTCAAGACCTGACAATGCGCACGCTTCCGGGATGTTTGGAGTAACAAGTGTGCATTCAGGTATAAGAGTTTTTTTAAGTGTCTCAACCGATTTTCCGTTTGAAAGGGCTTTTCCGCTTGTCGAGACCATTACTGGGTCGATTACAAGCAGAACATCTGAAGGAAGAGACTTAAAGACTGCTTCAATAATTTCAGCTGAAGGCATCATGCCGCATTTTACGGCAGATATTTCAAATTCCTCAAAAACCGATTCTATCTGGCGGGACACGGCATCAGTGCTGCAGCTCCATATACCGTTGACATTTGCCGGGTTCTGGGCGGTTATAGAAGTTATAACACAGCATCCCCAGACCCCGCATGACGAGAATGTCTTAAGATCAGCCTGAATTCCGGCCCCGCCTCCTGAATCCGAGCCTGCAATGGTACATGCGCAGGGCATATGCGCCTCTTTCATCATTTTTTGTATATACTTAATCCTCTTTGAAATTATTCAACCTGGTCTGGTGCAGATTTTACACTGCTGAATATCCGTTGAGCATACTTTTTGTATAGAACAGGGCAACATTATTTATGGATGTCGAGGAATTCGCAAGGCGGGAGCTTTCCCGCGGTGCGGATGAAAATTCTGTAATAAAAAGGCTGATAGAAAATATTATTGAAATAAAAGGCTGCAACCGTGAATATGCCTCTGATTTTGCAAAAGCCGTTGTGCAGGAGGTAAAAAATTCGTCCGGTCACGGGGGAGATTTTTTAACATATTACAAGTCCGGAGTCAGCATGGGAAGCTTCGGTGTCGGTTCAAGAGGGACAGGCGACTTTTTTGCCCACAGGCAGTTCCCGAAGATAATCGGAAGGAGCAGTGCGGATGTGGGAGTCGACGAGATGGACGATGCCGGGGTTGTCAGTGCAAACGGGCAGTACATCATAACTACCGTTGACGGCATGCATTCAAGGCTTTCCGAGTTTCCGTTTCTTGCAGGATTTCATGTAACCCGCGCAACCCTGCGCGATGCATACGTTATGGGTGCAAAGCCCGTTGCCCTGATATCGGACATTCATGTCGCAGACGACGGCGATGTTGCAAAGCTCTTCGACTACACCGCAGGTATATCGGTTGTGAGCGAGATGATGAACGTTCCTCTTGTATCAGGCTCAACCCTCAGGATAGGAGGCGACATGGTCCTTGGGGAGCGTATGACAGGGTGTGTGGGTGCCGTAGGTGTTGCAGAGCACGTAACGAAGCGGTCTGCGACTGTTCCTGGAGATATCCTTCTTATGACCGAAGGTGCTGGAGGAGGAACGATTGCAACGGCAGCTATATACTCCGGCTTTCCCGGGGTTGTTGAAAAGACAATAAATCTCTCGTTTCTGAAGGCCTGTGAGGCTCTCATATCAAGCGATATCTTCGGTGAAGTCCACTCGATGACAGATGTCACGAACGGCGGCCTGCGCGGGGATGTATACGAGATGGCCGAAACGGCGGGGTGTCGCATAGTGATAGAGGAGGAGAACCTCAGGAGTCTTGTCGAACCTGATGTTTTGAAGATGCTTGACACTCTTAAAATCGATTATCTCGGGGTATCTCTTGACGCGCTTTTAATCGTGGCGCCTGAAAGTGCCGAACAGAGGATAAAAGACGTTATTGAGTCGGCAGGAGTTGCAGTAAAAAGGGTAGGATATGCTACAGAGGGGCCTTCTGATTCGAAGATTCTGGTAAACGGTGAATTAAAAGACTTCACCCCGAAATTTCGTGAGTCCGCGTATACCCCGGTCAAAAAGGTTGCGGACAAGACCAAATGCGATTTTGAGGAGATGAAAAAGAAAGTCGAAAAATCCGCGGATGAGGCTGTAAAGAAAAAGGAGCGTGTCTTAAAAGTACTCCGGGAACGCTACTAAGTCTTTGGACAAATCCTATCTCAGTATTTTAAGGGATTAGAAGAACCGGAAAAAGGAAATTAAAGAGTATTCCTAAATAAATTCTTAAAAAATAAAACAAAATAATTATGAAAACCAAAAATAAAAAAATAAGACTATTTTTTAGGTTTTATTCCCGATGCGCATATGTTGAAGGCAAAGTACGGTATTTTTTCCTCTACAAACGGCTCAAATTTTTTTGTAATCTGGTATATCTGCGGTTTTAAGTCCACGTGGGCAAAAGAGCACCTTTCGACGGAAATGTCTGTAAATCCAGCACTAAAGAAGATGTCATACAGTTCATGCTCCTTGTAATAGTGCTCGCCGAAACTTCCCATGCCTACCCGGTTGACATGAAGTTTCTCACCTATCCTGTAGGCTGCCGGCACAATCGCCGTAAAGACATTTTTCCCGAGAGTGCATATTGAAACAGCACCTCCCGGCTTTAAAACACGGAAAATCTCCTCAAGTGTCCCTGCAGGGTCCTGGAGGTATGAAAAAGCAAGAATGCTGGATATGCAGTCAAAGGTTTCGCTTTTGAATGGAAGGACTTCTGCTGTCCCTTCAAAGACCTCTGAGTTGTTCCTGCACTTTGCTTTTTTTATCATTCCTCTGCTTATGTCTATCCCAAATGCAACACCGCCGGATTTAAGGTACCTCTGCATGAAAAGACCTGTCCCGCACCCCAGGTCCAGGAGTTTTGCACCTTTGGGGAGTTTTTTCGATACGCTTGAACATATATGCCCGTAGTAAATTCTGCCCTGGTTTTTGTCGTAATGGCTGTCGTAATTTTCCGCCATCAGGTCATAATGGGCCGATACTTTAGTCAGTTGAATACCTCCGCGATAATTCTTGAAAGAAGAGCGTTGATTTGTATGAATTCATTTCCTGCACTGCACATCATGTAATCGGCGTCCGAAAGTGCTATTGCAATCCGTTTGTCGTTGTATTCACGTTTTGCAGCATTTGAGAGCTCCTGTATTACCTCTTTTCCTGAGAGCCCGTATTCTATCATAAGCATCTCGGCTGTTTCGCAGGATTTTTTGAAGTCTTTTCTTTGCAGGGACGAGAAAAGCGATGACGATATTGCAGACGTTTCAGAGTCTGAGAGTTCTGTAGGGTCAATGTCTCCTCCGCTTTCTATGCTCACCTGAAGGTATGTTATCGCCTTTCTACAGTCTCCGTTTGAAATTCCTGCAATCAATTCGATTTCGTCGTCAGTTACCGTTCCCGGGAGAATGCCTTCTTTTTCGAGTATTTTTTTAAGAAGGTCTGATATAAGCTCAGTGTCAAGCGGTGAGAAGAAAAGGGGCAGGCACCTCGATGCAACAGGTGGGATTATTGCGGTCTGTTGTCTTGACACGAGGACAAACCTGCATGTTTTGCTGTATTTCTCCATAATACGCCTGAGAGCTGCCTGTGCGTCAAAGGAAAGTTCCCCTGCATCCTCGAAGACGACTATTTTGAATTCGGCGTTGAAAGGCTTCATTGAGGCGTACCACTTTACAATGTGCTTGAAATTTGAAATCAGGCTCTCTTCTTTCTGGTATAAATGGGAAAATTTCTCCTCGTTTTCAAGCCATGCCTTACCCTGCCTGAAAAGCGTCCCTGCGGGGATTACACTTACGTTTACAGAGTAGTCGTCGCCGAAGACCTCTTTTCCAACAGCCTCAACAGAAACGCTTTTTCCGGTTCCATGGGGGCCGAAAAAAAGCATATGAGGAATATTGCGGTTTTCTGAAAAACCTTTTAGATGCTCTTTGACTTTGTCCTGACCACAGATATCATCAAAATTATCAGGTCTGTATTTCTCTATCCACAGCATCCGAGAGGTTCTCCATAATTTCTTTTATCGCATCATCCAACGTTTTTTTGTTGTTGCAGCCGGAAATAAGCTCTTTGGCTTCGTCTTCCCTGAGGGTCTTTGCAGCATTCGTAATATTCGGAAGGGCCCTTGTCAGTTCGTCGACAATTGTGAGGCTTGCGTTCTTTGCCGTTCTTGAGAGCGGGTTTAGGTCGATGGTTATTACAGTTTTCCCCATCTTTACAAGTGCTTCGCACCTGTCTCCGTCTTCAAGGGGAACGAGGATGACATCAGCAGAATAAATTCCTTCACGCGTGCATAAAGCCCTGTCATGCGAAAGCGGAAGAAGACGGGAAACCTCATCTTTTACGACAACAACACCACTGTCCTCCATAAGTTTCGTTATATTTTTGATTCTCTCCTCAGTCCTGTGAAACAGGTTCACTTCAACTGCCGCATTAGTCGCTTTCTGCAGGTCTCTTATAAGGTCTGCCGCAAGAGCCGCCGTATTTCCGTTGACTGATATCACAGGTCTCTCTGCCTTTAAAAACAGGGCTGCCGCGGTTTTCTCTGCAGTCAGAGCGCTTTTTGTTGTTTTTTCTCCGATAAGGTAGTCAAAAGCCTCTCCTCTTCCGTGAGAGCCTACTCCCTCCATTGCAACGGTGCCCTTCTTTGCGGCCTCTGCAATTTTTTCTCTTCTCACAAGTGAGGCATAGCGCGGGTGATCCTTTGGTATCATGTTCATTCCCTACTGTTTCTGAACGCAAATCCTGTCCCTGACATCTTCATCATATAAACTTCGCCGAATCTTGATAAAATTCCGGGTGCCTTTTCACCATATGCAAACACGCCTTCGCCAAGCATCGTCATCGCAACGGGGATGTTTCTCAGGTCGCACTCATTGAACACTTCTCTTATTCTGTCAGATATAAGACCCGAATTTTCAGCGAAATTTCTTGCAATCCTGAAAAAATCATCAGGATTTTCCGGGCATTCATCTGAGAATGCTTTTGAGATATTCTCCATTACTGTTTTGTTTTTAAGGACTTTATTTGTTGGGAGCGGGCCGAAACTCAGGGCTGAGATTGTCTTGTCCATATCGTATTTTCGTATTATTTCACCGTTGATTCCCGGGCTTTTTCTGCAGATATATCCTCCGCCCATGCAGGCTGCAACGTCACCAAGGCCTGAGCTGAACTTAACTTCGGTCTCATTTGCAAGAAGACCTATATCACGGTCTTTTACTGAAAGCCCGTAAAGCCCGCTCGTAGCCTTTATGGATGACAGAAGTGACGCTGCGCTGAGGCCAAAGCCTGCGCCTATAGGGAGTATGGTCTTGGTTGTAATTTCGGCAGTTATTCCAAGCTTTGAAAGAGCATATTCTATAGGCCTGGACCCGTACTCGGTGGATATTATGTTTCCTGTCCTGTCAACGCGGCAGACCCTGACTTTAATTTCGTCAGACATAGCCGCCTCGGAAAAGACGCCTTCACTGATTATAATGCCTCCGCCGACGCTTCCCTTTTCTCCGTTTGGACTTTCGGTACTTTTGAACCAGCCGGAGATATGGCCCGGACAGAACGCTAAATAAGCTCCGTCCATATATTCTTTGCTACCTCCTCTTTACTGCCTGATACGGTTCTTGCTGAATTTTTTTTGTGCAGGATATAAGTCCCGGATTCAGCTCCCATTGTCTCGGGCATATTTGATGCGACCAGAAAAACGCCTTTTTCCAGCATACCTTCAGCCAATTTTCCCGAATCCCTGCCAAGTTTGAAGGAAACTACTTTCCCCCTGAATGTCTCAAGGACTTCATCAAGAATTTTCGGAAGCGGCGTGAGCTTCACCAAGACATCCTTTTGGCTTGGGATTTTGCCGTCGTAGACCTCAGGTTTATAATCAGATATCGCGGCAGCGCTGATATAATAGTCAAAATCGCTTTCCTTTAAGGTTTTTAATGTCGCTTCTCTCATTTCTCCGGCAGTTTCTGTTGCAATATTTCTTACAAGAGGCAACTTTTTCGTGCTGTGAATGATTGTCACGTCAGCCCCGAGCCTGTACGCCTCAAGTGAAATTTCAGCTCCAATCCTTCCTGAAGACCTTGTCGTGAGGACCCTGACGTCGTCAAGTTTTTCACGGCAGGGACCTGCTGTAACCAGAACTTTTCTGCCCGAAAGAGGTTTATCTCCTGCCTCTCTCTCTACTGCAAGAATAATTTCTTCGTTTGACGCGAACTTCGCCTTGTTTTCGGAAATATACGGGTCAACAAAAACAATGCCCCAACTTTTGAGTTTTTTGATGCTGTCCGAAACCGCAGGGTGGCGGTACATGCTCTCATGCATTGCGGGGGCGATTACAACAGGCATACCTCTGCCGATTGCAGTCGTCGCAAATGTTGTCACAGGGGTATCATCGATTCCGGCGGCGATTTTGCATATTGTATTGGCAGTTGCAGGAGCGATTAAAAGGACGTCAGCAATCCCGTTTATTCCGCAGAAAGCCACATGCTCAACCATTCCGGTAATCTTAGTTACTGCGGATCTGCCGCAGGCATATGTAAGTGAATCGGGGCTGATTATCCCGCATGCAGCCTCACTCATAACACCCTGGACGACTACACCTTTCCTTCGCAGTGCCCTTGCAAGCTTTATGTCCTCTACGGCAGCTATGCTTCCCGTTACCGCAAGTACAACCGTTTTACCTTCCAGTGTCTGCATAAAGTCTTTCATATCAGTTCAACGTCCTCCACGACATGCCACCTGTGCGGAGCATATTTTTTTACTTTATGTTCGGTTATTTCGGCATAAAATCCGGCATTTTTACATTCCAAAATAATCTTTTCACGGACAGAGTCTATGCTGTGGACATGCAGGACAGAACCGGTCTCGGAATGCGACAGAGCGTCTGCAAGCATTGAGGGTGAGTCGAAATGTCCCATAAATATCCTGTCGTAGGTGCCTTTAAGAAGTTTTCTGCAGTCCCCGCACTCGGGAAAAACCGTATCAGGTACCCCGTTTTTTATAATGTTTTTCTTCAGGTATTCAAAAGACTGCGGGTTTATTTCCATTGCATGAACACGTGCCCCTGCCATTGCGGCAGGTATTGTGAAGTACCCTATTCCTGCGAACATGTCTGCGATGCGCTCTCCCTTTTTTACAATCCCTGACATCCTTCTTTTTTCTTCCCTGTTTCCCATTGCAAACATGACTTTGGAGGGGTCAAAAAAGAAAGTGCACCCGTTTTCCCTGTGACAGACTTCATGAGGGCTGCCATACAAAACTTCGGCCTGCGGAATTCTCATTTCACCGGAGTAATTTATGATATGAAGAATGCAGGAAGGTTTTTTCCACTCGATAAGTTCTTTTATTTTCTCCTCTGACGGGGCGTCACCGTGTATCAGGGCGGTGTCGCCAGTCATCTGGTACCCTGTCCCGCAGTACCCCTTTTTTTCATCAAGGATACAGTCAGCTGCATAACCTTTTTTTACCGGAACCCAGGCCAGACTCTCCTTTACAAAGGGGCGTCTTGTCCTGTCAACCCACGGTTGGCCTTTGATTTTACCAAGGTTTTCTGTGGGGATAATGCGGGAGCGCAATTTCGTTCACCTGTTTTCAGCCGACAAAAATTATTCTTTCATTATCGTAATCTCTCAAAAACCGGATTGTACTGCCTTCCTTTATTTCAAGCCACGGGTAAGTCAGGCACTCTTTGTTTTCAAAAGTTTTCGGGTCAAGAATGCCTGCGGTGTTCCCTTCCGTATAGTTTACAAATGCAAATTCAGAGTCCTTAACGTTTCCGATTAGTCTTCCACAAGGCTCGTTTCTTGTGGTCTTTGTGCTTGAGTCCTGCAGGTCGAAGTACTTTACGCCGCCGGAGTCAGTTCCCCGAATCTCGTAATAACTGCCGTTTTCCTCGAAAACGTCACCTTTCTGGTATTTTGGAAGCCTTACAAGGTATGTTATCCTGTATACAGGTATCCCCTTCTTTTCACCCACGAGCTTCGGGTGCCGGGTTACTTTACCGCCGAGCTCTTTTACAATGTTTCTGGAGATTATATCTCCTATATTATGGCTTGAAATTATGATGTCCAGCCCGTCTTTTGTCTCCCTGGTTTCGGTTATGAACGAAAGGCGCTCTCCTGTTTCCTGGAGCCCGTCCTCGGCGCTGTGAGCTATCGCGTTTGCCCTGTCCTTTTCATAATCGTCGGGTTTTCTTCCGTCAGCTCTTAGCTGTATTGTCCCTTCGTAATATCCGCCGGAGAGCCTGCTGCACCTGTCGCACTGCTCCTTTGACCAGACTATAAGAACCCTGCATTTATGCTCTACAGGGACACCGTATAATTTGGCCTTAACTCCTACGTTTACAGATGTCCTGTTCGGGCTGATATCCCTGGTTTCCAGTGAGACGCTGAGTGATCGTACATCTTCATGGATGTGGACGGCGCTTAGCGCCACCTCATCTATAAGTTTGTCCTTTTCGAGTTTACAGTCAGTCCATGTGTTCTGCTGTTTTAATGACCCGCAGGTCGGGCAGTGCGTGCATAAAACCCTGTCGTCGCATGTTATCCATTCAAGTTCTGCCGCCCTGCAACTGCTGCACAGGCCCCCTTCGCTCGGACCTCCGCATTTTGGGCATATATTTTGTTTTATATCCATAATCATCAGATTTTTTCAGAGGATCTGCACGTGCGGAATTCCGTTTATGTAAATGCAGTCCTCCTTTTGTATAGCGCCGCATTTTTCAGCAGCCTCAATCACTTTTTTTCCCATAAGGTTGGCGTTGTCCGCGTCTTTCAGGGCTTCCGCAAGCTCTTCTTCTGTTGCAGTCTGTGTACCGTAGAATTTGTCTGATATCGTTATTTCAATATCGCTGTCTTTTATTGTTGTGTTTATAAGTTCTCGGTCGCATGCTGCAACGAGTTTTTTTGTCCCGTCTATCCTGTATACCTTCAGATGCATAACCCTATAGTTTTGTTTTTGGCAGATAATACTGATGCTGCAGAATCACAAAACAATGTCTGTCCCGTACACTTTTTCAGGAGTGTCCTTGTGGATTCTGAAGGCGTCCTCCTCTGTTATTGCGCCCGAGGAAAGGAGCCTGCGTGTAAATCTCGGAACTGATTTGGGGCCAAGGACCGAACCGGGGCGGGATGGGTCGTCCATGTGGTCGCTTTCCATAGTAAATAAGCGTTTTTCCGCGGCAAGTTTTCCAATGTTTTCATCTTTCGCGATCATCGACGGTGTAAGGGGCGTATCTGGAGTCGCGTAGTGCTTAACGACCCTGAAAGGCTGAATACCCATTTTTTTTGCAGTCCCGCATACATCAGTGCAGGGGCCTGTCTCGGCGTGAATCTGGAGAGCACAGTCGCAGTCCTTTGCAAGTTCAAGGGCGTGTTCAAGTATCCTGTTTGAGGCTTCCCATATATCCTCAGGCACGGGGTAGTGAGGTCTTCCGCTTTTCAGCGCGACAGCCCTTTCGTCTACGACATATTCTGCTGCAAGGTCCAGTCCTTCTTTTAATATCTCCTCTGCACGTGAAAGGGAAATTTTTCCGGCAAGTTTTGTAAGCTCTGCCGGGTGGACGCCCATGATGGGAAATGCGCAGATTCCCTCGTCTTTTACCATCCCGGCGGTTTTCAGGTTCAGATCAAAGATTTTCCTGAAGTCCTCTCCGCTTGCGGGAGTTATGCCGAATGTCCACGTGGGGAGTGTCACAAGAAATATATGCGTTCCTCCTGCACGCTTAAAGTCCTTTGCGGCTTCCATCCCCCTCCCGTTTATGATGTCTATGTGGGTATGGTCGTCTGTTACAGGGAGGTCTTCTGGCATCATTTCAGTTCAAGAATTTTCATCATGGGATATTCGTCTTCGAGCTTAAGCCCGGCGACACAGACTGAATCCTCAACTTTTGTCTTTATTTTGACGTCGAACATTTTTCCTGCAAGTTCACTGTACCCGAAGGAGTTTAAGACCATGTATTCGGTGTGTATTCTGACCGTTATGTCCTCGACAAAAGGCTGAAGCCCTACAGCCTCCTCTATAGCCTTTTCAACAGTAGTTGCGGTATTCGGGGATATCGGGGTCCCAACCCACTGGTGATAGAGTGCACCGAGTTTAATCCCCGCTTCAAAAGCCGCCTTTGCCTTGCTGTCCATGCATAAATGTAGGCGCCAGGGTGTTATTTTATTTGGCATTGCGGTTTAATGGAGATAAAAATAGTATAAAAAAGGTTTTTGCGGGGTATTTGGTTTTCACTTTTCAATTTTAATCATATCAGCTTTATTAGCCCGTGTCTCGGCTCCATAGCTTCCCCAGTTCTTAAGAGATCATCGATTCTCTTCCTGATGTCGTCTTTTTCATGGCCTTTCTGTATAAGAGCCTGTACAATTTCTTCAATCTGGGCGTATCCGTTTTCATCCGCGTGTGACTTCACGGCGTCCTTGATTTCCCTTATGATATCCCTTCTCTGTTTTGGAATTCCGGTCACAAGTTTGTCTATGTCAAAGCTCTCGGTTTCGGGGTCGTATGCGACATCCCTTAAGCACCTGTCGACTATTCTTATGACACGCTCAGCGTCGGCCTCTTCGATGTTCTGGCTGAGCCTGACCCTTGCGCTCGCCTCGGCAAGTCTTACAAGGGCTTCAAGCTGCCTTGCCGTAACCGGGACAGGCTTGCTGTTGTCTGATGCGAGTTCTCTTAAACTCAGGTAGTATGATATCAGCTTCTCCTTTGCCTCGGGTTTTAAGAGCGGGAAGCAGTTTCTTTTTGAGTATGCAATGTATTTCCTGAATAAAGAAGGTTCTATTTCAGGAAGAACTGGAGCAAGTTTCTGCTCAATGTAGTCTTCGTCTATCCACTCGTCGGGGTTCTTTTTGTTGTGCTCAATGAGCTCTCCGACCTCGTGAGCCTTTAATATATGCTCACCGATTGCCCTGTCAAGAACGTCGTTAGGTTTGTCCCTCATGACAAATATCAGGTCGAAACGCGACAGAAGCGAAGGGGGCATGTTTATCTGCTCGGCTATCGGTGCGTATTCATCGAATCTTCCCATCTTCGGGTTTGCAGCCCCGAGAAGGGCGCAGCGGGAGCGCAGAGTTGCGGTAATGCCTGCCTTTGCGATAGATATGGACTGCTGCTCCATCGCCTCGTGAAGCGAACTTCTGTCGTCCTTGTTCATCTTGTCCATTTCATCCACTGCGGCAATACCCATGTCGGCAAGCACAAGCGCACCGGCCTCAAGTGTCCACCTGCCGTCTCCGAACTCGTCCTTGACGGCGGTTGCGGTAAGACCTGCGGACGTCGAAGACTTTCCGCTTGTGTATATGCCCCTCGGCGAAAGCCTGATGACATATCTTAACATCTGCGATTTTGCAATACCCGGGTCACCGACAAGGAGCATATGGATGTCACCCCGAAGGTGGCTTCCGTCAGGAAGGGATTTCATTATTCCCCCAAAAAGAATCAGGGAGATTGCCTCTTTAACCTCGTCGTTTCCGTATATTGATGGTGCGATGGAGTGTGCAAACTTGCGGTATACCTCAGGGTCACGGCTAAGTTCAATTATGCTCTGCTCGTCCTCGTCAGATATTGCCACCTCCTCAAATTCCTTTTCACCTACTTCGATGGAATTCGCCTCGAGGTATATGTCAAACAGTGAGCTTTTGTTCCCGTATGAGACTCTCTGGATAGACCGTAAAATCCCGTTTATTACAATCCTGTCTCCGGGGGATGCGGTTGCAACGAGGTCGTCCTGGACATCCACGTCCAGAGTTTCGGGTTGCTCACCGCCCCTTAAACCCTCCGGCGACTCCTGTATCCTTATCTTCTGCACGTCTATGAATTTTGAAAGCTGGGGGACAAGCTCCATTTTAGTAGGGCGTTCGCACTGCGTGCAGTTCCTGTAGGGCTCCTGGAACTTTCCGAACCCCTGCGAATATGGTGGTGTAAGAGTTCCGCAGTTAAGGCACCTGAATACTGCATAAGTGAGTCTTGGGCGAACCTCGGTGACCTTTCTTATTATACCTTCAACCGAAAGAAACGAGTTAATATGGTGCGCACGTATCTCCCTGACGTCAATCTTTTTTGGAAGCCTGATGAACCTGACATTGACGTCGTCAGCTTTGTCTTCCTCATCCTTTGTAAAGATAAGGTTGTTCTGCTTTATCGCGTCCTTTACATCAGAAAGGACCTTACCGGGGTTTTTGATAAGATCATCTGCAAGACCGAGACCTTTTTTTCCCCATTTCTCAAGCTTCTGGTAGTCTATTACAAGTGACCTTTTATACGGAAATTCCCTTGCAATTTCCCCTAATTCCGCCTTGTAGTGCTTTTTTAAAAATTTACTCCAGTCACCTGCCTTGTCTGTGACATTCGCCTTTATCTCTTCTTTTTCAGGTGAGTCCGGGAAGTCGTCCATTTTTTCAGCTGTTTTTATATTTATCCGCGCTCTGTATGCAGCGTGCAATCAGGGCTTCCATCTGTATGTTCTGGTTTGCACCCTCGCTTATCCTGAAATCTGTGTCGCCGAGGTTTTTTATCAGGTCAACCTTAAGCGCCCTGTCTGTTGTCCTGTCGTTAATAAGGGCCCTGTAAAGCTGGTTTATAAGTTCGTTGGGAGCGATTCCCCTTTTGATTGTGAGCTCATTAAGCCTGTGCTCTGAAGCTTCAAAATCACCGTCAAGTATTATCTGCAGAAGGTCGACAATCTCATCCGGCCTTGCGGTTGATGTAATCTCGTATATCATGTCTTCGGAAATTTCATTTCTGATGATTGCTGCTCCCTGAAGGGCGTTTATGGCCTTTCTCATGTCGCCCTGCGCAACGTAGATTATTGCGCTTACAGCCTCTTCCGTTATTTTCAGGCCTTCATTGTCACAGATTCTTTTTATCTCTTCTGTTACAGCATCCCTTCCGAGTGGCCTGAACCTGTATATGGCGCACCTGCTCTGGATTGGATCAATTATTTTTGAGGAGTAGTTGCAGGACAAAATGAACCTGCATGTATGGGCATAATTTTCCATTGTTCTCCTGAGGGCTGACTGCGCGTCGTTTGTGAGCGCGTCTGCCTCATCAAGAAAGAGGATTTTGAATGTCGCGCCGCCCATGGGAGCTGTGCGCGCAAATTGTTTTATCTGGTTTCTGACGACATCAATGCCTCTTTCATCGGATGCATTGAGTTCCCTGAAGTTCACCTGCCAGTCGTCGCCGAAAAACTCCCTTGCAAGTGCAACGGCAGAGGTGGTCTTGCCTATTCCGGCGCTTCCGGTGAACAGGAGATGGGGCAGGCTCTTAGAGGCGACGTAATTTTTAAGCCGTTCTACAATCTCCTTTTGACCTACAATATCGTCCAGTGTTTTCGGGCGGTATTTTTCAATCCATATTGTATTGGTTCCATCCATCTTGTCTGTCCTCTGGTAAGGTTACCCTCTGATTCTGTTTGCTACGTAACATATCTGTAAGGCTTAACAGGAATAGTTATCTTTTTGCCTGGTTGTTATTTCTTTATTTTTCATTTGTTTATACTGATCACTATTTTTGCCTCCTGAAACCAAACATTTAGAACAAACAGCAGGAACAGTAATACAAACAGCCTTTAAGCCCGCGTGTTACATCCGGGTATAAATTTGCATGATGCAGAACCAGGATCCGGTATTGAGATTTTTTGCAGGAGAGCTTGAATTTTTAGAGCAGGAAGATGACGGTTTAATCCTGTTACCGACAGGTCAGCCCGTAAAGACCGTATATATTTCGGGTGTTTTAACTGAGGTAAAAAAGGGCCCCGGAGGTTATGTCTCCGGTGCACGGGTTGCTGACCCTTCCGGGGTTTTTATAGTTAAATGCGGAAAGGACAAGGGATTTTGCTGCTCCAAATTCCTGAAAACCGGGATTTTGTCATATGTTTCGGTCCTGGGAATTATTGCTTACGACAAAAAGGAGTCCTGTTTTGCGGTGTTTCCTGAATCGGTTAATAAAGTCTCAAAAAGTGAACGTAATTTGTGGATACTTGCAGCGGCAGACTCAACTTTGAAGCGTCTTGAAGAGTTTAGGGGAACATGCAACAGTTTATGTCATGACGGCTACACGGAAAAAATAATCGCGGTTATTGAAAACGCCCTGAAATTTGTTGATACGGAAAAAACAGGAAATGATGCATCCGGTCTGAAAGAAGATGACTCCATGCACGACTGCGCAAAAATTGTAGAGATTATCCGGTCAGGCAGCACGAAAAAGGGTATTTTTTCAGACGACTTTTATTTGGCATGTGAATTACTGGGAATTTCAGGGGAAAGCGCACAGAAGTGTGTTGAAAAGCTTGTCGAAGACGGTGAGCTGTACCTTCCGCCGGGCGGATATATAAAACTGATTTGAGTGAGATGATGATTCCTGAATTTCTGCCTTTCGGCCCTGCGTTTGTTATTGAAAACACTATCCGTGTTCTTGTCGTCGCCGACACTCACTTCGGTGCCGAGACCGGGCTTGCAAGGCATGGTCTTCACATAAAAAGCAACAGTTCGGACAGGCTGTCGCGCCTTATGAAATGCATTGAAGTCTCAAAATGCGACCTGCTGGTACTTTTGGGTGACGTCAAGCACTCGATACCTGTTACGACAAGGCAGGAGTACAGGGAGCTTCCTGATATAATTGAGAAGATACGTTCCAAAACGGATTTCAGGGTCCTTCCCGGAAATCATGACGTGGGAATAGAAAAATTCCTTAAAGAAGGTGAACTTCTCCCCAAAGAAGGCAGCGTAATTGACGGTACAGGATATATGCACGGTCATACGTACCCGTCTGAAGACCTCCTGGGAAAACTTATTGTCACAGGTCATACGCATCCTGTCCTCTGTCTTTACGACGATGTAGGGTGTTCACTGAAGTCGCAGCCGGCATATGTCCTTTCAAGGATAGACCCTAAATCCGTCAGAATAAAAACTTCAGGGGTTATTAAAGAGAAAATCGAAAAAACACGTGTACTCTTTGTACCCGCATTTTTTGAGCTTGCAGGGGGAATTGACGTAAGGGAGATTAAAAAGAGCGGGCTTGGGCCTCTTTCGAGGTGCATCGACGAGGACAGCGCCGAGGTTTTCTTAAGCGACGGGACGTACATAGACAGCCTGAAGGGACTGATGCGTGATGAGTGCGATAGAGCTTCTGGATGAAAGAATAAGGGCTCTTCTTGAGAAGAGAAACTTTACCGAGCTTTCGGATACACAGGAGGAGGC
The DNA here is from genome assembly GCF_017875315.1 of Methanomicrobium sp. W14. Classification (NCBI taxonomy): domain Archaea; kingdom Methanobacteriati; phylum Methanobacteriota; class Methanomicrobia; order Methanomicrobiales; family Methanomicrobiaceae; genus Methanomicrobium; species Methanomicrobium sp. W14. Next base: position 170,409 of record NZ_JAGGMM010000001.1, read on the forward strand.
AATACCCTCAATAATGAGCGGTAAAAACACCCTGTGTATAGCACCCACAGGAACAGGCAAGACCGAGAGCGCCATGCTTCCTGTATTCCACAAACTCCTTAACCAGGAAGGTGAAGGCTTCAGGGCTTTATACATAACCCCTCTGCGCTCCTTAAACAGGGATATTCTTTTAAGGCTTGAATGGTGGGCAAATGAGCTTTCCCTGTCTGTAGGTGTAAGGCACGGGGACACGAAGCAGGCGGAGAGAAGAAAACAGGCGTTAAAACCTCCGGACCTTCTTATAACAACTCCCGAGACCCTCCAGGCGATGTTTACTGGAAAAAGGCTTCGTGAACACTTAAAAAACGTAAAATATGTTATAATTGATGAAATCCACGAGCTCGCCGGCAACAAAAGGGGAGCGCAGTTGTCCGTTGCTCTTGAAAGGATTGTTGAATACGCGGGAGAATTTCAGAGAATCGCTCTTTCGGCAACTGTGGGGAACCCGGATGATGTTGCAGGATTTCTGTGCGGAAAAAGGTCTTACGAAATTGTAAATATACCTGTTGCCCCTCTTCTGTCTGTCGACGTTAAATATGCAGGCGAATCATTTTCAGACCAGTCGGATGCTGTTGAAAAGTCGATAGACTCTGATGTTTCCACTCTTGTATTTGTAAATACGAGAGTCACCGCCGAAGCCCTCGGTCACAGGCTTTTTGAAAGGGGTGATGTCGACGTCCATCACGGGTCGCTTTCCCGGGAAGTGAGAATAGAGGCTGAGGACAGGTTTAAGCGCGGAGACCTGAAGGCCCTTATATGCACTTCCTCGATGGAACTCGGCCTTGATATAGGTCATGTAGGCCAGGTTGTCCAGTTTGGCTCTCCGCGTGAAGTCTCAAGGCTTCTTCAGAGGGTCGGACGTGCGGGTCACAGGCTTGATGCGGTCTCGAAAGGAAAAATTCTTGCAACGGGTTTTGACGACCTGCTCGAATCTCTTGTTATAGTAAGAAGGGCGCTTTCAAACGGCTGCGAAAATCTCTCTCTCATAACAAACGCCGCAGACGTACTTGCAAACCAGATATCGGCAATAGCTGTCGAATACGGTGAAATAAGTGCTGAAAGGGTAAAGGGCATAATAAAAAGGTCAGCATGCTTTTTTGACGTGGACATGGTGTTTGATGATGTCTGCCGCCAGATGGAGGAGCACAGGCTGATAAGGATCATTTCCGGCATGATCATCAAAACAGGGAGGAGCCGCAAATACCTGTATTCAAACCTCTCCATGATACATGACGAGAAGAAGGTGAAGGTCTATGATATCATATCAAGGCGCTTTGTCGGTACACTTGACGAGTCTTTTGTGGTTGGGTTTGTGTATACAGGTGCCGTTTTTATCACAAAGGGCCAGTTATGGCAGGTTTTGGCTATAGAGGACGGAATTATAAAGGTGGAGCCTGCATCAAGGGTCAAGGGAGAGCTTCCGTCATGGGAAGGTGAACAGATCCCGGTCCCGTTTGAGGTAGCAATGGAGGCCGGAAAACTGAGGCGGACACGCAGGTTCAAAGGTTATAAGACTGACCCGGCATCGGTTGCGTACGCCCGTGACCTTTTGTCCGGGATGGACAAAAGCGGTTCGCCTGTCCCGTGCGACAATTTAATCACGCTTGAGCATTACGACGAGGGTGTCGTAATGAACGTCTGCGGAGGACATAAGGCAAACGAAGCTTTGGGAAGGGTTATATCCGTTCTTCTTTCGGCAAGGTTCGGTACGTCTGTAGGAATTGAGACAGGTGCATACAGGATACTTTTCAGGCTCCCCGGTGAAGTCAGGGCAACTGATGTGCTCGAGGTTATAAACACTACCGAGCCCTCGACTTTAAGGGGCATTCTTCAGCTTGCCCTGAAAAGGACTGTCATATACAAGTGGAAGCTTGTTCAGGTTGCAAAAAAGTTTGGGGCGATTGATGCCGATGCAGATTACGAGCGTATAAGTATACATCGTCTTACAGACCTTTTTGACGGGACTGTCATACAAAAAGAAGCATACAGGGAGCTTTTTACAGTCAACATGGACGCCGGAAGGGCAGAGTACATTATGAGCCTTATCCAGTCGGGCAAAATTTCCGTCTGCATTGCACCGTTAAGCGTTCTTGGCAGGGAAGGAATATCATCTTCAAGGGACGTAATACCTCCCGAATCCATGTCGCAGGCCGTTATATCAACCATAAAAAAGCGTCTTGAAAACGACAATATCATACTTTTCTGTATGAACTGCCGGAAGTGGAAGATCAAAACAACAGTCGGGCGTGTCCCGGAGGATATCGTATGCCCCAGGTGCGGTGCCCGTCTTATTGCCGCATTAAAACCGTATGAAGAGGACTACATAAAAGTGGTATCAAAAAAAGAGAAGACGAAGGAGGAGAGGGGGATTGAGGTGCGTCTTTTGAGAAATGCGAATATCGTTCTGTCAAGCAGAAAAGCGGCAGTAACCGCATTTGCCGCAAGAGGCGTCGGGCCTGATGCAGCATCCAGAATTATTGCGACAATGGCAAAAGGTGACAATTTTTATAAAGAAATTCTCAAAGCGGAGAGAAATTATATTAAAACCCACCGCTTCTGGCAGTAAAATTTTAAAAAAGTATTCCGGTTTTTTAGTGTTTATCACATAATGCTGTCAAGTTTTTGTTCGAGAAAATCAAGACCCCTTTTAACGTCGTCAAGGTTTTTTCCGCCTGTTAAAATTATTTTTCCTGAAGAAAAGATAAGTGCGACAATTTTCGGCTCCTCGATTCTGTAGACAAGTCCGGGGAACTGCTCAGGCTCGTACTCTATGTTTTCAAGGTTTAACGTTACGACAACCCTGTTTAAGTTGACCTGCTTTCCGATGTCATATGAACAGACAATGTTTGTGATAGCAACGTTGGGCTTATCAAATGTTTTTACGCCAACATTTTTCAGTGAACTGATAATTATATCAAGTCCTGCCTTAAGGTCATCCTTTTTCCTTATGCCTGTGAGTACAATTTTTCCCGAAGAAAAAATGAGGGAAGCAATTTTAGGTTTTTCAATCCTGTATACAGCTCCGGGAAATCTTTTGGTATTTAATTCACAGGTATCAATCTGCCTGGAAACTTCTTCCAGACTGATTGAGTCTGCAATCTCTCCTGAGGCGACGATATTCTCTATTTTAAGGGATTCATAATTCTTGTCAGCCATTGTATATAATTTCCAGTCGTTTGAGCATAATATTAACTGTCTGATTTTGTTTTGATGAAATAATCATGTTTTCGGGCAAAAAAGTATAAAGATACAAACTTACATTGTGCGCATTCTATGTCTTGGAGGTGGTTATATCTTCTGATCATCATACAAACTTAAAATTACATTCATATACCTTGCACCCAAAAATATAGGCATGAATTCTGATAGCGGTGATTATTATACCCCCCAGGAGGTGGCTGATGCCCTCAAAGTGGAGGCCAGGACAGTCCATTCATGGCTGAGAGACGGTGTGATGAAAGGTGTCAAAGTGGGCAGGCTGTGGAGAATCCCGCAAAGCGAAGTTGATAAGGCGAAAAAAAGTGATTCCTCTGAATATGTCACAGGCTGCGATAAAAAAGAGGAAATACCGATGAATATGAAGGATTACGACTCCGTATATGAAAATTTTACAATAGATGTCCCGGAGTACTTCAACTTTGGATATGATATCATAGACAAATGGGGAAAGACTGACAGAAACAAACTTGCAATGATCTGGACCGACCAGAATGGTAATGAAAAAAAATATTCATTCAGGGACCTTAAGAACCTTTCAAACCAGGTTGCAAACATACTTTTAAAGTACAACATAAACAAGGGCGACCGCGTCCTGATAATGCTTCCGCGTATCCCGGAATGGTGGATCTTTGTAATCGGGCTTATAAAGCTTGGAGCGGTATACTGCCCCTGCCCTGTCCTCCTGACGCCAAAAGATTTGAAGTACAGGATAAATGCAGGGAAGTTCAAGATGGTCATAACAGACCTTGGAAATGCACCGAAGATTAATGAAATCTGCAATGAATGCCCTACTCTGAGGGCAAGAATGGTTGTCGACGGAGAGCTCCCCGGATGGTCCAGCTACATTCACGAACTTCTGTATCCTGCACCTGTATCGCACAAATCCGTAAGCATCCCTGAAGACATGAGGACACGCTCGACTGACCCCATGCTTATATACTTTACATCAGGGACTACGGGCGAGCCCAAGATGGTTCTTCACAACAATGCACACCCTCTTGGTCACAGGGTTACGGCCGAGCTGTGGCATGACCTGACGCCAAACGATGTTCACTTTACCTCATCTGATACCGGATGGGCAAAATGCGGATGGGGAAAAATATTCGGTCAGTGGATAGCAGGAGCATGCATTCTTGTCATTGATTTCAGGGGCAAATTTGAAGCCACGCAGCTCCTGCCGTTCATAGAAAAATATGAAGTCACAAGTTTCTGCTGCCCGCCTACGATATACCGCATGCTTATACTCGCGGATTTAAGCAAGTTTGACCTCTCCGAGCTTCGCCACTGCACGAGTGCTGGAGAGCCCCTCAATCCTGAAGTAATAAAGATTTGGAAAGAAGGAACTGGTCTTACTATTCACGAAGGGTACGGTCAGACTGAGACATGCTGTGCAATTGCATCATTCACATGCATAAAAAGCAAGCCCGGCTCCATGGGAAAACCATCTCCGGGGTGGCATATAGAGCTTCATGACGACGACGGAAAACCTGTCGGAAATTACGAGGAGGGAAGAATCGCAGTCTCTCTAAAACCGCACCGCCCGGTTGGCCTTATCGTGGAATATCTGGACAACCCCGAGGCGAACAAAGAGTCTTTCACAGGAGACTTCTATTACACCGGAGACAAAGCCTACAGGGATGACGACGGTTATTTCTGGTTTGTCGGGCGCAATGATGATGTCATTAAAAGTTCAGGGTACAGGATAGGCCCGTTTGAGGTTGAATCCGCCCTTATTGAGCACCCTGCGGTAAAGGAATCCGCCGTTGTGGGCTCACCTGACAGGATACGCGGTAAGATTGTAAAGGCGTTCATAGTCCTGAATAACGGCTATGAGCCCAGCGATTCTTTGGTAAAGGAGATCCAGAATTTTGTGAAAAATATCACAGCGCCATACAAATACCCGCGTGCGATAGAGTTTGTGGACGAACTGCCAAAAACAATATCCGGAAAAATCAAGAGGAACCAGCTTCGCGAGCAGGAACTTAAAAAATTCCGGAGCAAATAATTTCTATTTTTTTCACCAGTTTTCCATAGACTTGTCCAGAAAGTCGATGTGATCTATGGCGCTCTCATATTTTATTCTGTTAAGGTTGAAATTTTCAATGATGTCCTCAATTTCTGCGGTTTTTTCGAATATTAATGCAAATTCCGTGGAATTTTTACCGGAAACAGCTTTTATAATCTCTGAAAGCGGTTTTTTTACATTGGTTATCATGGAATTCACGCTTAAAAGACTTTTTTTGATCTCTCCAAGGTTCTGTGCGAGGTAACGGCTGTAATCCTTTGTATTTACGATGGACGTTATGTCCTCGATTATTGTTGTTACATATTCCGTGCCGTTTTCTCCTGAATTGGGAACAATACTGATGCTGAAAAAATTGTTTACTTTATTCTTCGATTTCAGCCTTTTTGTCTTTGTAATCGAGTGGTTTGTCCTGAAGACCTCATCGTACTCATCTTCAGCAACAAATGCCGAAAGCTCCTGTATGTCGGGAATAGGTCTTTTAAGAAGAAACGGGCTTATTCCAAGTCTTTTTACAAGTTCCGTAAAATTATCGTTGTAATACAGTATTTCAAGCTTTGAATCGGCTACAAATATAACCTCACTGAAGGAGTTCATAATGGACCTGATCTCATCAACCGGATTTTTCTGATTTTCACTTTCATCCGAAGCGGCCCCTACTGAAAAAATAAAGTCCCGGATATTTTTTTGTGAGTCCTCTGAAAACCCCGAGTAAAGGTTAACTCTGATTTTGTTTTTGCTGTCTGCTTTATATGCAATTGTGTCCGGCCAGAAATATTTAGGATTTGCAGATATTTTGTCATCTTCATTTATAGTCTCAAAAACATCCGAGAGCTTTTTTCCTGTGAGTTTTCCGTCACCAGGACTGAGCATATTAAGGGCGGTTTCATTTGCATGGGTGATTACCCCGGAACAATCGGTTGTTATAAGAGGGCTGTTGAATGAGGAGAGCCTTTGAGCTGTTAAATCTGATGAAGGGTCATAATTTTCAGTTTTTTCCTGTGAGTCAGGTGTTTTAATGCCTTCCTTTTTATGGAGGGCCATTTCAATGTTTCCCAGGAGTTCTCTTTCCTTGAACGGTTTGATTAGAAATCCTGCGGGTTTTATTGCAACTGCCCTTTCTATGGTTTTCTGGTCGGAATTTCCGGTAAGAAATATTACCGGTATACCATACATGCCCATAATTTTTTCCGCGGCTTGTATTCCGTCAATGTTTCCTTTGAGCCTTATGTCCATCAGCACAAGGTCAGGACTTTTTTCTCCCGCCGTTTTGACTGCTTCATCTCCGCCGATGACAGTTCCAATAACACTGTATCCAAGCTTTTTTAATGTTGCCTGGATTTCCATTGCTATTATCATCTCGTCTTCGACAATCAGTATACTGCTGTTTTTCATTTTGGTTGCCCCCTGCCGTTATTTGATCTGATCCTGCCCATTTTCAGGAATTTCTATCGAGTATTCTACACCGGAAATGTTTTTCACTTCGATTTTACCTTCAAGCTGCTTTGTCAGGTTAAAGATAAGCTGCATGCCGAGAGACTCTGAATTCCTGTAATCGTATGAATTTGGGAATCCCCGGCCGTTATCTTTTATTTTCAGCAGATAACTGCCGTATTCATACTTTTGAAATTCCGTTATGATAGAGCCTCCGTTTTTGTCAAATGCATATTTAAGTGAATTCGTAAGGATTTCATTTATTATAAGCCCGCAGGGTATTGCGGTGTCTATGTCAAGGTTAATGTTCTCATCACATCTGCATATTATGCTGATGCTTCTTTCGTTTGCCCCGTATTCATCTGCAAGATGTGCCTGAAGTGTGGTTATATACTCCATAAAATTGATTTTGTCGATATTTTCTGATCTGTATAGTTTTTCGTGTATCATTGCCATTGAAAAAACCCTGCTCCTGCAGTCAAGAAGAATTTCATGGACTTCATTGTTTTCTGACTGCATATCTTTGAGTTTCAGGATGCTTGCTATTATCTGGAGGTTGTTTTTGACCCTGTGATGTATTTCTTTGAGAAGAGTTTCTTTATCACTCAGGGAATTTATGATGCACTGCTTTTTCTGCTCTTCAGTTTCTTTAAGGGCGTCTTCAGTTTTAACAAGCTTTGTTATGTTTGAAATAACGCCTTCTATCAAAGAAATATTCCTGTTTTTATCTTTTATTGTTCTGCCCTGGTTCCATACCCACCTGATTTCCTTCCCGGTGGTGACGATTCTGTACCTTGTTTCAAAGAATCCGTCCCCGGTAAGTGATTTTTGAATGGTTTCTCTGAAATTTTGAAAGTCGTCCGGGTGAATTATGGATTTGAGTTTTATCTTCTCTTTTGGTATAATATCCGAATGAGAATATCCTGTTAATTCATAAAATCCGTCGCTAATGAATTCAGTTGTAAATTCGTCATCTGTTCTGCACCTGTAGGCCATACCTGAAAAATTTTCCATTAGTTTTGAAAGTTTTTCTTCGGTTTTGCAGAGTGCTTCTTCAGTTTCTCTTAGTTTTTTAAGGTTAATGGCCACAAACCTTATCCCGTTGTTCTCTTTTTTTCTGGAAATTTGGCCAGAATACGCGATAATAGGAAATTTTTCCCCGTATTTTGACACTGCCGTAAATTCCGAAGTGTGTCCGGTTGACTCAGGATTCATATTTTTTAAAAATTCAGTGGCTCTGCTGCGGTCTTCCGGCACAAGCAGGTCCTGAATGTAAACTCCTTTGTCCAGGTCATCCTCACTTATCCCGAAGGTTTCGGTGCCTTTTTTATTTATGAAGGTTATGCGCATGTCTTTATCGGCTTCAACTACGGACTGCGGGAGAAAATCTATAAGCTCTCTGAATTTTTCCCCGTTTTCCCTGATTTCGTCCAAAGCTTTGATGCAACCGGTTATATCTGAAAATTCGGCAATAGTCAGGTTTTGAAATTCTTCGTCTTTTTGCCATCTGCTGTTCATGAATGTGATGAAAAAGTTTTTGTAACCGTTTTGAGAGCCTTTTGTTTCTGCTTCAGCCAGAAGATATTTATTTTCTTTTTCTTTAAGTAAATTTTCAGATTTTTTTCTTATAATATCCCTTGATTTCCTGGAAAAAAACTTGCACTCTTCTAATCTCTTTCCTGAGATCTGTTCTTTGTCATACCCGAATTTTTCTGTAAAACCGTGACTTAAATCAGTTATGAGGCCGTCATTGTCAAAGACCATAAGAGGCTCATGTGAGTTTTCAATAAAAGTTTTCAGGCTGAATTTTTTGTTAGCCTTATTCAGTGTGTAGTATGCTACTGCTGATGTCGCTACAGCTATCAGGGCTGTTGTCAAAGCGGCGTAATACAGGAGGGCACCTGACTGAAAGTAGACAGGAAGCAAAATTATCAGAACAATCAGGCCGGCTGAAAAAAATATGCTCCTTTTGCGGTAAGATATTACGGCAGCAATAAAGGGAATATAATACAGCTGATTTGTAATAACTGCAAAATTCTCCGGCAGCCTCATATAACAATATATATTGGCAGATACGACAGCAACGGTAAGCAGTATCAAAAATGCCTTATTTTTACCGGAAAACTCATTGTTGCACTCTGGATTCATCATTGTATTTATTTCACCCGGATGATGTCCTGTCAGTATGGGTAAATTATTATATTTAATAAAATATCCTGGTTATATATAAGTTTTGCAGGTTCCGTATAATCAGATTTTTATCTTTCAGATATTATATAATATTGGGTCTGCGGGTATTTTTGACAGTTTCCTGGTATTCCTGACATTTAATATTATCACTCCGGGTTCAGGTATTGATATGCAGCGGATGAATGAATCTGGAAAAATGCTGAAAAAGACTTTTCGTAATCGAGGTCTCCGGAGGGATGTATGTCTATGTACATTATGGTTGCGGGTGTTAACCTGCGTGAATTCTCTGCTGCGGTTGAACAGGAGTTCTTTGCCAGTTTTATTGTAGTTTTTGGTTCGTGCATACGATTGTATTTATACCTATTGCACCACAAATGTATAATGTATGGTGCGATTCTCTGTAACAATGGATGACAGTCTTGTCGAAAAAATAGACCGGACTGTCGGACTTTTGGGCAAGTCACGGTCCGAGTGGATAAACGGGGCCTGCGAAAATGAAATATCAGGTGCGTTTGCGCCAGGAGGAGGTCAGTGTGTTGAGAACCTTTTGCACCTCCGTGACAGGATACCGCAGGAAGCCCCGAACATGACAGATTACGATACTCTGTACAAAAATTTTAAAATTGATGTACCCGAGTATTTCAACTTCGGATTTGATGTCATAGATACATGGGCCAAAATTGACAGAAACAAGAGGGCGATGGTCTGGGTGAACCAGAGCGGTTATGAAAAGACTTTTTCATTCAGGCAGCTTTCAAACCGTTCGAACCAGGCTGCGAATATGCTTCTTAAATACGGGATAAAAAAAGGCGACAGGGTTGCAATAATGCTTCCGCGTGTTCCCGAATGGTGGTTTTTTGCGACTGCATGCATCAAGATTGGTGCAGTATTTGTTCCGTGCCCGACAATGCTTACGTCAAAGGACCTTTTATACAGGACCAATGCCGCAGGGTTCAAGATGTTTATCACCGATATGGAGAATGCCCCGAAAATAGAGGAAATCTGTCCCCATTGTCCTTCCCTGCGTTCGCGCCTTGTCGTTGACGGGGAGAAAGAGGGCTGGATAAGCTACCTGGTGGAGCTTGACTATCCTGCACCGGTATCAAGTAAACTTGTGACAACCGGACTTGAAAGGACAAGATCATCTGATCCTATGGTTATGTATTTCACTTCAGGAACCACTGGTGAAGCAAAGATGGTTCTGCACAACCATGCCCTCCCACTTGGTCATCTGACCACAGGCGCCTACTGGCTTGATCTTAAGATGAACGACGTCCACATGACCCTCTCTGATACAGGCTGGGCAAAATCATCGTGGGGAAAATTCTTTGGTCCCTGGATACAGGGTGCATGCAGTGTGGTCTATGATTACAGGGGGAAATTCAATGCAACCGAAATCCTTCCGATACTTGAAAAGTATGAGGTTACCTCGTTCTGCTGTCCGCCTACAATCTACAGGATGCTTATAATGGCAGACCTTGACAAGTTTGACCTTACCTCCCTACGCCACTGCGTAAGTGCTGGTGAACCGTTAAATCCCGAGGTAATAAAAGTCTGGAAAGAGGGGACGGGACTTACAATATATGAAGGATACGGCCAGACAGAACTTACACTCTGTATCGGGACATTTCCGTGCATGAAGGCAAAACCCGGCTCTATGGGAAAACCTTCACCCGGCTGGAGAATCGAACTTCATGATGATGACGGAAACCCTGTAAAGCAGGGTGAACCCGGAAGAATCGCCGTTCACGTAAACCCGAAACCTGTGGGAATGTTTATGGAGTACTGCGACAATCCCGATGCGAACGCAGAGTCTTTCAGTGGTGATTTCTACTACACCGGTGACAAGGCTTACATGGACGAGGACGGCTATTTCTGGTTTGTCGGAAGGTCGGATGACGTCATAAAAAGTTCGGGATACAGAATAGGTCCGTTTGAAGTGGAATCTGCAATTATGGAGCACCCGAGCGTAAAAGAGGTGGCGGTTGTCGGATCACCCGATCCTATTAGGGGCATGGTGGTAAAAGCCTTTATTATCCTTAAAAACGGCTATGAACCGTCGGAGATCCTCATAAGGGATATCCAGAAGCAGGTAAAGCAGACAACTGCACCTTATAAATACCCGCGTTTAATCGAATTTGTTGATGAGCTTCCAAAGACGATTTCAGGAAAAATCCGCAGAAATGTTCTCCGTGATCATGAATTAAAAAAGCATATTGAGAGTCTGTCCTCTATAAAAGAAGAGATGCACGCAAAAAATCATCCTGAGTGAACGGGAAAAAGAGGATAAATTTCCGGGTGCAGGACACGAAAATTGTGTAAGAGTCAGGAGAAAAGGGTAAACAAAAATGCACCCGGAAAAAATATATATTCCTTTTTTGTTACGGCTTCTGAAAACCCTCTGGTAAAATAACGTAAAAATCCGGTAATAAAAACCAAAGTTTATGTTCTAAAAAAGCAAATAGGGTAAGGCAGGCGAGAGTTGCCAAGCCCTGCATTGCACATAAAGGTTATTTGTGCTCTTAATTGCAAAAAACAAGTTCTTATTGGAGCGAGGGTTGCCAAGCCAGGTCAAAGGCGTCAGGTTCAGGGCCTGATCTCGCAGGAGTTCGAGGGTTCGAATCCCTTCCCTCGCATTTTTCTGTTCTGTTACAATCATTCTGTAAAGATTAAATTTTTCAGTTTGCGGTATCACAATGTTCTGAAATGTTACAAATGTCACCGGCCTGGCGATGCGATTATTGTTAGTAAATGTTGGTTTGGTGAGTAGGGGGGATTATAAGCAGAAAAAATATATGCAGGCGATAAAAAATGCCATCAGGTAGTTGAGATGTGGTATGCCTGAAATTGTTTTTAATGATAAAAAGAAGGACCTTCCGGTTAACCAGTTACATTTCCTGTTCATGTCTGCAGGATGGTGCAAAAGCGCTGAAACACAGGAAATGATTTCAAATTTTAATCTGCCTTTTATAAATTCAACTCTCGTTATTTCAGCATGGCATGAGGGCAGGCTTGTGGGAGTTGTCAGGGTATTGTCCGACAAAGTAATCAGGTCAGCTGTTTACGACCTGGTTGTTGATCCGAAATTCCGGTGCAGAGGAATTGGAAAAGAATTGTTGGAGAGATGTGTCCGGAAGTTTCCCAAAACTGAGTGGATAGTCCAGACTAATGATGAAAATGTAAAGTATTACCTAAAAAACGGTTTCATCAGGTATCCGGGAAATGTTCTCTTCAGACCTTCGGTATGGGACCCTGAATATTAAGATAATTAAGATAAATTTCGAAAAATTTATGGTGGTGGATAGTGGATAATCCTTGAGAATCTGCTTTCTCCTCTTTCGTAGTTTTCCCTGCAGTATGTGTGTGATGAGTCCCCCAAACGTTAAATGTTTTTTTTAAATAAATGAATTCTCTCTTTTTTTGTTTATACTGGGGACTGTTTACTCATCACTAATGTCGCAAAACCGGCCTTCTCTTTTGATAATTATAATCCTTCTTTTTTGCATATTTTTTTGCTGAAATAATTACTAAAGCAATAAAAAAATTATTTCATCATTAGTGATAGACGTAATAAAAATCCTTATGGATTTACATAGAGGATTATCTATAAATAATATAGGATATGTATAAATAAAAAAAATGAATTGTGCCGAAGCTGTTCCTGAGAAGATTACCAGTCTCCTTAGAAAATATCCCCGTGGTCTGCCTGTAAAAGAGATAGCCGACGGGATTAACATGAACAGGATGTCTGTTGCCCGTCATCTGGACGTTATGCGCAGTGCAGGCAGGCTTGACATGATACAGTTCGGGCACGCCAAAATATATTCTTTATCAAACAGGATTCCCCTGTCAGAACTTCTTGATTATTCATCGGACTGTATTATTATCCTGAATCAAAGCAAAAGGCTGATTTATGCAAATAAGAATTTCCTGGTATTTTCAGGAAAAAAAGAAACGGAAATAAAAGGCAAATGTTATACAGACGTTCTCGGGGATTTTTTTGACTCCGAGTACCTCAAGTCCAAAATATCCGGCCTGGCAGAAGGAGCAGAATGTTCCGGGAAATTTATTGTTGCAAAAAAATGCACAAACGATTTTTACAACCTCAGGATTATTAAGACAGTTCTTCCTGACGGCAACCAGGGCTATACAGTTTTTTTTGCAGACAACTACAACCCGGGAACAGGTTCTGAAGATTATCTTGCATTAAACAGGATGTATGAAAATCTCCTGGGTCTCTATGAAGACCCAGTTTTTCTTATGGAAAACACCGGTTTAATCTGTTATGCCAATCATTCCTGCCGTAATGCGTTTGGTTATATGCCCGAAGACCTTAAAATGAAGAATATTTCAATGCTGATGCCTCCCGGTGAAAGTATTATTGACCGCATAGACTCCGGTGATTTTGAAAAACGCAGAAAAATAGGGAACAGGGAGTTTTTGTTATTGAAAAGCCAGAGGTTCATATGCAAAAACGGCAATTCAATTAATTTATCCGTTTTTATTGACAAAATTTATTCAGAATCAAAAAAATGCCGTATATACCAGGCGGTATGCAGGAAAGTTGCATTTTAATAAGTGCAAAATGAATAAATCTTAACAGGCAGGCTTTCTTTTAATGTTTTTTCAGGTCCTTCGAATGTTACCGTAATTGCTGTACCAGCGTATATTTTTTTGCATGTGACGCTTTTAAAGTCTCTTTTTCCGGTAAATCTGACAAACTTTATTATTTGGTAAATCCACGAATAAGTATGTCTGTTGTATATGATATTGAAATTCCGGCCGATGTTCCTGAGAGTATGAAGGCTTTATACGCCAGAAATTACCACATGATTACTCATGAAAGCGGCAGACTGATGCTTTTTGCAGGGGACCAGAAAATAGAGCATTTAAACGATGATTTTTACGGGGAAGGCATCCATGAGGACGATTCCGACCCGGAACACCTGTTCAGGATAGCAAAAGAAGGAAGAATCGGTGTTTTTGCATCCCAGCTTGGTCTTATCGCGAAATACGGGCGTGACTACAGTGATATACCCTATCTTGTAAAGCTCAATTCCAAGACAAATCTCGTAAAGACGGATCAGAAGGACCCTCTCAGCGTTCAGCTCTGGTCGGTAGAACAGGTCGCAAAGTTCAGGGACGTAAGCGGTCTGAAGATCGCAGGTGTAGGCTACACGATATACCTTGGAAGCGAATACGAGGACGTTATGCTCTCCGAAGCTGCAAAGGTTATATGGGATGCGCACCAGAACGGATTCATCGTGGTTCTCTGGATTTATCCGCGTGGAAAAGCAGTCAAAAATGAAAAAGATCCGCATCTTATAGCCGGAGCTGCAGGAACAGCTGCAACTCTGGGTTCGGATTTTGTCAAGGTAAACGCACCTAAAAAGGAAGGATTTGACCCGGCTGAACTTTTAAAGGAGGTGTCTCTTGCGGCAGGAAGGACACGCCTTGTATGTGCAGGTGGCTCGTCCACGTCAGCGGAAAAGTTCCTTTCGCAGCTTTATGACCAGATCCATACGGGCGGAGCTTCAGGAAACGCCACGGGAAGGAACATCCACCAGAAGTCCCTTTCGGAAGCAGTGAGGATGTGTAACGCCATATCCGCAATAACTATTGATAACGCGGACGTTAAGACGGCACTTAAAATCTACAATGAAGAATAAGACTTCTTTCAAATAACTTTTTTACTGCTTTTTGAGACTGTTTGTCCCCTAAAATCAAAAAACTGGAAAAAGATGAAGTGGTTTTCAGATTATATCCGAACGCCTTTAAAACCTTAGTCTCAGCATTATCGGGCAGTGGTCAGACCCGTATACCTGCGACATTATTGTAGACTCCACTATATTGTCCTTTAACTCCTCGTTTGCAAAGAAATAATCTATTCTCCACCCTACGTTTCTGTCACGTGCCTTTGATTTAAGGTCCCACCATGTATAATAACCGGGCTCTTTCGTAAATATCCTGAAAGTATCGAGAAATCCTGCGTCAAGCAGCCTGTCAATCCACTGTCTCTCTTCAATAAGAAATCCGGAAACCTTTGAATTCTCGGAAGGTCTTGCAAGGTCGGTTTCGGTATGTGCAGTGTTGACGTCGCCGCAGATTATAACGTTATGACCTTCTTTGTGCAGTGCACTTGCTTTTTTCAGGCACTCATCGTAAAATCTCATCTTGTAGTTTAGCCGCTCTTTTGAAGCTTTCCCGTTTGGGAAATAGATATTAAAAAGGTAAAAATCAGGAAACTTCAAAATCAGGATTCTTCCTTCGCTGTCAAATTCAGGTATGTCAAAACCTTTCTTTATTGACAGCGGCTCGTACTTCGAAAAACATGCGACACCGCTGTAACCTTTTTTTTCTGCTGATGAAAAATACGAAAAATATCCATTGGGGTGCCTTAGTGATGAGGTAAGCTGATCTTCGTTTGCCTTTGTCTCCTGGACGCAGAGAACGTCAGGGGAATCAGATAATAAAAATTCGGAAAAACCCTTTTTTGCAGCAGCCCTTATTCCGTTCACGTTCCAGGATACCAGCCTGTATTCAGACATCAGGTTTATGGTTTAATTTAATGAAATAAAAAGTTCGGTGTGCTCTTATTTATTTCATAATTATTTTTATGAATCAGAAAATCCGGCAGGAAATTATAAGAAAAATCTTAACATATTTGAAGATTTTTGGAATTAGAACAACATATAATAATTTTTAAAATCTTAGAAAAGGTTAAAGCGACTAATAGAAAAGATTTATATCAAAATATTTAAGATAAAAAAATGTGAACTAACTGAAAGGGGGAAACGAATAAATGGAATTTTCTGAACAAATTAAATCATTAGTTGCAAGGATTCCCAAATTATCCGAAAATGTCTCAACTGAAGAAGCTACAAAAAATGCATTAATTATGCCTTTGATCAATGTTTTGGGCTATAATGTTTTTGACCCTACAGAGGTTATACCGGAATATACTGCGGATCACGGAACTAAGAAAGGAGAAAAGGTTGATTATGCAATTGTAATTAACGGTGAACCTTTGATTCTTTTTGAATGCAAAGATGTAAATTCAGAATTAAGCAACCAGCAGGCATCACAATTGTTTAGATATTATAGCGTCACACCTGCTAAAGTGGGAATTCTTACAAACGGTATAATCTACAGGTTCTTTTCTGATCTGGATTCTCCAAACAAAATGGACGACAAACCGTTTCTTGAGATAAACATGTTAAACCTGAGAGAGAAAGACATTCAGGAATTAAAAAGATTTACGAAAGAATCCTTTGACCCTGATGATTTAACTTCCGTTGCAATATCACTCAAATATACTCATGAAATAATGAATATACTGCAGGAGGAACTGGAAAATCCTTCAGATGATTTTGTGAGATTTTTTGCCAAGCGTGTCTATGACCGCCCCCTTAAGAAAAACACTCTTGAAAGGTTCAGGACAATAGTGAAGGATGCCCGTAATCAGTTTATCAACGAAAAAATTAACAACAGATTAAAACTTGCTATGTCCGATCACAAAGAAGAACAGGAGGAAACTTCGGAAAACGGGACACCAGAAGAAGATAATGGCATTGTCACAACTGTTGAGGAACTGGAGGCATATTACATAGTCCGGGGAATCTTAAGAGAAATAATTCCGGCAAACCGGGTATCATTAAGGGATACAAAGGGCTATTGCGGAATTTTGCTGGATAATACAAACCGCAAACCAATATGCCGTTTAAGATTTAATACCAAACAAAAGCATTTGGGTGTCTTTAATGATAATAAAAAGGAAGAGAAAATCCCGATTAATGATCTTGCCGATCTTTACAATTATTCAGACAGTTTAAAGAATATAATAAAACTCTATGACTCCCAATAAAAATTTTGTCCGGCGAATGAAACTATTTGAAAACGCTTAACCTATACCTTGGTGACACATAACAATTTAAAATTACAGGACTACAGATCAATTATCCTAAATAATTATCTCACAGTCAGCTATTTTATAATACGAATTCCAAATGTAATCAGAAATATATCCCGGAAATCCATATTTCCCGGAAACGTTAACGGAGAAGTTTAAATTGCGTGTAAAGATTTGCGGTGTTACAAATGCAGATGACGCCATGTTCATAGAAGAGTCCGGAGCGGATGCCATAGGTGTCGTAATATCTCCTGAATCTGCCAGAAATGTGACTTTGGAGAAAGCAGACCTGATTTTTTCATCTCTTGGACCTTTTATCACCAGAGTCGTTGTGACGCATACAACTTCACCCGGTGAACTTGATAAAATTCTTTCCGTAAATCCTGATGCTGTCCAGCTTTCGTCAGGAATCAAGATGCCTGAATATTTCAGCGGAAGGGTTATCAGGGTAATCGGAAAAAATACCCCGGTACCGGATGACTGCGACGCACTCATAATCGATGAAAGCCGCGGAAGCGGCAGACTCTATGATCATTCGTTTGCAAAGGAAATTTCTGAAAAATCGGATATCCCTGTAATTCTTTCAGGAGGCCTGAACTCTTCCAATGTCCACCATGCAGCAGAAGAGATAAGACCATATGCAGTGGACGTCTGTTCCGGCGTCGAAGAAAGACCGGGAATAAAAAACAGGTTTGAAGTGCTTGAATTTCTCCGCGAATGCGGAAAGGCTCCGGGGGTAAAACTGAAGAAAGGTGTCCTTTTAGACCTGTAAAATTACCCTGAATTTGTCCTGGTTAATTGTATTTTTCCTCACTTACCTGTATTTTATGAAACGTCCCCGATGAAAGGGCCGGGCTCTTTGTCCACGTCGAATTCGTCCAGAAACGGCATGAGCCCTTTTACGTATATCTTTTTTGAACCTTCCTCTGAAGTTATCTCTCCGTAATCTATTATTTTTATCATCAGCGGGAATTCCTTAAGTCTCTGCTCAAACGTTGGGTCGTTTTCTTTTCCGAATTCAAGAAATCTGGATGCTGCAATAAAAGGTCTGCCGAATTCGTCGTCGCCTGCGAAGTCAGCCAGGTCTTTTTCATATGTCGAGTTTTCTGCCAGCTCCTTCTCGAAGTAGAGGACAACTTCAAGGTCGTATTTTTTGGAGAGCCGGTTTAAATCAAGGACATTGCATTCTTTTCCCTTAACCGCACCTATTTTTTCCAGTTTTTCTTCAAGGTTTTTTCCTTTTGCATAGTCAATACTTTTTCCAGCCATATTCTGTAGAATTCTCCTGAAATTTGTATGAACACTATATTACAAAATCTATTTGGTGGCAAATCACCGTAAAATATATCAATATTTGGGATTTTTAATTACATGAGGTTAAGAAAAAATGCCGGAATTTGGAAATCCTTTTTCAGGACTAAAGAATGACCGTAAACTGACGGATGAAGAACTTATAAGAGCAGTCAGATTTATGGTTGCAGCAGAGTACGAAGCAATACAGCTTTACATGCAGCTGGCGGATTCAACTGATAACAAACTTGCCAAAGACGTCCTGATAGATATTGCAGATGAGGAAAGGGTTCATGCAGGGGAATTTTTGAGACTTCTGCGTGAGATTTCACCTGACGAAGAGGAGTTTTACAGACAGGGATACGCCGAAGTTGAAGAAGAGATTGAAAAACAGTCCAAAAACTAAATTTCACCCGGTTTTAATTCAAAAATCTTTTTTGTATTTTGTTCACTTCAGTTCTTATCCGCTTTTCAGGGATAACCATTTTTAAATTAGTTTCGTATAAATACAGTCCTCTCCTCTTTGAATCAGCATTTGTATTTCAGTATTGTTTATGCCGGCTGATGTTTGCCAAAGTGGATATTCTAATACTTCCTAAAGATAAGTAAAGGTTTGAGGTTTATGTCAGAGTGTAGTAGAGTTCAGGATATGATCCGCCTGATGGCGTCAAAAATCAATGAAATGGCGGAATCTTTGTCGGATTCAGAGGTGCAGAATTTTATAGATGAGATAATGCATGCCGACAGGATATATGTGATGGGCGCCGGAAGGTCAGGTCTTGTGGCAAAGGCCTTTGCGATGAGACTGATGCACCTTGGTCTGAAATCATATGTAATAGGAGAGACGATTACCCCCGCAATGAAGAAGGGAGATATTGTCGTTGCCTTCTCGGGTTCCGGTGAGACCAAAACTATTGCAGAGCTCTGCGAGACCGCAAAGTCCATCGGGGGAAAAATATGCCTTGTGTCCTCGAAGAAGGATTCAAGAATCGGAAGGATTGCCGATACTGCCGTAGTTATCGAAAGCCACAGGGATACGGTAAAGGATGAATCGGCAGAGTATGAAATCCGCCAGATGATGGGAGAGCACAAATCGTTTGCACCTCTCGGCACTCTTTTCGAGACCGCATCGATGGTCTTCAGCGATTCTATAATATCTGCGATTATGGAAATCACGGAATGCGACGAGACCGAGCTTAAGGGAAGACATGCGAATATAGAATAAATAAAAGTAAAAAAGGCAGGAGGCTTCATTTTAATGGTGAATAAAAATCCTTTTTCCGACAGGGTTCTTACAGTGCAGATGTCAGGAATACGAAAGTTTTTTCAGAAGGCAAAGCCTGACTCGATAAATCTTGGAATTGGCCAGCCGGACTTCCCAACGCCTGAACATATCAAAAATGCCGGGATTAAGGCCATAGAGGACAACCTGACGGGCTACACTTTTAATTCCGGAGTTCCGGAATTAAGGGAAGCCATCTCAGGCAAATTCAGGCGCGAAAATGGTCTGGACTATACCCCTGACCAGATAATCGTTACCGCCGGTGCTGGTGAAGCGCTTCATATTGCAATGGAGACACTCGTAAACCCTGGTGACGTTGTTCTCTATCCCGACCCGGGATTCGTATCATACAAGGAATGTGCCGTTCTTGCCGGCGGAAGACCCCGTGGAATCGCACTTGATGAAAATTTTCACATCGATGTCGAGTCCTGCAAGGAGCAGATGGACGGTGCAAGGGTTCTGGTATTGAACTCACCCGGAAATCCGACCGGTGCGGTCGAAAGCGAAGAGACGATAAAGGCGGTGTCACAGTACGCGGAGGACAAGGGCGTCACGATAATCTCGGATGAGGTCTATGAGCATTTCATATACGAAAAAAAGCATTACTCCGCTGCAAACTATTCCGATGACGTAATGACGGTCAACGCCGCGAGCAAGACCTTTTCAATGACAGGCTGGAGGCTTGGGTTTATCGGAGGTCCTGAAAACTATATAGAACAGTGCCTGAAGGTCCACCAGTACTGCCAGACCTGCGCCACATCTATCTCGCAATATGCGGCGATTGCTGCATACAACGGTAGTACGGACTGCGTTGAAAAAATGAGGCGTGAATACGCACAAAGAAGGAATATCATGTATGAAGGTCTCAAAAGGCTTGGATTTGAGTTCTCAAAACCTGAGGGTGCCTTTTACATGTTTGTGCCGATGGAGAAGAAAATGTTTGAAGACATCATAGACGCCGGAGTTGTGGTAATCCCCGGTGATGCCTTCGGTGAAAATGCGACGGACTACGCAAGATTCAGCTACGCGGCTTCACGTGAGGATATCAGTGAAGCTTTAATCAGAATTGAAAACAAAATTAAGGTGAGGTAAAATGTTAAAAGATTTATTGGGAAAACTTTCCGATGCACATGGCCTCTCAAGCTATGAAGGAAATATACGGGATATAATAAAAGAAGAGCTTGCGGGATATGTTGACGAAATGTACACCGACAGGATGGGAAACCTTATTACGGTCAAAAAAGGTGACGACTTTAAGTTCATGGTTGCGTCGCATATGGACGAAATAGGATTTATGGTCCAGTACATCGACGAAAAGGGTTTTATTAAATTCGTTCCGATAGGCGGATGGTTCACTCCGACGGCATATACCCAGAGAGTGGTTCTTCACGGCAAAAAAGGAGATATTACCGGGGTAATCGGTGCGAAGCCGCCTCATGTGATGTCGGCCGAGGACCGCAAAAAGGAACTTAAGATTGAGGATATGTTCATCGACATCGGTGCCGTCAGCGACAAGGACGCAGCGGACCTCGGAATAGAGATAGGGACTCCGATTACTATCGACCGTGAATATAAAGAGCTTGCAAACGGCAGGATAACCGGAAAGGCAATGGACAACCGTGTCGGCGTCGCTTTGCAGATTGAAGTTTTAAAACAGGTAAAATCACCTCATACAATATACGGTGTATTCACAGTTCAGGAGGAGCTTGGGCTTAAAGGGGCAAAAGTCAGTGCATTTGCAATAAACCCGGACTGCGCAATAGCAACGGATGTTACAATACCCGGCGATCACCCCGGGATTACGAAGAGTGAGGCTTCTGTTGAGATGGGCAAAGGGCCTGTTCTTGGTCTTGTCAGCGCCGCCGGAAGGGGTCTTATGGCGGACTGGAACGTATCCGACTGGCTCAGAAAAGCAGGTGACAAAAATAAAATACCATACCAGCTTGAAGTTGGAGACGGCGGAAACACCGATGCAACGATTATCCATCTCGTAAGGGAAGGTATACCAAGTATACCCTTCTCAATAGCGTCACGTTATATCCACTCTCCTGTAGAAGTAGTCGACTTAAAGGACGTGGAAAACGGAATAAAGCTTCTTGTCGAAGCCCTTAAGACAAAACCCAAATTCAAAAATTAATATTTTTTATCTTTTTTATTCTTTCAAAAGAATCAAATATCAGATGTTTCTATAAGTCAGTTATTATGAGGCGGTTATATCTTACTTTTATGGTGATTTTTTTTGCAGCTTTTGTGTTTTCTGCAGGCTGTACCGGTTCGGACGGTCAGTCCGGTCAGACGCAGACTCCTACAGAGACCGCACAGGCTACGACAGAAGCCACCGAAACTCAGGCTCTGCCTTCTGATATGGTGCCCGGACCGACGGAACAGCCTTCTTCTGATTACACTGTCGCAATACAGGTCAACAAGGACCAGGTCTACGGGACTATAACAGTCTATTTCATGGGCGGTTCCGGGCAGAATTTTGTCTCTACCATCACAGTTGACGTTTATTATCCTGACGGAGCAAGCGAGAGCAAAAATCTAAGTTACGAGAACATAGGAGACAGCGTGGAGTTTCCGGCAAACAAGTACGAGCAGGACAGGGTAAAAGTGACAGCTGTGTATCCCGGCACAATCGGAACGTATGTAGTCTATGACCAGCTTGTCCCGCAGGACCCGCCCCTGGTGCCGGAATGATTCATTTTAGTTTATCCTTTTTTTGAAGAGTCAATGAGAGTATTAATTTATCTTTAATTACAAACAACCTAAGCAGATTTTATTTTTATTAAAGCTATAACGGAGAAAATTCAATGGGAAAAGGAAAAGTAGTTCTTGCCTTCTCAGGCGGTCTTGACACTTCAATATGTGTCCCGCTTTTAAAAGAGCATTATGGGTTTGATGAAGTAATTACCGTAGCAGTTGACGTGGGTCAGCCCCCGGAGGATATAAAAACAGCTACAGACAAAGGCAACAAAATTGCCGACAGGCATTATACAATAGACATCAAAGACAGGTTTGTCGAAGAGCAGCTGTTTCCGTCAATAAAGGCCAACGGCTCGTACGAGGGCTATCCTATGGGAACGGCGCTAGCACGTCCCCTAATAGCAGAAGAGATTGTAAAAATAGCCAGAAAGGAAGGTGCAGAAAGTGTTGCCCACGGGTGCACCGGAAAAGGCAACGATCAGCTGAGGTTTGACTTTGTCTTCAGAAAGGAGGGCCTTAATATAATCGCTCCTATGCGTGAGATGAACCTTACACGCGAATGGGAGATGGACTATGCCGAAAAGCACGGTGTACCTGTTCCTGTTGTAAAAGCAAAACCGTATTCTGTCGATGAAAACTGCTGGAGCAGGAGCATCGAGGGTGGTGTTCTGGAAAAACCCGAAAACCATCCGTCAAACGACATATATGCCTGGACAGTCTCTTCAAAGGACGCCCCGGACGAACCCGAAGAGGTCCGCATCGGGTTTGAAAAAGGTATCCCTGTGTCCTTAAACGGCAAAAAAATGAATGGAATAGACTTAATCCTTGAACTGAACTGTATAGCCGGAAGAAACGGTGTAGGAAGAAACGATATGATAGAAGACCGTATCCTGGGCCTTAAGGCACGTGAAATCTATGAGCACCCTGCGGCGACAGTTCTTCTGAAGGCTCATCCGGATCTTGAAAGGCTTGTATTAAGCCGCCAGGAACTTGCATTTAAGCATATCGTTGATGAAAAATGGTCAGAACTTGGATATATGGGGTTAATTCACGAACCTTTGTTTGAGGCACTGAGTGCATTTGTAGACAAGACCCAGGAGAGGGTTACTGGTTTTGTTGATGTTATACTGTACAAGGGAAGCGTTACAGTTGCAGGGAGAAGTTCCCCGAATGCCCTGTACTCCGATGATCTTGTTTCGTTTGAAAGCAAAACGATAGACCAGAATGATGCAGTGGGGTTCTCGGCATATTACGGTTTCCAGGCAAGAATAAAAGATATGATTGCAAAGACAAAATCGGAATAAGCCTGATCTAAAAATATATTTTTTTGTTTCCTGTTAAGTCCTTACTTTTGTTTTTGTAATTCTGTTGCCTTTTGACTGCATAGTCGCCGGTTAATTGCGTAACTTCTGCCGTTCGTAAAAAAATTTTTGGAAAAATCTGTAAAAACCGGTTAAATTTGAAATTCATATGAAAATCCCATAATATTTCTCTTTTTTTATTGCGGCCGTTTCTCTGAAAAGAAAGGTTTAACCCTGAAAAGATTAGTACAGAATTATGTAATGTGTGCCTTTTTTAGTTTTAAAAAGAAGATGCCGAATATTGTAGAGAGCCCCCCTCCTCCATCCATGGGGCAGGGTGCAGGTATGAGGGTTCCTGAATACAAGTCAAAGCCTTATTTTATAGTGGCTTCGGTTGAGATGGGCAATACAACAACGAAATGCATCCTTACCGGCACCAATCTTGAGACAGGAAGGACTTACGTCATAAATAAAACCGTCTCGATGAGCAGGGACGTAAGACCGCCCAAACCCGGAGAGGCCGTGTTCGGTGAAACGCTTGTAGGGACACCAATAACAAGGGAGTCTGTGACAGAGCTTGTCAGGGATACTCTGATTCAGTGTCATAAGGAGGCAGACCTTTCAATAAAAGACGATCTGGACTTTGTCGTCAGAAGTACCGGAGTTGTTGCGGCAATGGACTCCCCGGACCAGGTAGGGGATTTTGTAATAGCCCTTGCAAACGGGTGCCTTGCGGCAGGAGTCCCTCCAAAAAAGATGACTCCTCCGATGGGTATTAATAATCTTCCTTTAAAATTAAGGGAATTCAGCTTTGCCGACAAACTTACGTTCTGCGGGACTGTTGCAGGAGTTTCGCCGCCTGTAGGGTCTTCGGGTGTTGAAATGGTTGCAAACGAGATGGAGGGCGAGCTTGCAATGGCCGGAATAAAGGAGGGTGCAAAATGGACAAACGTTGACTTCAGAAATCCGTGCATTTCCATTGATTTCGGTACGACGCTTGACGGGCGTATAACAAGCGATGTACCCCCCGATGACGAATGGCCTTTTGCAAAGACAATAGGCAATTTCTGCGGGCTTGCCGGCGCAATTCCAGATGCAATCGTCAGGGGAACCGGTAAAGTAAAGGAAAATACCGGGACTGCCCTTGATCTTTTCGGAGATAAAAGCCTGAAGAGTAACCTCTCCAAGAAGAAGACAAAGGTTGTTCGGGACTATGAAGAACAGATAAGAAATATTGTCGATATAAGAATAGTTCCTTCTGACAGGACACGCTTTGGAAAAGTGCCCGTATGTGCAGACCTTGCTATGAAGTCCGGAATTGCCATGATAGGCAGCGATGCCGGAGTCAACTTCAGTGGATCGGATAGCTTAAAAGCTATTGGTGCAGAGATATATGAAAAACATGGTGCAGGCGTCTTAAACGATGTCATTGACAATGTCTGTGCCGATATCGCACTGAGGCTTGTTGATGTAGCTGCCGAGAACAAACTTGTCCCGCCAAACTCTTCGATAGGATTCACAGGCCGTGCCGCGATTTCAGGAAGAAAACCTGACTATATTATGGAAGGTATTGAGGAAAGAGGGTTTTACGATGACCCTTACGATCATGTGATTTTTGTTGATGACGGGCTTGCAAGAGGTGCTGCTCTTATGGGAAGGTGCATGTGTTCAATGGGAAAGCCTAAAGACCCTATCGGCGGTGTAAGAGGCGGTCCCTGCATTATGTCAAGGCGTATAAAAATAGGGAAGTAGTGAAAGTAGTCCTTTTGGAGGTTTTATTTTTATGGAAGAAAAAAAAGAGGCTGAACTTTATGATGTAATTGTGCCGCCGGGTGTTCCGAGAAAAATAATTCTTGATATCTCGGAAAAGTTTGACGTGGAGGTCGTAGACAGGCCCCGTGCGGTCAAATTTGCGAATATGGACGGAGACGTAAGAAACCTTATCGCTTTCCGGTGCGATGCAAAAACGGCGCAGGAAGTTCACGACTATATGCTCTCTGAGCTCAGAAAGTTCGTGGACGGGGACGAATAAAATATTTTTGACCGGGCGGAATTTTTCCCGGCCAGTCATCCTTTTCTGCTTTAACAGGACTATCCCCTGATTTTCAGCAATCCGTTTAAATTCACCTTTGACTGCAAAATCAGCGGGATGTGTCCATGAATTAGAAAAAGATCTTTAAGAATAAAGTGATTCAGGTCAGAGGGGTTTTTAGAAATCCTCTTTAATTAAATTCCGGATAATATCTCATAAACTGAAAAACTATTTTCGAAATAATGAGTCATTTTACCCCTGACGTCATGATGAGTTTTAGGAAAAAACCGGGAGAATTTAGTATCCCAACTTATTCTACACATATTAGCTTTTCACACCTGTCCATAACCGGGCATAAGCTTCAGAATCTTTTCCGGAAGATGACCTGTCCCTCAGGCGGATTATCAAAGGTGTTATCCGGAAGATAAATTGTTTTCGGGCCACTCAATAAAACTCTCCGGGGAGAATATTGCAGACACAAAATGATTTCGGGACAGCACACGTGATAGCACAGAAAAAACTGAGAAAACCAAAATTATATATAATATCAATAAAAAGGGAGAACGTGATAACATCCTAAGGTAAGCGTTCTGCCCTTGGTGGTGTTGGAAAAAGAGAAATGGTGGTAGAAAAACTATGACATATATTATAACAGAAACCTGTGTAGGGTGCGGAAAGTGTGAACCCGAGTGCCCTGTTGACGCTATTAAAGAGGGGTCTCTCTATAAGATTGAGCCCGGCAAATGTGTTGACTGCGGTCTTTGTGATGAAATCTGCCCTGTCGACGCAATTTATCGCAAGATGTAAGCCGGGCACCCTTTCCTTATGAAAGGTAAAAACCCAAATTTTTACATTTTTCAAAAGAAACTTAAATAATCGGGCAGACCTGCTGCGGGAATTTTTAACTCTGTTTTCCCCCTTCATTGAGGCATTTAAAATATGTCAGCAACAGATCATCAGATAAGCCATATCACTTGCAAAAAAAAGTTTTATAATTTATTTTGTGTCGGTAACTTTGATTATGTGATATCCGAACTGTGTCTTTACAGGCCCTGTGATATCTCCTTTTTTTGTCTTAAAGCTTGCTTCCTCAAACTCTTTTACCATCATGCCTTTTGAGAACCAGCCGAGGTCTCCACCCTTTTTGCCCGAGGGGCATGTCGAAAACTTTTTTGCAAGAGTCCCGAAATCATCGCCTGCATTTATCTTTGAAAGGATATCTTTTGCCTCTGCCTCGGTTTTTACAAGTATGTGCGAAGCTCTGACCTTTGTTGTCATTCTTAAAACTATAGTATATACGGCAAAATAACTTTGCATTTTTGAGATGCAGCTGCATCATATAAGAAGAGCCGGACACCCCGTCACGCACGTATGTTTTTTTGCAGGCTTAAAGGACGACTTTTTTAGAACTCTTCCTATTCTTCTTTTGTATTCACTTCGTCTGTTATTTCCCATTCGCCTCTTTCAACCCTTCCGGCAATTACCATCTTGTGCGCAAGAGTGCATCTTGGGTCTTTTATAATTTTGTCTAACTCCTTTTGTGTCAGTTTCATGTACCTTGGCATGGACATATTATTGTCTCCTTGTTTTTTTCATCAGGTGATGGACTTTTGGTTTTTGGATAACTGTTTCCTGCATGAATTCTTAGGAGAGACAAAAAAATAAATCCGGCGGTCAGGTGTTTTGAATGATGCAAAGGTTTATTTTGGAAATATCATGCCTGAAAACATCTGTTTTATTGACTAAACAGAAAATCAAAAAGAATTAAAGTCATTTTGTTCATATGTTTACCAAATGGTGTGGATAAAGTCCCTTGAAGGAAGCTATGTTAACGAATCGAACATTCTCTCAATAACTTTTGACAATAAATGCAATTCATTCGTTGCAGTTGTAGGATACAAAGAGGCCAGGCTTCAGCATAAAATATTCCAGAACCGTGCTCTTGACAATATACTTGCCGGTGACAGGCCGAAAAGCGAGAATGAGATAATAGAGGAGATGATAGAGTATATAGAAAAGGCAAAAAGAGAATCGTCACCGTTTATTCTTGACTTTGACAAACTTATAAATGCATAATTTTTAGTCCAAACCGGAAAAACAGGCAAAATAACATTTTTCACAGGAAAAAAAGCCTGTGTTATGTATACATGCATCCCGAAAATATGTGCGTGATGCTAAAAAAAATTTATTTGTGCAGGAGCTTTACCAAAAGCGCCTTTTGTGCGTGAAGACGGTTTTCAGCCTGCCTCCATACAATACTGTTTTTTCCTTCGATGACTTCGTCAGTTATCTCTTCCCCCCTGTGTGCAGGAAGACAGTGCATAACGACAGCTTTTGGGGACGCTTTTTCCATAAGCTTTCTGCTGACGCAGTATCCGGAAAAATCCCTGAGTCTTTTTTCTTTTTCATTTTCAGAACCCATGGATATCCAGGTGTCAGTGTATATCACGTCAGATCCTAAAACAGCTTCATCAGGGCTTTCAAAGAATCTGACGTTTCCGCCGGCTTCAATCGTCGATTTTACAATATCCCCGTCAGGTCCATAGCCTTTGGGAGTTGAGACCCTCACCTCAAATCGGGTATACAGAGATGATAAAATCAGCGAGTTGCAGACATTATTCCCGTCGCCTATCCATGCGACTTTCAGTGACGAAAGGTCTTCTCCGAACGTCTCCCTCATAGTCATGACGTCGGCAAGAATCTGGCAGGGGTGCTCTTTGTCGGAAAGACCGTTTATCACGGGAACAGTTGCATATTTTGCTATTTCTTCAACGGTTTTGTGATAGAAAGACCTTACCATAATCGCTGAGAGGTAACCTGAAAGGACGCGTGCGGTGTCTTTTATTTCTTCTCCTCTTCCAAGCTGCATGTCGTTAGGGTTAAGAAATATCGCGTGTCCTCCAAGTTCAAACATTCCTGTCTCAAATGAAATGCGTGTTCTTGTAGAAGCTTTTTCAAATATCATCCCAAGGCTTTTTTTGTACAGGAGGTCCCCAAGTATCCCTTTTTTTCTTTTTTCCTTTAGGTCTGATGCGAGGTTTAAAACATCCGCAAATTCCTGTTTTGTAAGGTCTGTAACTGATAAGATATCCTTTTTCATCTGATCTCCTTCATGTGCCTGATGCGCCTTTCAAGGACTTCGAGTGTCCCTATATCTTTTCTGTGGCGTACACCGCCTTTGACTGATTCAGCGGCAGACTCTGCAATAGATTCCGCCTCTTTGAGGGTTTCGGCGCAGCCTACGAATGCAAGGGTCCTTGAAGTCTGGGTATAATACTTTCCGTTCTTTTCCGTAATATTGGCATAGTATATGTATGCCTCCCCTAAGTCGCCTATCTCTACGGGTTTACCTGATTTGGGAGAGTCCGGATAGCCTTCCGGGACAAGGTACTTGCATACTGATGCCTTTTTCTCGAACTCCACATCCGCTTCTGAAAGCGTTCCTTCAACAATCTTCTTTACAATTTCGCAGAAATCGGATTTTAACAGCGTGAGAAGATTCATCGCCTCCGGGTCACCGAACCTTGCGTTGAACTCTATGACTTTCGGGCCTTCTGAAGTGTTCATGAACTGACCGTAGAGCATTCCCCGGTAAGGTGTGCCTGCACTTTTCATGTATGCAACCACGTCCTTCATAATAGAAAGTGCCTTATTGTAGTCAGTCTCCGAGACGAACGGAAGCATGTTATCAGGCATCGTATAGGAACCCATTCCCCCTGTGTTCGGCCCGATATCACCTTCAAAAGCTCTTTTGTGGTCCTGGACCAAGGGCATCGGGACAAGGTGGACTCCGTCGACGAATGCCATAAGGGTGAACTCTTCGCCTAAAAGCCTTTCCTCAAGGACGACCTGCCCACCTATTTCTTTAATATATTTGCAGGCACCGTCCTTTTCAAAGTGCTCTCCCATTATTTTGACACCCTTTCCCCCTGTAAGACCTATGGGTTTTATTGCAAGATCCCTGTCATAGTCCTTTATGAATTCACAGGCGTCATCAGAGTTATGAAATACGCGGTATTTCGGGCACCCTGCAACCCCGTATTTACTCATCATTTCCCTGCAGAACGCCTTGTCTGTCTCAAGACGGGCTGCTGCACGGCTCGGACCCACACAGGCTACCCCGTGTTCTTCAAGAAAGTCCACAATTCCGGCTTCAAGGGGAGCTTCAGGTCCTATCACTGCATATTCGGCACCTGATTTTATGGCAAACTCCGTAATTGCAACAGGGTCAGTCTCCCTGCATATAAGATAGTCCGAACACAGCCCTACAATGCCCGGGTTTTTCTTTGCCATAACAGAATATATTTCGCATGAACCGCTTCGTGAAAGAGCCTTTACGATAGCATGTTCTCTGCCTCCTCCGCCTACGGTAAGAATTTTCATAACCATTTTTCATATCACCAGATTTATTGTTTGTATTTCAGGCTGATTTATTCAGGATTTCTGAAGCTCGTACAAGTGAATAAAGTTTTGTATTATTTTTTTTCAGGTTTTCACAGCCGCCCTGTTCACGGTCGACAACCGCAACAACCGTATCGGCTGTTGCACCTGCTTTTCTAAGCTGTTCTATTCCGTAGATTACGCTTCCTCCGGAAGTCACAACATCCTCTACAAGAAGAACATGTTTTCCCTTTACGTCACCTATTATATTATCTGATATTCCATGATCTTTTTTTTCCTTTCGGATAATACAGTATGGTTTTTTTGAAGATAAAGAGACGGAGACGGCAATTGGTACTGCACCTACAGCTACTCCCGCAATGACGTCGAAATCAAATTTTTCCGCTATTTTTGCAATCTCAGATCCTATGGCCGACAAAAGCGCAGGATTTGTAGATGCGGTTTTAATATCTATATAATATGTGCTTTTCGCTCCTGATGCAAGAGTAAAGTCTCCGAACTCTATAGCGCCGTACTTAATAAGAATATCTGCAATTTCACTTACCATGGAACATCTTTGACTCCTATTATGTATCCTATCATATTGGCGCCCCTGTGTAATAGAGGTGTGACTATAAGTATCCACAAAAGTATTGCAGGGGTTATGTTTGCAAATGTCCAGGCGGGGTCAAACAGCAGGACCAGGAGAAGTGATCCTGCAACCAGGTCATACTGGTCCGCTATCAGCCATTCCTCACCGCGTTTTTTGTTGAGTCTCCTTTTAAAAAAACTCTTGATAAGGTCTCCTAAAAGAGCACCTGTTGCAAGGAGGGTTACGGATAATGGCGTATGTATGGAAAATCCGATTTTATCCCCTATAAGTATGAGAATAAGTCCTATGATTATCCCTGAAAAAACGCCTCCGAAAAATCCTCTCCACGTTTTTCCTTCTCCGAATATTCTCCTGCCGTCATGCCAGTTTCTGCCGAAGTCAATTGGTTTTCCTCCGCCGAATACTGCAGCGGCCGAATTGGGAACATATGCAGGCAGCATAATCCACAACGCCGCGATAAGCGACATCAGAATTCCGGTAATATCAATATTAAAGGGCGACAATATGACTAATATAAAGAATTAATAAAATAAATAATGTATCAAAACCTATATGAAAAGCCTGATGAATAGACTGGATGTAACCAATCCTTTTATTTAATCAAATCCAGAATAGAATTAAGTAATCAATTGTGTGAGAGCAAATATGGTGATAAAAACAACAAAGGGTCTTTGTCCTGAATGTGGCGCATTACTTCCTGCCGATATTATTGAGGAGGACAATCAGATATGGATTGTCAGGACATGCCCTGAACACGGCAAATTCAAAAGCCTGTATTGGTCGGATGCGGAGATGTACAAGCGTTTTGATGCATATGATACGGAAGGGAACGGTTTGGAAAATCCTCAGAGGTGTGCATCCAGTGATGAGTGCCCTTTTGCATGTGGCATATGCAACAATCATAAGTCCACTACGCTTCTTGCAAATATTGATCTTACAAACCGGTGCAACCTGAACTGTGATTTTTGTTTTGCAAATGCGCGTGCCTGCGGCTACGTCTACGAGCCGTCATTTGATGAAGTATTATCAATGCTTAAGATGCTGAGAAACGAGAAACCATGTCCTGCTCCTGCGGTTCAGTTTTCCGGCGGGGAACCGACGATGAGAGATGACCTGGTGGAAATTATTACGGCTGCAAAAGATTTGGGGTTTAAACAGGTTCAGATGGCCACAAACGGGGTAAAAATGGCAAGGGACAAAAAACTTGTAAAAGACCTGAAAGAGGCCGGGCTGAGCACTGTTTATCTTCACTTTGATGGGGTTACAAAAGAGACCAACCCTTTCATAAATATCAGCAAGAAAGCTATTGAAAACTGCGCTGAGGTCGGTCAGGGTATAGTTCTTGTACCAACCGTAATAAACGGAAAAAACGATCATGAAGTGGGGAATATCATCAAATTTGCTGCGGATAATATAAAAGTTATAAGGGGTGTAAATTTCCAGCCTGTCGCTTTTACAGGTGCTGCATCAGAGGACGATGTAATAAAGGAACGCGTGACGATTCCTGACCTGCTCGATAGAATAGAAAGACAGACTGACGGGGAACTGAAAAAAGATTATTTCTACCCTATTCCCTGCGTTGTCCCTGTTTCAAAGCTTGTTGAGGCTTACACCGGAAAACCGCAGATTGAGTTTACAACGCACCAGCACTGTGGTGCGGCAACTTATGCATTTGTGACGGAAGACGGTCTTGTTCCCGTAAACAAAATGATAGACGTTGACGAGTTTTTCAGGGTAATTACTATAATGTCTGAAAAACTTGATGATAAAAAAACTCTCAACAAATACCTGACTCTTGCCGAAGGTCTGAAAGGTTTTCATTCATCTTTTAAGAAAGGTGAAAACAACAGTTCCGGGATGTTCTGGAAAATGCTCTACCAGGCCCTCGTAAAACAGGACTTCGAAGCTTTAAGGGATTTCCACTGGAATGCTCTGTTTATAGGAACAATGCATTTTATGGACAACTACAACTATGATGTGGGAAGGGTTCAGAGGTGCTGTATACATTATGCAACACCTGACGGAAGACTGATTCCTTTCTGCACGTATAATTCCGGTCCGGTGTTCAGGGAACAGGTCTGGAAGAAGTTTTCAAAACCTGCCGGACAGCACGATCCGATTGAGAAAGTAGACTGATAAACCCTTTTCATTTTTTCTTTCAGGTGTCATCATTATGATACGCATAGTAAAAAAGCCGACTGACACAGATTCTGATAATTCCACCGGAATGGTTGCGGATGAATTATCCAAAAGAGGTGTCCCCTTTTCATATCTTGACCTTAACGGAACAGATCCTTTCTCCGGTGAAATATGCGGTGATCTTATATGGGTCTGCGGCATAAAGCAGGACGGACTGCAGTACGAGATAATAAACGCCCTTAACCTGAACAACAGGGTTGCGAACTCTCCTGAATCAATAGCTGTATGCGCAAGCAAGGTACAGACAACAGCAAGACTTCTGAAGAATGGTATAAGCACTCCTGATACCATATTTACCGGAAGTCTTAATGACGTTGAAAAATTCCTGGAAAAACATGAAAAAGCGGTCTTCAAGCCGGTTTATGGTTATGACGGAAACGGAATATACCCGTTTTCGGACATAAGCGGTCTAAGGGACAGCCCTCCGTTTTACGTGCAGGAGTACATAGAAAACGACCGCGATTACAGGGTTTTTGTAATTGACGGGGAAGCTGTGGGAGCAATAAAGAGGGTTTCCTCTTCCTTTGCGCACAATATACATCAGGGAGGCTGCGGGAGTGCACTGCAGGTAATCCCTGAAGAGATGGCCTGCATCGCCTCGCAGGCGGCGAAAGCCATAGAAACAGATTACTGTGGAGTTGATCTTCTGCCAAAGGGCGATTCGTATACTGTCCTTGAAGTGAACGGTACACCTAACTGGCACTGCATGAAGGCGCCAATACCGTCGCTTCTTTCAGAATTCCTGATAGATGCAGGTAAAAGTCTCTGATAATAGTTATTACGGATATTTCTCTTCGGGATTTTCATCAATCTCTTTTTCTGTTTTCAGTGCGAGTTCATGCATTCTGTCGGCAATCCTTTTTGATGCTGACGGCTCTACCTCTTTCATAGCCTGCGCAATCTCTTCTCCCAGAACAAATATAGCATGCTTGTGCTCCATCTTGCTTTTATGAATCTGGTTGGGTTTGATTTTCAGGGCGTCGTACTCCGAAAAAACAGCGTTCGGGTTTTCTTTTTCAAAATTCTCCTTTATGGTATACATAAACTGGTGGAGAGCAATTAATTCTTCTTTATGCACAGGTATCACATTCCTATATAAAGTATAAAATCCGGCATTAACGTTGCTCCTCAAACCAATTTAAGGTATCTTCAAAAGTCTGATGGAAACCGGCTTTTTTATTATGCCCTGAAAATCAGGAGCAGCTATAAATTCAAGACCTGACATCGCAGCCTGATCGATAACCTTCTGGTTTATGCTTTTGCCTGTTATAAGGCCATAAGCCCTGCCTGATTCCTCGCTGAATGCAGTTTCCATGTTTTCAGACGGGTATTCATTCAGGGTCTGGTAATCTTTTGACAAAAAGCGTATATGACCTGATTTTTTTACATTTTTCATCTGGTCCAGAAGTTTATCCTCGGAACCAGTGTTTCCGTTTTTACCGGCTGTGTCCTTTTTTTCTTCCCTATCTTCATAAATTGCAGTACTGTACACGTTAAAGTCCACTTCCCCGTCGCGCCCCAGGATGACTTCAACCGGCACTTTATTTCTCAGAGGCTTGATTATCTCTTTTCTTGACATGTCCTCGACGCTTCTTCCGCGCGGACTTATGGCGACAAAATCTATGTCTGCCACCTGGAGAAGTTCGCTGAGTATCAGGTCGCCACCCCTGTCGCCGTCAAGAAATACTGTTGCGGTTTTAGTCCTGCAGAGTTCAATTATAGTCTCCGGGATGTTCGTCCCCTCGACAGCGACCACGTTTTTTATCCCGTATTTAAGGAGATTTATGACGTCAGCCCTGCCTTCAACTATTATTATGGCGTCAGAGTCCTCTACGTTCGGTCCGGCAGGAAGCTTCTCCTTCCCGATTTCAATAATCTTTTCTATGCGTGAATATTCCCGCACTTCGTCTATGATATCGTTTGTATCTATGAGGCCCTCGTCAAAGGAGACCATTAAAATTTCTTTTGCCCTGTCTACAATCTTTTTTCGTTTTGAAATCCTTATATCCTCTATCTTTTTTACGCTGAATACAGCTGAACATGGTCCTATCCTTTCAATTGTCTCAAGAGAGGCTGCAAGAAGAGCGGTCTCAGCCCTGTCTATCGAGGAATATATGAGGATTTCCCCTTTTGTGTTTCCTTTTTTGCTGGCTGTTTTTACATCAATTCTTCCGATCCTCCCGGTTCTCTGGAGATCACGAAGGTCGAGGTCTTCTCCAAGAAGTCCTTCGGTCTGCCCGAAGACTGCCCCGATGACATCCGATTTTTCTACCACTCCTTCAGCTTCAAATTCAATGTGTATCTGGTATTTTGTAGTTTCCGGTGAATACAATGATAATTCCTCCTGTAATGTGATGAATATGAAAGTCCGGTTTTAACGGTTCTTCATAAGGCAAGATGACTAATAGTAGCTGAAATTATTTAAAATATTTTCATATTATATGAATAATTTATACATTCTGGATTTTTTAAATTACTGCATAAATTGCAGTATTAGGAAAAAAATCTTAAAAAAAATCTTTATTTTCACGTGTGAAAATTAATTTTTCATAATTGTTTCGGGATACTAAAAATCATACAGTTATTATAAAAAGCAAATGTGGCCCGGCATTAACAAACATGGATCACCAGAAGCACTTTGGCTTATCTTCACCTGTTATACCCAAATGGCCGGGCCTTTGCCTGTCACGCACCCGGGTTGTCCCGAAGATCACATCCAGACACGTAGCCAATAGATCACCCGGGGACCTAATATATGATGCGCACAATATCGGCGCATAATTTATGCTTTATTATTGTATATACCCTTTTCCCGGAATATGACTCGCAAAGCCTTTGTGAAATTCTCCTTTCTCGTAAGCGATATTTCCCCCGATTATCGTATATTCAGGAAAAATCGCATTCATTCCCTCGTATGGGGTCCATCCTGCTTTGCTGTGAAGAATGTCAGACCTGATTTTAACAGGATTTTTAGGGTATACCGCAAAATCACCGGTATCATTTTTCATAAAGCCCGGAGATTTTATGCCGAGTATCCTTGACGGGTTGTATACTGTTTTTTCAATTACAGATTTCAGGGTAATCCTTTTTTCGGCAACTTCGTTTAAAAGCAGGGGGAGCATAGTTTCCACACCGGGTATGCCGGAAGGGATTTCTGAAAAAGGTGTCTTTGTTTTTTCTGAAAAAGTATGCGGGGCATGGTCCGATGCTATAACGTCTATTTTGTCCCAGTAGCCCCAGATAGCTTTTCTGACATCCTCGTGCCTTACGGGAGGGTTTACCTTTGCCAGCCCGTCGTCCTCTTCAAACATTTCTGTAGATAAAAATAGGTGGTGGGGCATCACTTCAAAGGTAACGTTTTTACTGCTTAAAACCGCCCTGACCGACTCCGGAGATGAAAGATGACACATATGAATTCTAAGGCCCTCCGGTGCGATATCAAGCACTTCCCTTACTGCTTCTGCCTCGCTTTTGCATGACCTTATTTTTTCATGGCACAAAAGGGAGTTGTCTTTTCCGGGCCCGGTCTTCTCCGCATGAACGGTTACAAGAGCGTTCTCACTTAATATTTCACCGAAAACTTTTGCGAGGAATTCCGGGTTAACTGGTTTTCCATAGCTTGATTCCGCAAAAAAAGTTTCACCGAATGCGACAGCTCCTGTTCTGTACATCCCCTTTATATCACATCCGGGACTGACACCACCGTTGATGCCAAAATTGCAGTATGAAAGGGATTTCGCTTCATCTCTTCTTTTTGAGAAGGACAATGCGTCGGTTACAGGAGGAATAGTATTGGGCTGGTCGATTACTGTTGTCACTCCACCTGCAAGGGCGCTTTTTGAACCGCTTTCCCATGTCTCCTTGTATGACTGCTCCTCTCCTCCACGCATATGGACATGCATATCGGTTGCCCCTGGTATACAGAAATATCCTGTGCAGTCGATAGTCCTTTCAGAGCGAAGCTGTGAACCTGAATGGACAACCAGTCCGTCTTTAACAGATATGTCCTTTACAAGCCCGTCAGGCATCATTACACTCTTTAAAACCAGATCACATTCAGAATTCATTGCGTCAGAAACTCCGGTGCTGTAAGCTAATAGTCTGGGGTGATAAGATAAAAGTGTAAGGTTTATTGATTTTCAGCAGACTCTCGGGACAGGGTCTCCTACGGGAGTCTCAATGAAGCGTTCCCCTCCTATTGAAGTCTCCATTATAACGGATTTCCCTTCGGTCACCCTTCCGATTATTGCCGCATCTTTTCCGTATTTATGTCTTTTAATTGCGGCAAGTATCTTTTCAGCATCATCTTTTGCAACGCCCATAACGACTTTGCCTTCGTTTGCAACGTCAAGAGGATTTATTCCCAGAAGTTCGGAAGCGCTTTTTACACTTCTTCTTATGGGCAGATCCTCTTCGTATATCCTTACCTGTACGCCGGACTTGTCGGCCATCTCATTTATTGCGTTTGAAAAACCTCCCCTTGTCGGGTCCTTCATCGCGTGGATTTCACCGGCATTCATGGCGCTTTCAACAAGACCCCAGGTCGGGGCAACATCGGATTTTATCTGCTCTCCAAGGTCAAAGCCTTCGCGGGCAGTGATAACGCAGAGACCGTGGTCTCCTATTGTGCCGCTTACAATGATTACATCCCCCGGTTTTAACCCGTTGTCACGTACAGGCTTTTTCACTGCACCTATCCCTGCCGTATTTATTATGATTCCGTCCAGAGAACCCTTTTCGACAACCTTTGTATCCCCGGTAACGATTGATGCGCCGCATTCATCAAGCGCACTGTCCATTGAGGAGACTATTCTTTCAAGAACGTCTATGTCAAAGCCTTCCTCTATTATCATTGCGCATGAAAGGGCTACAGGTTTTCCTCCCATCATCGCAAGGTCGTTTGCAGTCCCGCATACGGCGATTCTTCCTATATCCCCTCCGGGGAAAAAGAGCGGTCTTACGACATGCGAGTCTGTCGTAAATACGATATTCTGCTCTCCGAACGGAACAACCGCTCCATCATCAAGCGATTCAAGGCCTATTCCACCTGCGTTGTTGTTTTTGTATTTTGTAAGCGTCTTTCCCAGAAGGTCCGAAAAAACGGCCCCTCCGGCTCCGTGCATAAGATTGACCTGGTTGGCTTTCACTCGTCATCCACCTCTATTTCAATGTTTGTAACAGAAATCTCCCTCCCGTCGATAATTTCCGGAAGGGAACCGCAGTTCGGACAGACATATTTCTCGTTTCCTTTGTATCCGCATTTGCATATGCTTTTTACGGGAATCGTTTTTGCCTCAAGTTTACAGTCCTTAAACAGTGCGTCGTCCTCGCACATTGTTTCAAAAAGAAAGATAACCTGTTCAGGGTTTATCATAGTCATCTCGCCGACGTCAACACAAACTTTTTTTATGCGGGTGGCGGAATTTTCAAGAGCTGCACGCTTTGATGTCGCAAATATGTCGTAGGCAATAGTATACTCGTGCATCAGTCCTCCATTGCCGCGTAAACTTCCTTGAACAGCTGACGCGTCTGGAGTGCCTCCTCACGGGATAGAGTCTGAATGGCAAATCCTACGTGGACCAGAACAAAGTCTCCTTTATGAACGTCCACAAGATCAATTCTGACCTCCTGCTGAAGGTCGCCATAGTCAACGACAGCTATGTTGCCGTCCTTAATTTCCAGCACTTCTGCCGGAACTGCAATGCACATTGTATAACCCCTCTTTTTCCGGATCGAGTCAATTTACACCCGGATTTGGTTTTGATTAAAACAATAACGCCGAGAAGGAGATTTGAACTCCTGAGGTGTAAACACCAGTGGCTTTCAAGGCCACCGCCTTTCCGGGCTAGACTATCTCGGCCCGCTTCTTAATAGTTTGATTTTTTCCCTTAAAAATATGGTGTTATTATCTTCTTAACGCAAAAGCCGCCAAAGCCACTGCAATAATGCAGGACAAAAGCCCGATTGGGAAAACAAAGCCGGATTGTGTCGCAGATGGCGTACTTTCGGATTCAAAGACTGCCGGTGCACTGTCGTTTACAGTTATGGATGAGGCGCCTGTTGCGTAGAGTGTTACGTAGCCGCTGTCTGATGTTTCCGCAGGGTACACCTTTACATAAACGGTTCCTGCTGGCACTGGTATTGTAAAAGATTCGGCTGTGTTGTCGGCGTAGTTGTTGACCATCCTGATTGTTCCGCTGTCTGTGGAATACTCCATGACCCAGTTATGACCTTTTGAAGTTTTGACGCTGAGTTCACCTGCGTTTGTCTGAATTGAGAAGTACGCAGGACTTGTATATGAAGCGAATGACTGCGCTGACATTGTCTTTGTCTGCGTGTCAGAGCCTGTGGATGTTGTGGTCGGCGATGCCGTTTCTGTGCTTACTGAAGTGAACTCCTGGTGTCTTATGAGTCCTGCCGTGTCGGAAAATGATACGTAATAGTTGCCTGGATGCTGGATTTCGACGTTTTTGATGAATTGTCCGTTTGAGTTGGTTTCAATCCACTGTTCAGGAAGTATAATATTCCCCTCTCCGTCATCCACCATGATTTCAATACCCTTGTCGCCCCTTGTAGTGCTTCTTCCGGCGACTTTAAGGTAACCGTTGAATTCCTGTTTCAGGGGTGATGCTATTTCAATCTCAGCCGTTCTGTCGATAATCTGAAACAATACCGTGGTTGTTGAGCTTGAACCAAAGTCTATATCGCCTGGTGAGGATACTCCAATTTTATAAGTCCCCGGTGAGAGGTCGTCTGTCTGAAATTTTGCACTCCAGTCTCCGCCCGACTGAATCGTGAATGACTGCTGTTCAATTTCTTTTATGGACCCCTGCTGGCTGTAGAGAGTTATCGTCATCGTAGTCCCCGGATTTATCGTGCTTGTGCCTGCTATTACTATAGTGTCACCGAGGCCCACGGTTGGGGGGACATCAAAGTTTATTACATCGGCGTTAACCCCTCCGCATACTACCATTGCCAAAAGCAGTATAATGCATGCTATCTTTTTCATGTTTACAGGATCAACTACTATAGCATTAATGATATCTGAACAGACTGAAAAACCTCTTGCATGCTGGAAAAGCAAAGAACTCCATCTTGGTGAAGTTATAGACTGTCTTACGATTATTTTTAAGTCCGGCGGGTGCTCCTGGAACCGCTGCAGGATGTGCGGATATAAAAATGAGAGATTCGCAAGAATCTCCGAAGACTACCTTACAGACAGGTTGATGAATCAGCTTTCGTTTGTCTTAAACGAGTTTGACCCGAAAAGCTATCAGATGGTCAAAATTTTTACATCCGGAAGCTTTTTTGACTCCGGTGAAGTGCCTCCCAAAGCCAGATCTGAGATAGGCAGGGCTTTTCGCGGCAAGACCATAATCGCCGAATCAAGGACTGAATTTGTAAAATCGGATATCTTATCTGAATTTATAGAAAAGATTGATGACGGCTCAAAGGAGCACCCTTTTTATGTTGCAATGGGCCTTGAAACTACAAACGACTACATTAGGGACAAGTGCATAGACAAGGGCCATACTTATGATGATTTCAAAAAAGCAGTCGCTGAAGGAAGAGATGCCGGGTCGGGAATAAAGACGTACCTTATGAT
Source organism: Methanomicrobium sp. W14 (assembly GCF_017875315.1). Lineage (NCBI taxonomy): Archaea > Methanobacteriati > Methanobacteriota > Methanomicrobia > Methanomicrobiales > Methanomicrobiaceae > Methanomicrobium > Methanomicrobium sp. W14. Next base: position 210,629 of record NZ_JAGGMM010000001.1, read on the forward strand.
GAAGCCGCCGTACCTGACGGAATCAGAGGCGCTTTCGGACATGAAGAAGTCGATTGCCGATGTAACCGGATATTCCGATATTATCTCCATGAACCTGTGCACTGTTCAGAATAAAACCGAAGTTGAAAGGCTGTGGAAACAGAAAGCCTACAGGCCGCCTTATCTTTGGAGTGTGCTTGATGTCTTAATAGACGCGAAAGTGCATATCCTCTGCGACCCCGTCGGGGGAGGAAAAAGCCGCGGCCCTCACAACTGCGGAGTATGCGACCCGGATATCGTCGGTGCAATAAGGGATTACTCCCTTACTGATGACAGAGACTTACTGAAAATTTATTACGATAAGGGGTGCGGGTGCATGGACGAATGGAGGTATGTCCTCAGGGAGGAAAAACCGTACTGTATGCCCCTGACCAGCTAAAACAAAATAAAAAAAATATCACAATAATTTAAAAAAAGAATGAATTAAAAAAAATACCGGATAATTTGAACATAATAAAAAATGTAAATTCTTTTTTAGTTCTTTTTATTATTGTCTTTTTCGTCATCAATCAGGTATTTTGCAAGGAGAGGCAGAAATGCTCCGGCATCGCTTACAACGCCTATGGCCTGGGCAGACCCCCTGTCACTGAGTTTCGTCACGGATGCAGGGTTTATGTCGACGCAGATTGTCTTTACGTATGACGGCAGGCAGTTTCCTATGGCAATGGAATGAAGAAGCGTTCCTATCATAATGACCATGTCAAGTCCGCGCAGGTGTTTTCTCATCTCCTCCTGTGCTACCATCACATCGGTTATTACGTCAGGGAGAGGTCCGTCGTCCCGTATTGACCCGGCAAGGACGAACGGGACGTTGTTTTTGATGCATTCATACATTATGCCTTTCTTGATTAAACCGCATTCAACTGCCTTTCTGATTGACCCGGCGCGTATAACCTCGCTGATGGTGGTGATGTGGTTTTTATGCCCGCCGACTGCAAGAGTCCCTGTATCAAGGTTCATTCCAAGAGACGTCCCGAACAGGTTGTACTCTATATCATGCGTGGCAAGAGCGTTTCCGGCAAAGAGAGCGTCTATATATCCTGCCCTGATTATCTTTGCAAGGGCCGGGGCGGCTCTTGTATGAACTATTGCAGGGCCACCTACAATTCCGATTTTACCTCCTCTTTCTTTTATCTCCTTCATTTCGCCGGCTATTTTCTTGATTATTGTCTCGCTCGGCCTTTCCGAGGAGACGGTATTCTGCATGAATTCAAACTGGTTGACTTTTCTGGACCTTTCAGGCGGGACAATCCTGACACCCCTTTCACCGATTACGATAAGGTCACCTTTTTTTATTTTTGCAAGAGGGGTGCATAATGCACGCGGAGTTTTTTTCTCTATTACAATATGGCAGTCCATCTCGATGTTTTCCACAGAAATCCAGTTGCCGTTGTATTTTACAAATGTCGGGTGGTTTGTTGTGGAGTAAAACCCTTTAGGAAGAATTTTGTCGCCTTCGGCTTCCTCAAGCCTGATGTCCTCCATTTCCGGCATTCTTGCCCCGAGCCTGTGGAGTTCGCTTAAAATATTCTCAAGTTTGTCTTCGGTTTCTGAACTTATGATGAGCCTGGCATAACTTGGGTCCTGTTTTCTTTTTCCGATATCAAAGGTGGTAATCTCAAAATTGCCGCCCATATCCAGAACTTTGTCAAAAACACGGGTCATAATGCCGGAATCTATAATATGACCCTGAAGTTCAATCTCACGGGACGCTTCCATGTATTATAATTTATCTTGTAAAATAATAGTATTTGCTGTATTTGAAGAATTCAGGACATTTAGCTACAATTTTGCATTTAATTCATTAAACTCTCTTTAAGCAGAAAAGGACTGTTCTGTGAAGACCTGAATGTCCAAAAGAGTCCTTCATGAAGGAGGTGATTCAGCGTGCCGGGAAGAAAAGCACGCATAAAATTTATGTGATGATTTTTATTTTTTTTCGAACTTTAGTTTAAATCCTTAAAATTCTGATTTTTCGTCTTTCCTGACCTCTGTCCGTAATTGATTTTAAATGAGTGGACCGGGAGTTTTTTGGGATGAAACAGGCAGCTTTTCTGATTTTACAAGGACCTGTGAACTGGTGCACCTAATCTTTTCGAGTATTATCTCCTTTCCTTTCTGTGTCATCGCATATACCGGGACAGTTGCTCCGCCCTGGAGAAGGGCTTTTTTTCCGGCCGTATTTCTTACATTCTGTGATGCACATGCAGAAATTATGTCGCAGTTCTCAGACAGAAGTTCAGCCTCCTTTTGGTTTGCACCTGTCGTGTGGACACCGATAACAACAGTTTTTGGGTTTTCGCTTTTTATTTTAAGAGCATCGCTTCCTGATGCAACGGTAACGGCCACATTTGAAAACCCCAGCTTATCTGCTTTAATATATCCTTTGTACGGGTCTATTCCGGCATCATCAGGGAAAGGGACGAACCCGCCGTTTTCATTTATCCTGTCTATGACTTCCGTATAAGGGCAGGTTTTGATAAGTCCCGACATTTTTCCGCCAATTCCCTGGATAAGGCGGGGATTTTTTGATATAACCGTTCCGGCACCGTCGCATGCAATGACGGCACAGTCTATGATTTTGTTTTCTACAGCACATTTCAGAAGTTCAGAGGCGCCGAACAGCACGAAATCGTCATCCGAGAGAACCTCTCTTTCTCTTGTGCACATGCCGAACGAGGAGATCCTCTCTTCAATGTTTTTTTTAATTTCGTCAGGGCTCATGTTTCTGACAGGATAATTAAACCTTTCCGCAAGGGGGCATTGTGAAAGCAGGGGTTTTCCTGCCGAAAATACTTTGCCGTTCCTGACAACGACCCGTGCCTTTCCTGCCGCCTCTATTATGTGCTCATCGGTGAAGTTCATCAGGAGGGATAATTAGTTTTTGATGATAAATAATATTAGCAACTTAAAAATTAAGTGAGTCCTGAAATGCCGGGTAATATTGTAGTAAAAAAAAGATTTCTGGAGCTTGATTCCTTCAGGGGTCTCGCAATTTTTATGATGGTCTGGTTTCACCTGATTTTTGACCTGACCTACTTCGGCATATATTATGTAAACGTGAGCACCGGGTTCTGGAGGTATTTCGGGTACACTACAGCGGTAATGTTTGTTTTTATTGCAGGAGTATCGGTTTATATAAGCAGTGAAAGGTCCAAAAAACATCTTTTCGGGTTTAAATATTACATAAAGTTTTTCAAAAGAGGTTTATTTCTTATTTTAATCGGCGAGGTTATAACTTTCGTGACCTGGGCGGTTATCGGTGAAGGATTTATTGTATTCGGTATTCTTCATCTTATCGGGTTTTCAGTCTTTGTCTCACCTTTTTTTATGAAACTAAAAAAATACAACCTTTTGGCGGGTTTCCTGGTAATCATTGCAGGCTTTCTGATATCAGGAACGACAGGCCCTTATTTCCTGCTTCCTTTCGGGATAACTCCCCCGGGGTTTGTATCTCTTGATTATGAACCGGTATTCCCGTGGTTCGGGGTATTTTTAATCGGAATCAGTGCCGGGACATATTTTTATCCGGGGGCAAAAAGGAGGTTTTCAGGTTTTTCCGTTTCAGACAATATATTCTTTAAATTTATGAGTTTTATGGGGAGGCATTCACTTCTGATATATCTTATCCACCAGCCTGTGATTGTCCTTCTGCTGTCATTGTCTGCGGGTAGAATCCTGATTTGAATTGCTAAAAATATTTATGTAATATTAAGTTTTTAAAAGGGCCAGACAGATTATTCCGCCTGAAAAAGGGGAATGTCCCTGAAACCTGAGACATCGAATACACCTCTTTCAGTTATTCTTATCTCTGGTATTACTGTAAGCGAAAGAAATGAAAGGTACATGAAGGGGTTTTTGATGCACCCTGTTGATTTTAAAATCTCTTTTAATTTTGTTATATCTTCGTTTACTTCATCGTATGACTTATATGACATAATTCCTCCGCATTCAAGAGGAAGAATAAAGCCTTTTTCATCAACGTAGACTGACATTCCGCCGCCGGACTTTTTAAGAAGATTTACAGAGGCAAGAATGTCTTCATCAAAGGCCCCGACAGAGATAATGTTATGCGAGTCATGGGATACCGATGATGCAATCGCCCCTTTTTTCATTTTAAAACCGTGAACCAGTCCGAGACCTGATTTTATTCCCCTGTACCTGTCGCATACGACGCATTTGAGTATATCATTCCTAAAGTCCGGAATTTCATCAGGTTTTATCTCTTTTAGGATGTTTTCTGTAAGTATCTGCCCCTTAATTATTCCTGCAATGTGCGCTTTGGCCATTGTTTTTTGCGGGATATCAAGTGGTATATTTTCAGGAACTTTAAATTTGTAGTCAATTGTTTCAGGTTCTTTGTACCCGGTGTCTTTTACCTGTCTGCCGGATTTGTATGTCTCAAGGACACTGAATTCGTCTGAATCGTCTATTATGCAGAAGTCGGCAATCCGCCCGGGTGAAAGGGCTCCCCTGTCGGTAAGCCCGAACCTTTCCGCCGGTGAAAGCGTTGCCATTCTGTACGCAAGCTCGGGTTTTAGTCCGCAGCTTATCGCTTTTCTTATGCAGTCGTCGATATGACCGTCCCTGATTAGGGTGTCGGCGTGCCTGTCGTCGGTTGCAAACATGCATTTTGATACGTTGTATGGGGTTACGACAGAAACAAGGTCTTTGAGGTTTTTTTCGGTCGAGCCCTCCCTGAGCATGATGTACATTCCCTTCTCAAGCTTTTCCCCTGCTTCTTTTGCCGATGTGCATTCATGGTCGCTTGAAATACCCTGCATGATATATGCGTTCAGTTCTTTCCCGGATAAAAGGGGGCAGTGGCCGTCGACTACGTCAAAAATCCGAAGTTTTTTATAGACTTCATCATCCCCGGAAAGAACGCCCGGATAATTCATCATTTCCCCTAGTCCTGCGATGTTTTCTGATTCGGAAAACGTTAGCAGGTCAGATGATGTGACAGAGGCGCCGCCCATGTCAAGGTTTGTCGCCGGAACGCATGATGGAGCCGTATGGAATATGTCAAGAGGAGTATTCCGGCTCTCTGAAATCATGTATTTTATTCCTTTAACCCCGGCAACGTTTGCTATTTCATGCGGGTCTGCAAAAACGGTAGTGGTCCCTTTTTTTAATACAAGGCGGCCGTACTCACGGGGGGTGAGAAGAGAGCTTTCTATATGGACGTGTGCGTCTGAAAGCCCGGGCAAAACTTTTGAACCTTCAAGGTCAGTCTCACATTTTCCGGTATAATTTCCTTCTCCAAGTACTATGCCGTTTTTTACGGCGAAAGAGGTTTTTTTCCACCTGCATGTATATGGACTGAATACTTTTGCATTAAAAAAAACAGTGTCTGCGTCTTCATTTCCAAGTGCAGCATTCAGAAGGTCTTTGTGTATCATTCTACCCGACAACTATATTTCTTATTTCTGCGGATTCACGTTTTCCGTTTTGGAGTATGTATAAATAGATTTTATATGAGCCTTTATCAAGATTTGCCGGAATTGTGAATTCATTTGGTCCCTGTTTTAAGGTGACGCTCTGGAGGTATTTTCCTGTTTCCTTCTGCCTGAAATTATCCAGGGAGTAGACGGTTATCTGTAAAGTGGCGTTTTTTTCTTCGGCTTTGTTGTACACCTGGACATTCAGGCTGGAGTTGCTGTATTTGATATCTCCGAACGAGCATTTTACGCAGCCTGATACGGTCAGAGAGACGCCAAGAAGAATTATTACAGCTATGCAGACAAACGTTTTTTTAAGGGACATTAAATCTATGTAAAACCGCAAGAACTTAAATCATTCGCTTATATGGTCTTCAGAAAAGCAGCGGAAATGAACAATGCCACTATACATACAAAATTTCCCTGGTTTTGTGACTCAGGTTTCATACAAAAAAAGAGAATGTGTTGGATAGAGGATTTATAATCTGGTTTATGATTCTGAAGGCATTTCAGGTTGTATTACTGATTTATCGCACGGGGGCATTTCACCGCCTGGTCTGCCTGCCGTACCGTTCATATCAGGCATTTATCCGGATTCGTCACCTGATGGAGTGTTTGTCGCTGTCTGTGTAGCTATGGACGATGTATCAGACGATGACGATGTGCACCCGCACAAAAATATGCACATGAATAATGCGGATAATGTCGTTAAAAGCATTAAACTCTTTTTTTTGTTAAAATTCATAATTTTTCACCTTTCTTTTGTGTATTCCCGGATTCCAATCAGTTTTATTAATTTCAATGCTTCGGAGCGGCGGGAAGACTTGTCTCGTTTGATTTCTCCTATGACAAGTCCGGTTTATGAAAACTGTTTTTCCGGCCTTTTGAATTTAAGGTCAAGATCAAATGTGATTCTTTCAGCGTAAGTTTTTGATACAAGAGTGATTCTTGTATATGTCGTTGTCAGAACATGATGAAATTTTTTGTAGTCATAGGAAAATGGGCTTTTAAGAAAAGCTTTTTGCTCTTCTGCTGAGCCCGCACCGGGCTCATTTGTTTTTATACGGTTTTTACGGTGATTCCCGTGTTTTTTTTGTGCTTGATTTCTAAATACGTATCACCTGGGGGACCTGTTTCCCGGCGAATATTTACACGGGTATCATTGTGTATTCATACAGAAATTACGGAAACTTCCGGCTGTATTGAGATGAAAATCCACCATGAAAAAGAATTAATCTTATATCGTTGGTGGAACTCATCTCATTCTTTTGTTTTTCATTCCTTTCAGGCAAATGATAACTGGTGTATTTTAAGGAGAACAAATATAAGCAAAGTGGACTTTCCGTCCACTTATTTATGCTTGTTTCGGGCCGGAATTTTTTATTTTTTAATGCATGTATTAAAGCTTCTTTTTTCAAACCTTAAATTAAGGTCAGGAAAAACAGAAATATTAAATATCTACTTTTATTTTATCTTCGTTATCTTTTTTAGTACGGTTAACCATAAAAACTAATGGATAAAGGGGTGACAATCTTACGACTGTAATTACTTTTGCGCATCATAAAGGAGGAACAGGCAAAACGACCTCCTGCCTTGCCATAGCAGGCTGTCTGGCGGGTGCAGGCGAAAAGGTCCTTGTAATTGACTGTGATCCGCAGGCAAACGCCACAACAGGCCTTGGTATTGACTCTGAAGACCAGTCAAAAAATATATATGATGTCTTTATGAATGTCTTTGATGGTTTTCCTGATGTATCTATAAAAGACGTTATAGTAGAGACAAAATCCGGAATTCATCTTGTGCCGTCCTCTCTTGATCTTGTCGGAGTAGAACCGTATCTTTATGGTATAAACGAGAGGGCAGTTGTTTTAAAAGATGCCCTGAAGCCTGTTATTAATGAATACAGATACATTTTGATAGATACTCCTCCAAGTATGGGGCAGTTTGTCATAAACGGAATTATTGCAGCCGACAGAATTGTCTTAACTCTTGACAGCAGCGTCTTTGCCCGCAAAGGAATGGACAGTTTGGAAAGTATATTCGAAGATATAAAAGAGAATACAGGTAAAAACAAAACGCCTGATATGGCGGTTATAACACGCGCAGGTGTGCTCTTCGAAAGAAAATCCCCCATGGATGAACTGAAGATAATATTCAGACAGCTATTGTTCTCCGAAACCCCTGGCAGAGAAGAGATGATAAGGCAGGATGAACTTGAAAAGGATATTATGAAAAAAATAAAGGAAGTGTTCTCTGTTCCGTATGACTCTTCTGTATATTCAGCTCAGAAAGAGGGTACGCCTGTCACAGTCCTTTACCCTGACAGTCCTGCTTCTTTGAAATACAGGCAGATTGCGGAAATTATCAGGAGATGGTGATATAATATGCCGGAAGACAAAATTTCCCAGAAAAGGCCCGGAAGGAAGGCTTTGTTTGCAGGAGCATATGCCCCGAAGGAGGCTTCCCCCATGCCGAAAAATAGTATGGTTGAGGATTTCATTGCCAGCACGACGATTTCCCTTAGAGATTTCACCTCGGGAAAAGATGACATCAGGATAGATGAAGACGAAGATAATGCAGGCCTTAAAAATTTTGCAATAGAAATCAATAAAATTCTTGAAAAATCCGGTTCTGTCCTGGATAACGGAAATGATGATGAAATAAGATCTTTGAAATCGAAATTACAGTCTCTTGAAGATACAAACAAAAATCTCTCTGAAAGTCTCAAAAATACCGAATCTTTGAATTCGGCTTCTGATGATTATGAAGAAGAGATAAAATCCCTGAAATCGAAATTACAGTCTCTTGAAGATGCAAACAAAGCTCTCTCTGATAATCTTAAAGAGGCTGAGTCCTTAAGTTCAGTCTTAAAAGATTATGAAATTAAGGTGGAGTCGCTGAAATCAAAGGTAAATTCTTTGAATGATTCAAATGAGAATATGTCAGCGGCTTTTAATAAAGTAGAGAGTGAATTTGAAGATTATAAAAAGTCTGCAATGAAAAAGCGGGACGAAGAGGTAGACCTTGCATTAAAAAGTGCACGGGAAGAAACAGAGAAATCCGTTATATTGCACAATGCCGAAAAAGAAAGGCTTAATTCTGTAATCTCCGAGAAGGATTCTCTGAATGAAAACCTGAATAGAGAACTTTCCTTAAGGGAAGAAAAAATTCTTGATTACCAGTCTGCTGTTTCAGGATATAAGGAGATTATAAAAAATATCGAGACTGAAATTTCGGCAAAGAACGAGTCTTTTGATGCCCTTCAAAAGGAGTTCGATGCTTTCAAAATAAAGTACGAAGAGGAATCTGATACCAGAAAATCAGAGGAAAATGATCTCATCCTTGAAAAGGAGAGACTGATTTCTCATTTTAAACAGAGAGCAGAAGACCTGGAGTCCGCCTGTGCAAAGGAGCGTGAGGAAAAGGAAAGATATCTCCGGGAGGCAGACCTCCTTCGTCTTCGTTGCGGGATTATTGTTCAGGAGAACCCGCTGCCTGCACTTCTAACAGATGCTTCATTCAGAATACTGGAGGCAAACGGACCTTTTGAAAAAATGAGCGGAATTTCTGCATCCAAAATTAAAAATACCAGTCTAAAAAGCTTCGAAACAGTTGAAATTAAAGGTGAAGGGCCTTCAGAATCTTTAAAGACAAAAAAACGTAGTTATTCAGAGGCAAAAATAAGATTTCCGTCAGGTATGCGTTACCTGAAACAGTACGGCATTCCTGTTGCAGGTGAAAATAACACTATAGAAAATATCCTTGTTGTTTACGTTGACGTGACAAAGGAACGCGAAGAATCGGAAAAAATACAAAAACAGATCTCCGAGATTTCATCCCTTAAAAAACGTTCTGAAACAATAATACAGGAAAATCCCATGCCTATGCTTTTCCTTGACGGCAGTTTCAGAGTCCTTGTTGCAAACAGGGCTTTTGGGGAGCTTGCAGGAACCGGTCTTTCCGGGATAAAAGGCAAAAATATCTCAGACCTTGATCTGGGCAGGGAAAGCAGAAATACTTTGGAAAGCGCTTTATCGTCAAAAGAGAGGGCATTCAGTGAAATAACAGCAGGTTTGTCCGACGGGATAATACTTGAACAGTACGCAATTCCAATAATGGATGACAAAGGAGGAGTCTCAAATATTCTTGTTGTCTTCAATGAAGTCACAAAACTTCGCAGGAAAGAGTCAGATCTCAGTAATTTAATAAATAAATCCCAAAATGAAGCGAAACTTCTTGAAAAAAGCGTTGAATCGGTGACTAAGAGTATGGCGCTTCTTTCCGGGGGTGACCTTTCCGTGCAGGCGGAAATTGCTGAAGATGATCCTTTAAAAATGTTAAAGGAGAAGTTCAACGACTCAGTATCTTCAGTAAGAAGCGTTATAGAAGACATCTCAGGAAAGACCGGCCGTATCGAAAAAACCGCCGGAGAGCTGCACGAGAATAATGAAGACATAGCAGGAGCGACAGAAAAGCTTGCGACTAACGCCTGCGAGTCTTCAGAGTTTTCCAAAAATCTCACCGACAAGTTCGGCGAGATAGGCAACAGGATCTCGGACCTCTCCGCTTCTATAGAGGAGATATCGAGTACGGCGCAGGAAGTTATGAAGAAGACTCAGCTTTCAGCATCCGATGGCAAAAAAGCAGCTGTTGTCGGAAAAGAGGCTTATCTCAAGATGGAGTCTGTCGGTGAAATCTCAAAAAGAAGCGTTGAAGAGATAAATTCACTTAATGACGAACTTTACAGGATAAATGATATTGTCAAGCTTATCAGCGGCATTGCCGAGCAGACCAACATGCTTGCGTTAAACGCTGCAATTGAAGCGGCAAGGGCAGGAGAGCACGGAAGGGGCTTTTCCGTTGTCGCAGGAGAGGTAAAGGAGCTTGCAGGTGAGTCCAAGAAGGCGACTGTCGAGATACAGGAGTTAATAGAAAGCATTCAAAAAAACAGCGAGAAAACCGCAGGCTCAATGAAACGTGTCAATGAAGAGATAAAGACCGGAATTGAAAGTACAAATTCTGCAATTGTGGCACTTAACAAGATTGCCGGGGAAATTGAAATCGCATCAAACGGAATGACCGAGATATCAAAGGCGACGGACACGCAGGCAAGGGACACCAACACCTTCATGCAGTACGTTGAAGCGGCGAACGAGATGACAAAGGAGAATATAAAGAGAATCGAAAATGTTGCGGCCCTTGCTGAAGAGATCTCGGCGATTTCAGGTGAAGTAGGAGGAATCTCCAACGAAATGCATGACATGTCGGTCGACCTGAAAAAATCAATTGGAAAGTTTGGGGTATAAAACCAGTAATTTTAAAATAACTCCTGAATTTTTATTTTTTTAACTGTTGCTCCAAAGCAAAAAGGATAAGTCGTTGTGATGGCTGATTCATATATACCATAAATATAAGAAAACATTTCATGGCAGTTTTATTATGATAGATTCGGAATTTCAGACGTTAAAAAGAACTATAGAAAAACTTCTGGGAATACAGTGCGGGTGTTATAAAGAGGATTATATTAAAAGACGCGTTCTGTCCAGAATGAGGATCACCGGCAAAGAGAAGTACAGGGAATACAACTCCCTGATTCTCTCGGACAAATCCGAACAGGAGCTTTTAAGAAACGCTCTTACTATAAACGTTACAAAATTCTACAGGGACAAAGAAGTTTTTGATTTAATAAAATCTGATATATTCCCCGGGATAATCCGCAGTAAGGGGCGTATGCGCATATGGAGTGCAGGGTGTGCAACGGGAGAGGAGCCTTATACGCTTGCTCTGATAATCCATGATATTACACGGCTTAATCCTGATGTGTCAGTGACAATTTTTGCAACAGACCTTGACAGGGAAGCCCTTAAAAAGGCCAAGGAGGGAATCTATGATAAGAGATCCCTTGAGAATTTAAACGAAAACCAGGTGAGAAGGCATTTTACCGAGACTGAAGACGGGAAATATGAAGTGAAACCGCATTTAAAAGAGATGGTGAGATTTTCCCAGCATGATCTCATGAGCGGCAAGCCGGTAACAAACTACCTTGATATGATTTTGTGCAGAAACGTCACAATCTACTTTACTGAAGAGCAGAAAAACGACCTTGCACGGATGTTTCACCCTGCCCTCGTATCAAAAGGGTTCTATGTAATGGGGAAAACCGAATTTATGAGTCGCGAGGTCGAGGAGCTTTACGACCCGTATAACACTCTTCAGAAAATTTATACAAAAAGATAGAATATTTTACGGCAAAAATTCCTCTATTTTTTGTTTTTACCGCATAATCTTTGCATAAGCTCCTTTTTTTTGTTTACCCGCTTAATCTCATTCCAGATAATGTAGAAGTTTAATCCTACCACTACTATTATCAATGTCATTCCAAGGCCCAGAAGCAGCCCCTGCGTCGTGAAGAATAAGGCAACCAGCAGAACCAGGAATGATACCAGATAAAAAATTACCCAAGTCTGCGTTTCCTGAGGATCCATTATAGCTGATTTATCTTTAGATTACATCTATATGAAATTTTTTTTATGATATTCTGTGATTAATAAAATAAACACTAATTTTAACCTATAATTTTAGTGCATTTTTTTCTTAATATCTAAAATATGCAATATTTATCAAATGAATCCGTCTTTTCGGGAAGCAGGCTTTATAACCCATTTTTCAGGCACAAAAAATAATATTTATCTGTGTTTATTACAGATAATCAAATGTGGACAGACTAGACTGGGTAACTTTTCTGGCTGCAATCATATTTGTAATATGTATTGCGCTGTATGTTAATTATCCAAAAACCGGAGGGGGAGCGCTGCCAGGGACTGAAAATATTAATTCATATCCGGATTCATGCAGTGACGGTTCCTGCTGTATGCCTAAAGTGCATTATACTTACAATGTTACCCCGAAAACAGGCCCCATAAAGATAAACTACAACAATGAACTCGGTCAGATCTACTCCTCAGGTTCAGGCGGATACCCCAGACTTATTCTGCCTGACCTGAATAAACCGACAGGTGACGTTTCCGCTGACGGCAGTAATACGTATTACACCATGAGCAGTAGCTTTTATTCTTCCGATATCTTTTCAAGCAATCTGTGGGAGTCGGGAAACATCACGACATTCGCCTTTTTTGACGGAAAGAATTCAGGTTTTTCTGAAGTCTTAGGCGTTCCATATCAGCTGTGGAGAATAAGGTCATCCATGACTTGCAAAGGAAATCCGGCATATTCGTCTTTGACGTGGGCTCTTGTCGATTACTCGACCGGGGATATCATCACCGGCGGATATATTCTTCCAGACAATGAGATTGTTAAGAAAGTGGAGATTTCAAACCGCAAAATGTATTTCATGATAAATGCAGAAAATGTCCAGTCGTTCAGTCTTGATTTGGAGACTCCTGAGATGGCATACGAGGAGGCGCACATCACTCCAAAACTTACAAGTCTTGTGGATTTCCTGAATACCATGCAGAACTAAAAAAAACCATTTAAACTAATATTGTATTATTCGTAAAAAAAAGGGAAAAAATTATTTTTTTAAGATACGGATAAAAGAGGATATTAAATCGCGGGTATAATTCGTCTTTAAAAAATTAAAGTTTTTTTTATTGAAATCTTTTTTTTAGTGCGCGGCCTCGACTGAAATCTCCAGTACACCGTTTTTTGTAGTGTACTTCATAGTCTCTTTTTTTATTTCAGGAATTTTCACATCGGCAAAATGTTTGACTCCGTCAGTATAGGACGTAATGTACAGGGAATTCTCATGAACCGATATTGCCGTGTTAGACATATCCGAGCCCGGGATATTTGCATAGATTAATATCCTGTCTCCGTCTTTGTGGACTTCGGTATGCGGGTTGTTCAGCATCAGGCCGGAGTTTAATTCTTCATTCAGCCCTTTAGTGCGCTCGGAACTATCTGAGGCCGGCCTGATTTCAATCGGAATCCTTCCGCCGGCGATAGTAATGGAAAATTTTCCGTCAGGGGGAAAATTTCCTTTACTCATAGCCTGCTCAATTATCTTTTTGATAATTGCATTGAATTTGTCCTTGTTGTCTTTGCTGTCTTCAGGCATTGCTCTTTTCAGTTGGTCTCCCGGTTTTATTCCTGTATAGTTTTCTCAAGCGATTCTGTTAACCCTGATATCTTTTCAAAGTCTTTAGATCTGCCATAAACCGCCTTTTCAAGTTCCTCTCTCTTCTCTTTTTTGGTATTTGTTTCGTCGCCGAATTCAGAGCGCTTTATAACTGAAACGGCTTTTTCAAGTATCTGCCTCTCGTCGCCGGAGTATATTATAGGCCATGCCTTGCGTTCATACTCTTCAATTGCTGTTTTATCCAGAGAACTTTTAATCTTTTTCATCGCGGCGTCAAAGTGCTTCTTTGTCACACGCACGTTGACAAGGGCCTTTGCCCTCTCTTCGCCGGACCTTCCCTCCATTGTTGCTATGAACTCACGCATTGCCTGAAGTTTTGCCTCTCTTACGACAAGCTCTATGTCTGCACCTACGTAGCCCTCGCTTCTTTTTACGAGTTCATCAATACTGACGTCGTCTGACAGGATGCTTGCGGAGTTTTTCAGGTACACTTCAAATATCTTCTTTCTTCCTTCTGCATCCGGAGGCGGGACATATATAATTCTGTCCAGACGTCCGGGTCTCATCAGGGCTTCGTCAAGCATGTCGGGGCGGTTTGTGGCACCCAGCACTATAACGTTCGTGAGCTCCTCAAGTCCGTCAAGCTCGGTCAGAATCTGGCTTACGACACTTTCGGTGACATGCGACGACCCCTGGTATGCCCCTCTCTTCGGGAGCAGTGCGTCGATTTCATCGAAGAATATTATCGACGGAGACGCCTGTCTTGCCTTTCTGAACACATCCCTTACACCTTTTTCGGATTCACCTACCCACTTAGAGAGAAGCTCCGGGCCTTTTACAGATATGAAGTTGCATTCGCTTTTGTTTGCAACGGCTTTTGCAAGGAGGGTTTTCCCTGTTCCAGGCGGTCCGAAGAGAAGTATTCCTGACGGAGGTTTTGTGTCGAACTTGTCGAATATCTCAGGATACTTCAGAGGCCACTCAACGGACTCAGTAAGCTCCTTTTTGATCTCATCAAGACCTCCTATATCCTCCCATGATATGTCGGGGACTTCCACGAGGACTTCACGCATTGCAGATGGTTCAACGTGCTTTAAAGCCTCCTCAAAGTCATTCCTTGTGACTTTAATCCTGTCGATTATCTCTATCGGTATGTCCTCTCCGGTTTTGATATCCTTTAGCTCTTCCCTTAAGGCGTGCATTGCTGCTTCCTTTACCAGAAGGGATATATCAGCGCCTACGAAACCGTGGGTCACAGCCGCAAAGGGTTCAAGGAATTTTCTTCTTTTAATCTCGTCCTCGTGTTTTTTACCCTCTTCTTCACCCATTTCGGCAAACTTGTGGCTTAGCTCGACACTTTCCTCGGGCGTAATCTCTATGTCGTTTAAGTCAAGCGGGACACCACGGGTGTGCACCTGAAATATTTCGAGGCGGCCTTTTCTGTCGGGGATTCCTATCTCAATCTCCCTGTCAAACCTTCCTCCGCGGCGAAGAGCCGGGTCTATGTTGTCCGGAAGGTTTGTTGCGGCGATTACTATTACTTCGCCGCGGCCTTTCAGCCCGTCCATTAAGGCAAGGAGCTGGGCTACGACTCTTCTTTCAACTTCGCCCTTTGTCTCCTCGCGTTTCGGTGCAATCGAGTCTATCTCGTCGATGAATATGATGGTCGGTGCGTTCTGCTGGGCCTCTTCAAAGACTTCCCTTAATTTGCCCTCGCTTTCACCGTAGTACTTGCTTATTATTTCAGGCCCCGAAAGGGTCATGAAATTGGCGTCGACCTCGTTTGCAACTGCCTTTGCGATTAAGGTTTTTCCTGTTCCGGGGGGTCCGTACAATAAAACTCCCTTTGGAGGTTCTATTCCGAGCTTTTCAAATATTTCCGGGTGCCTTAGAGGAAGTTCTATCATCTCCCTTACCTGGTCAAGTTCTCTTCCAAGACCCCCGATATCCTCGTAATGGACGTCCGGGATATCCTTTTTGCCTTCTTTTGGTTCGTAAGGTGTTTCTTTTATCTCTATTTCGGTTTCAGGCCCGACGATTGCAACACCGGCCGGCTTTACTTTTGAAATTACGAAGGTCAGGGCATTTCCTATGATATTGACCCTGAAAGTCTCGCCTTCGCTTACGGGACGGCCGTTCAGGACTCTTGCCATGTACTGCTCTCCGCCCCTTAGTGTCAGTGGCTGGGTCGGGTGTATTACAATTTTTTCGGCGTACTTTGCCTCGACTTTCCTGATTACGACTTTTTCGTCAATACCTGTCTGGGCATTACTCCTGATATTTCCGTCAATTCTTATGACGGCCCTTCCCGAGTCCTGGGAATATCCGGGCCATACGATTGCGGCTGCTTTTTTGCCTTTTCCTGATATTTCTATTACATCTCCGCTTCTAAGGCCCAGGGCGTTCATCACATCTATACTTATTCGTGCGATACCACGTCCTGCATCTTCGTGCAGGGCCTCTTTAACCGTGACTTCATATGATTGTGAATTACTCATTGATATTTACCTCTTTAAATCATGTTTACCTATAGTAATCACCAATAATATTTAAAATTTTGGTTGGTTGCAATATAAAATTCCGGGTTGCCGAAGCTTGGAAATCTTCAGAAAAACGTAAGCAAAAAAAATCCTTTCATAAGAATCCGACTAAAATATGGTCTCGAATCCGGTTGCACGAAATATAAAAATCCCAAAAAAAATTATTTCAGAAGAATTTCTTTAAGTTTCTTTATGTCCTTAATATGATACTGCCCTTCTGATGCCTCACTTCCACTGTGGCAGTATATAAGCATTGAACCGAGTATAATAAGAGGAATTCTTACTGCTTTGTATTTTTTACCCATAATGCTTGTAATCAGAGGTTTCTGGCTTTTTATAGTGAAATCGATAAACGAGGAGACATCATCGCAGTTTTTCGGAGTGACTACTATTTTTGGTATATCTCCGTATTCTCTTAATCTGGTTTCTATTTCTTTCAGCTCTTTCGGGCCTGGCATATATTTCAGGTGGACTGAAGATATTATTCTGACTCCGGATTTTTTTATTTCAGGAGCATATTCTGAAAAATCCCTTTCAATGTCAATGTAGTCGGCACAGGAGACCCATGGTTCAATCGACCTTCTCCACGTTTTTGAGTCTTCGGAAAAGTTGCCGCCCTCTTTTTTGCTCCTGATGGTGATTATGCATGGAATTTCATCTTTTTTATCCGTGCAAAGTTCCAGAATCCGTTTTTCTGCAGCACTATCACTGACAAGGTCAAGCCTTATTTCCCTGAAATCGGCACCGTATAATAAGGCGTCATCCCATCTGTCAGGACTTGAGAGCGAAAGAGCTGTTTTCATATCTTTCATTTAAAATTAATACAACGGGCATGTCTAAATTATTTTTGCACTTAAGACCTGTTTTCAACAATCTCTTTTAGAATATGAAAAGAAAATGTGAAGACCTGCCTGGTGAAAATTCTCATCATAAACTTTGAAGTCCTAAAAGTGCAAAATAATACTAGTCGGGTGATTTTTTGAAAGTGAACTTTGGAGGATTTGTCCCGCTGAGTACTGTCGACTGGCGGGGAAAATCGGTATGTACCGTCTTTTTTCGCGGCTGTCCGGTAAGGTGTCATTACTGCCATAACCGAAAGCTTCAGACAGGAAGCGACATCAGGGATACAAATGAAGTATTCGATATGATAAAGGAGTCCAGAATAGCAATCTCAGGTGTCATTTTTTCAGGCGGGGAGCCTACAATGCAGGGTGATGCCCTTGCCGAACTGATGGAGATGAGCAAAAAATCCGGGCTTATGACCGGAGTTCAGACAAACGGGGCATACCCTGAGACACTTGAAAGACTTATCAGTCAGAGCCTTGTGGACTATGTTCACCTTGACATAAAGACGAGATGGGAGCATTATCCTCTCCTTTTAAAGGTGAAGCAAAAGACCGTTGAAAATATAAAAAAATCACTCGAGATATGCAAGTCCGCTTATTTCTCAGGAGACCTCCCCGAATTTCAGGTCGCCTGCACTCTCTTTCCGGGCCGTGAAGACGATGTCCTGTATATTTCAAAGGAGACCGAAGGAGTCGACCTTATTCTCCAGCAGGGTGTTGAAGGAAATATGGATACCCTTAAGTTCGAAGACCTTAAAAAAATTGCAGATAAGCTGAATAGGACCGTAAGAATAAGTACACGGGAAGACGGAGAAGTTACGTACGAAAATAACCGGATAGTAATAGCGGATTCCATTGTCCTGACAGATATTCTTCAGGCAAGAAGGAATTACTGATAAAAAATATGTTTTTTCGGGTCAGGTCGATTGTAAAATGCAGGTAATTGGTGTAGTGGGTCTTCCCGCAAGCGGCAAAGGTGAATTTTCGCGTATTGCAAAAGATATGAACATCCCGGTAGTCGTCATGGGTGATGTCGTAAGAAAAGCCGTTCTTGACGCCGGTCTTAAGATAAACGACAAAAACATGGGGGAGATGTCGCGCTGTCTCAGGCAGGGAATGGGGATGGACGCACTTGCACAGTTAACAGTCCCCATAATAGACGGCATGAAATCAGGTGTAGTCCTTGTCGACGGGATACGCGGAGATTCTGAAGTTGAGACTTTTATGCACCACTTTAAAAATTTCAGTCTCGTCGCAGTAAAATCCCCGTTTGAAACAAGGCTTAAGAGACTTTGCGAAAGAAAAAGGGAAGACGACGAAAGCGATAAAAAAGGGCTGAAAGAAAGGGATGAAAGAGAGACCGGCTGGGGCCTTCTTGACGCCATGTCAATGGCGGAATATGAAATCGACAATGAAGGCACAATAGAAGAATTTGAAGCGAAAGTAAGAGATGTTATTGAAAAAATAAGGAATAAAAATGAGTGCTGATTTTTATTTTGCCTCTTCAGCAAAGATCTGGTCTTCAATTGAATGGGTTTACGGAATAAAGGATGCAGGTTATACCGGGTGGGAAATTTCGGCCGAAGGGAACTACAGGCTTGACAATCCCGGTTCCTATTCCCGGATAAAGGAGGTTTTGGAAACGACCGGTCTTAAGGCAAGCGTACATGCGCCTTTTTCGGACTTAAACCTCGCTTCAATGAACTACCCTATTTACAACGAGTCGGTAAGACAGCTTTCCGAGTGCGTCCGCCTGGCTTCGGACATAACAGAAAGGGTCACAATTCATCCCGGCTATCTGTCGCCTGCCGCAAAACTTGTCCCTGACAAAGTGTGGTCCCTGCATAAGGATGCACTAAGGCAGATAGGCAGTGTGGCGGAAGAATACGGTGTCCTGGCATGCCTTGAGAACATGCCCGATATCGGGGACTTTTTGTGCAAAGACCCCGAAGAAATATTTGGGATGGTTGACAGGGTAGAGGGTTTCGGCGTTACAATAGATGTAGGCCATGCAAACACAGCAGGAATGCTGGACGGTTTTTTGAAAAAAACAGGTCTGGCCTCGCATATGCATCTGCACGGCAATTTCGGCGAAAAGGATGAACACCTGCCGGTAGGAAAAGGAAACATTGACTGGAAAAAGGTATTTTCGACAATAAAAAGCAATTACTCCGGCATCTGTGTCGTTGAAGGAAGAAACATCGGGGAAGCTAAAGAAAGCTGCCGTGAGATAAGGGGGCTTTATTGATGAGCGGAGAAACACTGCAGGTGTATTTCCTCGGGACTGCCGGGGCCCTTCCGACTCCAAACAAAAACCCGTCGTGCATTATGATAAAGAGAGGCTCCGACACCCATATTTTTGACTGCGGTGAGGGTGCACAGCAGCAGATGATGCGTGCAAGAACCGGGTTCACGGTAGATGCGATTTTCATTACGCACTGGCATGCCGATCATTACCTTGGTCTTCCCGGTCTTGTCCAGACAATGTCTTTTATGGGCAGAAAGGAGCCGCTGAACATCTACGGCCCGAAATGGATACATGAGTTTGTATCTTACCTTGAAGGGATATCAAAAACCCGTCTCGGTTTTGAGATACTCCCGAACGAGATAAGAGAAGGGTCGGTCGTCCCTTTTCCGGGCTACACTGTGCGTGCTTTTTCATCACACCACGGCATGCCGGGTCTTGGATACATTCTTGCAGAGGATGAAAGGCCGGGAAGGTTTGACCGTGATAACGCAACATCACTGGGTGTAAAGCCGGGGCCTTTATTCGGAAAACTACAGAGAGGTCAGAGTGTTGTAGTTGAAAAGGATGGTCAGAGAATAACGGTAAATCCGGCGGAAGTGATGGGACCCCCTCGTCCCGGAAGAAAAATAGTCTATACCGGTGACACACGTCCTGACTGCACAGAATGGAAAAAGTGGGGAAATGATGCAGACCTTCTTATTCATGACTCAACGTATGATGACTCGGAAAAAGAGAGAGCTCTTGAAGTTTTTCATTCAACGGCAGGCGAAGCGGGCGGCATTGCTTCGGCGATAAATGCGCAGCGTCTTGCTTTGGTCCATATAAGTTCAAGATATACAAATATGGCAAGCCATATACAGGATGCAGAACAAACATATAAAGGCGAGATCTTTGCTCCTGAAGATCTGGACATGATAGAAATACCATTTAGAGGATGATTGACATGGGTGAAGATGATGAAGTTTCAGGCAGTAGACGGTTATCAGCTTCGCCTGTTTATAACGGGTCTCTTTGCTCTTTTAATCAGTGCAACAGCTGCAATTGCAGCAGGAATCTATCTCGGTTCGGTTTCTGACGTTCTTGCGTACCTTCCGTCGCTGATGGTTCTTGTACCGCCTTCTATAAACATGAGGGGGAGTATCTCAGGTGTCCTTGCATCACGTCTCTCATCGTCGATGCACCTTGGAGAGTTCGAGATAAATTTTTCGAAAAACAGTCTTCTCGGGTTAAATACAAGGGTTTCACTGTATATTTCAATTTTTATCGCGTTTGCACTCGGAATAATCGCTTATGTGATATCATCCTTCTTTGGAATAAACGGCATCAACCCATGGGACTATCTGGTCATTTCGGTATTTTCCGGTGTTTTATCAAGCCTTATCGTAATGGGATTTGCGCTTGTTGTAATCATTTCCAGCTACAACCGTGGAGTTGACCTTGATATGGTAGGTTCCCCGTCGGTCACCACGGCAGCAGACCTGATTACGATACCTATACTTGTTTTAACTGCGCTGTTTGTTCTGGGTCTTTCTCAGGAGGTAAGGTATATTCTTCTGGTTCCCGTGATTTTTTTCTTTGCACTGAGCGTATACTCTTCATTTTTATCAGGTAATGAGAAAAAAAGCATATCAAAGGAGATAGTGACGCTTCTGGTGCCTCTCTCGGTACTATGCACATTTGCAGGCGTAACCTATGCATCAGACATAGACAAACTTGTTGATTTCGCGGTTTTCCTGGTACTTATCCCTCCTTTCACCGGGGGTTGCGGATCAATCGGCGGAATTTTATGCTCCCGTCTTGCAACCGGAATGCACACCGGAGAGTTAAGTCCGCATATATTCCCCGGGAAAGGGACGGGGTGGTATTTTGCGTCAACTTATCTTTATGCATGTATTATCATGCCTTTTCTTGCCGTTGTCGCAAACTCCTGCGCAATTTATCTTGGTATGAGCACACCTGGTTTTTATGAAGTCCTTATCACCTGTCTTGTTGCCGGGATGATTGTAATAACATTTGTAAATCTTGTAGGTTATATCACGGCAAGTGTGTCCTTCCGCAGGGGTTTTGACCCTGACAACTTCGGTGTTCCTGTTATAACAAGCTTCATCGACCTTGCAGGTGCGACAGTTCTTGTAACTATAATAAACCTGATTACCTGAAAGGACGGATACTTAACAAATATCTATTTAGCAGAACAATAAAATACTAGAATATAAATCCATGACCGAACTAGAATATCAGCCTGTCAGTT
This sequence comes from Methanomicrobium sp. W14, assembly GCF_017875315.1. Classification (NCBI taxonomy): domain Archaea; kingdom Methanobacteriati; phylum Methanobacteriota; class Methanomicrobia; order Methanomicrobiales; family Methanomicrobiaceae; genus Methanomicrobium; species Methanomicrobium sp. W14. Next base: position 232,091 of record NZ_JAGGMM010000001.1, read on the forward strand.
TTAAGGATGTTCTTATAGAAATGAAGGACATTGCCGAACTGATGGTTGATCTGGCCTATTCTGCAATCCTTTTTGAGAATGAAGATATTGCTCATGAAGTCCTGAACCTCGAAGAAAGCATGAACCAGCTTGTCTACCAGGCACGCATCCAGAGTATTCTCGGGGCAAGAAGGACTGATGAAGCCGAGTCGATGAGCGGGATGCTCCAGGTGGCCGAGGCTGCCGAGAGGATTTCGAATTCTGCCTCGGAAATAGCGATGATTATTCTCAAAAATGTGAAGTTTCCCGCAAAATTAAGGCAGGTCCTGCCTGAAGCCGAAGAGGTTACAGTAAGGGCGAAAGTTATGGAAAACAGCCAGATTGACGGTAAAACTCTTGGTGAGCAGAAGCTTCAGAGTACAACCGGAATAAGGGTTATTGCCATAAGGCGTGGCGTTACGTGGATATATGATCCGGGCAGGGACACACGTATTCTTGACGGGGATATCCTGATTGCAAAAGGTCTTGAAGGCGGAATCAGTACTTTTTACTCAATTGCTGGTGTATTGCCAAAAAAAACCGAGGAAGAGCCTGAAGATGCCGTGGTTTCAGATCTCGACAGGGCGGTTTCCCTGATAATCGACATGAAAGACCAGAGTGAGCTTGCAGTAGGACTTGCCTACACCTCACTTTTGTTTGACAGCCGTGAAGTTGCTGATGAGGTCGTTGCACTTGATTCCAGAATGGATGACATGAGGTACAGGCTTGATTTGTGGATCCTTGAGGCAGCCAAAAGAATTTCAAATGTTGAATATTTAAGAGGTCTTTTGTACATGTCGTCTTTTGCGGAGAATATAAGCAATGCGGCTTCGTCAATTGTAGATGTCATCAGAAGGGATATAGAAATACCTCCTGTATTCAAAAGAATAGTTCGAGAATCAGATGAGATTATTACAAAGGTAAGCGTAGGCAAAAGTTCAGCATTAAATGGCAAAACTCTTAAAGAAGCATCTTTGGAGACTGTTACGGGCATGGTTGTACTTGCGATAAACAGTCATGGCCGCTGGAAGTATCGGCCCGGTAAAAATGATGTTATTCATGCCGGTGATATAATTATAACAAAAGGCAGAAGGGACGGGGAGTGCAGACTTCACAACCTTTCCGGACAGACTGAAGATGCAGACAGATGGTAACTGATAACTGATAATTTATATGGAAGTGAATATATGGAAAAATCTGATAATGTAGTTTATCGTCTCGGCCCTAACTGTGAGCTTGACGATATAGTTGTTGGGAATATATATGAAGTGAAAGTCCAGGGCTTTGCGAAATTCGGGACATTCGTATACTTAAACAGTCACATAAAAGGTCTCATACATGTTTCAAATGTAAAATCCGATCACAAGGAAGGGGAAGTCCTGTATGTCAGGGTAAACAACATCCGCGACAACGGGAATATAGACCTTGAAGAGGTCGTGTTAGAGGAAGGATATGACGTTAAAGCGCTTCAGTGCAAAAAATCTCCTGTACGTCTTTCAGATCTTAAAAACAAGGTTGGAAGAGTCATAAGTATTGACGCTGAAGTAGCCCAGATAAAGCAGACGACCGGCCCTACTATATTTACCCTCATCGATGAGACCGGCTCTGAAAATGCAGCCGCCTTTATCGAAGCCGGTAAAAGGGCATATCCTGAGGTAGAGCTTGGAGATATGGTATGTCTTACCGGAGAGGTCATGATGAGAAACGGCCAGCTCCAGGTCGAAGCCAGCAATATACGTGTCCTTTCCGATGAGGAAAAAGAAGAGGTAAAACAGCGTATAGCAATAGCCACCGAGGAGAGGGCAAAACCGGCTGATATTCCGTTTTTAATCGAGAGTGAGGTCCTGGAAAAACTAAAACCCGAGATGCAGAGGGTTGCCCAGATAATCAGAAAGGCGATATTTACAAACCAGCCGGTCGTCCTCAGGCATCATGCCGATGCCGACGGTATCGTTGCGGCAGTATCCGTTGAAAAGGCAATTATCTCACTTATCCGTGAGGAAGGCGGAGACCAGGACACAGAGAGCCACCTCTTCAAACGTGCACCTTCAAAAGCGCCATTTTATGAGATTGAGGACGTAACACGCGACCTTGACTTCGCATTGCGTGACAACGTAAGGTTCGGCCAGAAGATGCCTCTGGTTCTTATGATGGACAACGGTTCAACCGAGGAGGACGAACCTTCGTACAGGGTTGCAAAGGTGTATGACCTGCCTATTGTCGTTGTGGATCACCACCACCCTGACAAGTCCACTGACGAATACCTTGAAGCACACGTGAACCCATATCACGCCGGAGGCGATTTTGGTGTTACCGCGGGTATGCTTGGTGCAGAGCTTGCCAGAATGATTTATCCCGGAATAGAGGATGAGATAAAACATTTCCCGGCAGTTGCAGCTGTTGGTGACAGAAGCGAGGCTCCGGAAAGGGAAAAATATCTTGCACTTGTCGCGGACAAATATACCGAAGACGACTGCAAGAATATTGCACTTGCACTGGACTATGAACAGTTCTGGCTGAGGTTTAACGACGGCAGGGAGATTATAAAGGATATCCTCAATATCAACAACAACCCTGAAAGGCACAAAAAGCTTGTCGACCTTCTTGTCCGCGAAGCAAATCTTGCAATTGAAGAACAGCTTGACACTTCTCTGCCGCATGTAAAGGACAGACTGCTTGAAAACGGTTCTAACCTGTTTACAATAGATGTAGAAATATTTGCACACCGCTTTACTTTCCCTCCTCCGGGAAAGACGTCAGGCGAGATACATGACCTCCTGTGTAAGCAGAACGAGGGAAAGCCCGTTGTTACTCTTGGAATCGGTCCTGACTTCGCTGTTATACGTTCCCGCGGTGTTCTTATGAATATTCCCCAGATGGTGCGTGAGCTAAGAGACGAGATTAAAGGCGGCGGAGTTAACGGCGGAGGACACCTTGTCGTAGGATCAATAAAATTCGTTGAGGGAATGAGAGATATTGTTGTGGAAAAACTTATTGAAAAGATTGGGCAGTTCCCCGTGGAAATATAATATTCCAAAATACATACCATTTATATATTAACTGAATTTCCTGATTTTAATCCGGTGTAGCAGTTTTTGGATATTATCTTACTCTTGGAATTAAAAAATAACGTAAATATACGCGAAAAATATATATGTGGGTTTAACTAATAAAGATTTGACTTACGGAGGGGAGAATGAGAATAAAAAAAGAGACTGATAAAGAATACACATCCACGCAGGACAGGATACTGTATTATCTGAAAACCGGTCTTGAAAAAGGTAAGCACTACTTCAAGTCGAAGTACATTGCAAAGGATTTGGGTCTCTCGCCAAAAGAAGTCGGAACAAATCTTGCAATTCTTGCAGAAATCTGTGATGAACTGGAGATATCACGCTGGAGTTATTCAAACAGCACAACCTGGAGAGTAACGCCGCGTGCGGCCTGAAAATGCCTGTATAATGCTTTTTTATTTTATAACGGAAAGTTTTTAGTAAAGTAGATATATGTACCGGTGAAATTTCATAATATGAGTCAGGAAAAAATAGAATTTGTCTCAAATATTGAATTTATAGCGGATATTGATGAGAATAAAGACTGTATTATGAACCAGAGCACGAGTCAGGACTCGCCGAAAAAAGATTCTGGAAATCCGTCTGGTCTCTGGTTCAACATAGACGTTCCCAAGAGCCATTCCATGAAAATGGGAGACAGGGTTCGTATAACAGTAGAAAAGATAGATTAAATGTGGAAATTCTTTCTTTTTGAATGCATTGATTTTCAAAATTATTTCCAGACTGATCTATAAAAATAAATATTTATATCGTAAAAATCAACGAAGTAGAGATCTATTGTATATTCAAATATTTCATGAAATTAATATGGAGTCCGGTAATTAAATGAAAAGGAACCTTAGCAAGTACATTGCCGTCGGCAGCCTGTTGTTTCTGTTTTTTTTTGTAGCTACATCAGGATGCACATTTGCACCCGGCAATAATTCACAGAACAGTACCGGTGATTTATATAACCTTCTGAATAAAGCTGAGGAAAGGCTTTACTCAATAGACTGGAATTCTGAGAGTCCCGGAAATATAAGGTCGCAGATTTTAGCCTCGGAGACTGATATTAAGAATATATTTGATACTCTCTCTTCAATGCAGCCTAAGTCTTCTGAAGATTCGGAAAAAATCTATGTACTCCGTGCCCTTTCGTGTTCATATCTTGATATGACAGCCTCCATGATGGACCTGACAAACGTTATAGAGCATTACAACAGTGCAGAGTATTACGCTTCTTTGTATGACAACCACAACTGGGAAATGGAGGTTTTAACAGCCGATGACGCTCTTGCATCTGCAAGAAACAACCTTTATTCGGCGAAATACAGAATTTCAGGGGTGAATATGAACATGGTCCCGATTGATTACCAGGGGGACGTCACTGAAATGAAAGTAAGAATTGATGAAATGGAGACTTTAATGGACAACCTTGCCGATGAATTTTCCCGGGTCCAGTGATAGCCTTGTGCAGTTGTCCGGAAAATCGCCGGTCACAATAAAATAATAAAAATATAATTTATTAAAAACCTGAATTTTTCAGGACTTCATGTTTATTTTTTTAAGGCGGCTTTTAAAGTTTTAAATTTATTCAATACCGCTTTTCCTGATTGTCTTTTTCTTCCAGAACTGTGCCGTCATACGGGCAGTAGACTTCGTTTCCGAAGGTCTCCCACCCGCATACTGGACAGACTTTCCTGTGCTTTTCCCTGAAAAAAAACGGAATTATTGGTATAAACAGGAATAAAAAGAATACGGGCAGGCCTATAATGAAGAAAAAAACTGTGATGAGAATAGAGACTGCAAAAAGTGCTGCACTTAAAACAATTCTGTTCGTTTTGCCACCTCGTATACAGAAAATGCGGGCAGTGCGTCAGGAAAGATATCCTTTCTTTCTGAAAGACTTTTGCACCCGAAAAATTTTGAGATTATGCCGGACCCGATTCCTGCGGCTATTATGTCCGCTGAGCCTGTATCTCTGAGAGTTTTTTCAGTGTACTTTTTTATAAGTTCCATTTGTTCACTGTAAAATGCCTTTGCAATCTCAAGTGCACCTGATTCCCCTATTTCGTACAGGTCTGAACAGACAACTCTTGAAAGCCTCTGAAGCGATGCATTGTATGAGACTTCTGCCCCGTCGGGAGCCGGTGTCGTATAATCATTACACCCGATGTTTCCAAGGACTAAGTGTGCATCCGCACTCTGGGCGAAATACTCGCAGCTTACAAGGGTGTCGTAGCCGTCTACGACGACGTTTCTTAAAAGAGACGGTATTGTAGACCTCAGAGTCCCCGTGTATACAAGGTATCCTTTTCTCAGGCGGTCAAGGTCTGTAAGCCCCTTAAGGGAGTCAAATGAGTTCAGGGGTATTATATCGGTTGTAGTGCTCCCAAAGTCCACTAAAACACTGTCAGGATAGTCTTTTCTTAAAAAATCTGCGGATGCAAGCCAGTTTGCAGCTGCAAGGACATGCGAAGGACCTTCATGAAATGCACCGTCGGTCCCGTAGAAGAGGGACTTTGGTATAGCCTCTGAGACGGAATTGCAGATATATTCTATTCCCTCGTCTTTTCCGGAAAAACCATCGGCAAGTTCTCCGCTCATAACCACAGCCGCTTTTTTTCCGGAGTATTTTTTAAGAAGGTCCTTTAAAGGGGACTTCTTCCACATAGGACAGTAATGTATGCTGACTGTATTTCCGTCAAATACTTTCAGGTTCGCTCCTCCCACATCTATACCTACAAGGTCACTCAATTGTTGTCACCCCGCCTTTTGCATTGAAAGAGACTCTTCCTTTCAGGTGCACGCAGTCGGGGACATTTCCTTTTGAGGATTCCACCAGGATATCTGCAATCTCCTCCTCCATAATGCTGCATATCCCAGTAAGGCTTGTAGTCGGCCTCGGGTTTACGTCAACTACGCAGATTCTGTTCTCTGAGACCACCATATCGATGCCGGTGTATCCCTGGCAACCGAGAACATCAATGCATTTAACAGCCTCTCCTATGATTTCATGGTTTCTGGGGTGAAAAAAAGGAGTTTCACCGCCGCAGTAAAAAAACCTGTTGTTGTCACGTTTTATATACTGTTTGTTGACGGACAGGATAAGAGGCTTTTTTCCGGTGTATGAAAGGCAGGTATCTCCGGTGACTCTTCCTCCGACAAGGCTCACACTTATATTCTCGCCTTCAACAAACTCCTGCCCGAATTCACCGAACCCCGGTTCTTCATCCGAAAGACGCATATTCTGGCCGTCGACACCGTTTATTTTTTTTATGAGCCTTACACCCTTATCGGTTTCTCCGGGCACATCAATTCCGTGGGAGGAAAGTACCGAACCTGTGTGGCGTTTATTCGAGCACAGTGCAATGTTCAGACTTCCGCAACCAATATTTCTCGTATTGTCCTCTATTATCTTTGTAAATTTTGACAGAATATCATCCGGCGCAATTACAAGGCCGACATCACATTCCGGAGCCAGTCTTTTTAATTCGCCGGCAAAGTCCTCCCCTCTTTTTGGAGAATATACTTCATAGCCGCAGCGCTCGAAACTTCCGGTAAGAGTTTTAAGCATTGCCGCACCCTCTGGTGCAAGCTCAGGACTATTGAATACAGTATATTCGGCAATAAGTGCCCTCATAAATATAATTTTTGAACCTGAAAAGAGATTAGACTGACGATTGGAGCCGGACTGCAAAAAATTTATTTTTCGTTGTTTTTCAGTTCTTCAATTGCTTTTTCAAGCTTTTCTTCCATATTTCCTGCAATATCCTCATCTTTTGCTTCATTGCCAGGGCAGTCGTTTTTACCTCCCGGAGACTTCAGGTATTCAATCTTTGACCTCATCCATCGGACTTCACGTTCGCAGTTTTTGTTAAGGCCGTAATAATACCCGAGAGCAAATGAGAGCACACATACAAGAACTGATAAAACGCCGACAACACCGCAGATAAAGCATGTCTCAAAATATCCTTCCTGCGGGTTGTTAACTCCTGTCAAAACGGTACTTGCCGGACTGTTTGTTTCGGAAGCTTCTGTGGGAGCGGCAGTTTCTTTTTGCGTTGCAGGCATTTCTGATGAAATTTTCTCTGAGCCGGGGTTTTCAACAACAGTTTCAATTTCATTGTTTGAGTAGTCCGATTCGTTTATTTTAAGGTCGGAATTTGCAATAATTTTTATAAAAGATGTGCTGCCGGAATATTTTGAATCTGCGGGCTCAAATATTGTAATACTTTTTCCTGCAGGAAGGTAACCTGTTGAGCTTTGTGAATCTGTTTTCATGCCGTCAATGTATATTTCGGTTGTGCTCTGTTCCGCATCGGCATCCCCTGTGTTTTTTATAGTATATGAGATTCTTGAAATTGTCCCCTTATCCCTGTCAAAATCAGCGCTGATATTTTCGATTACCAGGTCAGGTTTTGGCTCTTCAAGGCTTTTTACATTGATTTCTGCGTACCAGTCTGAAGGACCGAAAGTTTTTGTCATGCCGCCGCTGGTTAATACCGTATATCCAGGTGTAATTTTCCATATCCCCGGCATATTCGGAGAAAAGTTTTCGACTATTGCATAGTAGTCATCAGGGTATATCGATTTTCCTATGTAGTTTCTCCCAAGCCTTGTAACATTTCCGTCCGGAGATGTCACATCAAAATACAGTCCTCCGGGCTGATCGATAACAATCTGATTTGTAGCGTTTGAATCGTAATGGAGCAGGTATTTTGCTGTTATTTCATCTCCAGGGTAGATATCCTCTGAATTTCCAAGTATTTTATATGTAAAAAGGCTCAGTCCTTCCGGAGATGTTTTGGGAGAATCAATTGAATAATATATATAATCGGCTGAAACTGCTGTTACAAGAAACAGCGATATCATCAAAGCAGCAAAGCATACATGTTTTATATTCGGATTTGGCATAAAGATCACACACTATTGTTTTTGTATATTGGCAAAGGATATTATAGTTGCCTAAAAATTCCTCTTAAATCAACAGAAATATTTGATTAAATTATCCGGATATTTTATTTGCCTATGAAATATCTTATCTACAGAAAAATCCGATACTATGGGATGAATAAATCTGTGAGACCCAGAATACTTCTGACAAACGATGACGGAGTTACTTCCGAAGGGCTATGGGCGGCATATGAGGCGCTTTCGGAGTTTGCGGACGTGACTGTTGTAGCGCCGTCATCGCAGCAGAGTGCAGTGGGGAGGTCTATATCCATATTCGAGCCGATAAGGGCAACAAAAATTGCAATCAACGGGAACGAGGCATATTCTGTCGGGGGAAAACCGACTGATTCCGTAATAATTGGTCTTTACGCGCTTAAAATAAATCCTGACCTTGTCGTATCCGGGATAAACATCGGCGAAAACCTCTCCTTTGAATCGGTGATGACCTCGGGGACAATCGGTGCGGCGCTTGAAGCAGCCAATCATGGTTTTCCTTCCGTAGCTTTTTCACTTCAGGTTGAAGACCAGGGCGATAAGTTTGACGATCCCAAATTTTCAGGGCTTGATTTTGAAGACGCCAGAAAAGTTACGTCTGAAGTATGCAGAAAACTGCTTGAATCCGGTTTTCCAAAAAAATGCGATGTAATAAACGTAAATATTCCCAAGAAATCGTCAGGTGTTTACGAGGTTACGCATCTTGCCGACAGGCTGTTTGAAACGGGTGTCGAAAAAAGGCTTGACCCTAGGGGAAGACCTTACTTCTGGATAAACGGGCCGATATTTGACAAGGCTGATGCGGGAACGGACGTCTGTTCTATCTCTAAGGGCAACATTTCCGTAACACCTATAACCCTGGATTCAACTGCATATTCAGGAATGGATGAAGTTAAAAATATATTTAATATCTAATTTTTTAACGAAAATCGAAAAAACCAAAGCGACTGTAGTTTTTTCAGGCTTCTGATTTTGATAATCTGCCGACTGAGTCTGTCATTGCTTTTTTTGCACGTTCGTCAGTTTCGCGGTCAAGAGCGCTTTTAAGGGATTCGTATGCCGGATTTCCACCTGTAACTCCGAGGGAGACGGCAGTGATTCTTCTTACGTACTCGTTTTCATCAGAAAGAAGCGGGATTAAAGGTGCGGAAAGTTTTTCTTCCCCAAAAAATCCCAGGCTTTTTGCCGCCATGTACCTTACATGGTCTTTGTTGTCATTCAGTTTTTTTACCAGAGGTATTACAGCCCTTTCGTCTTTTATAAGGCCGAGCGCCTCTGCCGCCCTGTACCTGATTTTCCATTCGGGGTTGTCCAGAAGGCTTAACAGCTGCGGTACGGCTTTCGGTCCTGATTCCACAAGATTTTTTGTAGCCTCTTCACGTGTCTTTTTATCAGTGCTGTATAGAGATGATATATTCCGGCTGATTTTGTCTTCAGGCATCATAGTATATTTTTTCGTAATACTAAATAAGATTTGATATCCTGAAATCACGCAGGAAGAAAGCTGTCGATATATGACAGAATTGTTTCAACTTTTTCCTTTGAGAAAGGCCCATCTTCGTATCCTGATTCAAGTGTTATTGAGTCATTAAACGTTGATACCGTAACCAGAAATCCCGGTGGCCATGAAACAACGGGAATAAAAAAAGCATCAGTAATTGAAAGTTTTTTTTTATCTGGTCCCAGAACAGGGTAATAGTTCTCGGCCTTTATTATTCCTATATTTGAAAAAACAGGATTTTTAAAATTATTTTTTTCATATGATGCCATCATCCGGTCAAAAAAATTTTCAATGAATTCCGGGCCCTTTGAATATATGTCTTCATAAAATGCGATGCATCCAAGCCCCATGTTGCCGGATTTTTTTCTCTTAGTCACACTTGTAATCTGTTCCAGTATGTCTGAAAGTGTGGAATTCTTTCTGGCAGTAACTGACAGCTGGTATGCAATGGAAAGGTTCTGTGGGTTTTTCCCGTTCTCCCTTCCGTAATACTTTCTTACGTCGGCGGCAGTCAGTATTGATTTTTCAGATTCCCCGGCTGAATCGCATGAATTTATCTTTAGCAGTGCAAGGAAAAAAGCCCCGGCAATCATATCATTTACAGTTGCACCGTATTTTTTCCCGAATTTTTTTATTGCAGAAAGTCTTTTCCGGGAAAGTGTCAGAATTGAAATTCGTGGTATTCCGTGTCCGGTGTGCTCAAAGGGAAATGCCCACCTGTCAGTAAAAGGCTCCTCCGAATCAAGCTCGTGTTCTATAACTTCTTCCGGAAATTTTTCAAGTATTCTGCCGGTCTCGCGGTAGTACCAGCCCTTTGGACTTGTCTGGTAATTTGGGTCTTCAATAAGCTTTGTGTAGATATGAAATATCTCTTCGGATGCACGCATCAGTCCTGAAGCGTCACTAAACCCGTGGTGGCATGAGATGACAACTGAATCGTGCGAATCTTCTCTCAGGATACATGTCTTTATCTGCGGGCCTTTGTATACGTCTACCCTTTCGGGAGGGTTTTCCAATATGCACTTTTTTGAACCGGTGGTGTATTTTACGGAGAATAGGTCGCTGTACTTTATCTCAGGCATTTTTTCCCAGAAAAATGAGCCCTCTTTTTTGACAAAGCGTGACGATGCGTACGGGTTGTTTTTTGTATACATCATGACTGCGCATTTAAACGTATTTTCATCGAGTCTCCCGTTAAAGTCCAGAAAAATATGCATGGTCGGCTCGTAGATTCTGTCAAAGTAAACATTGAAGACGTCAAAAGCAGGGGCAACTGCTTTTTCAGTGTCAGGGTTAGTCATATCCTGGTTCTCTCTCCTTAAATTTGTTTAAACATCCTTTTCTGATAGGATTATTCTTTTGTGCGTTTTTTTCCTGTAGTCCCGCAGCCTTTGTAAAGGATACATATGATATTTTTTAACTTAGAACTTGTTATGATCTGCATTTTTTTAATAAAATCCGTTTATTTTGGTAAAAAATTTAGGGGTTATCTCAGGAGAAATCCTGAGAATATAAAGTAAAAGAAGAGAATGTGCAGAAAAACAAAAAAATATACAAGCCAGAATTTTTTCTTTTTTGTCTTGTGATGAGTCACCTTCATTGCTGCAAGTGCACCAAACGGTCCTGCAAGTGCGAATATAAGAAGAGTTTTTTCCGGAGTCCTCCTGATATTTTTCAGGGCCCTTTTTTTGTCGTCTGAAAATTTATAGAATGACGCTATGTTTATGAAAGCATATACTGCTATAAGTACTAAAAAAATCTCTATATAAATCATCCCTGAAATGCCGCAGAATCACATTTTGTCTGGTATCCTATAAATACAGACCTGTTATATGTTAAGGTAAATTAAATAAGAGTGAAAATAAAAGTCTTATTGAATAGATCTATGAATTTGGGCTACAGATTACATATTGGCAAATATTATTTGCTTTAAAAATTTTATATAGTTGTATATCTGTTTGAGGTCTGTCAGAGAAATGTTTTTTAATATCCTTTCCCAATATGAGGTCAGGTTATTTTAAAGAATGGATATATTTATAAAGAGTGGTATTTTTGCAGCCGCATGATGATTATAACAGCAATTATGGCAGGAGTGAAAAACCTGCTTCACAGGTCCGGGTAGGGGGCCGGCTGTACAGCCTGATGCTTGACCCTGAAAATATGACCCTCAACCCTGTATCTGATCGTGGAGTTTCCCCTTATGTTTATCCTTACAGTGTAATATCAGGACTACACCCGTTATCGGATGACTATCATGAACCATGCATTGAGGTTACCATAAGCTACGGTGAAACCGATAATGTCTCCATGGTAATGACCTTTGACTACGAGGACGAGAGAAACTCGGTTCTGATGCAGATTAAAAGCTATATGGATTCTGCCGGCAGTGCACATGACAAAGGCTACGAAAAATATCCGGACGGCAGCGTGGGTGCAGGAGACAAATACGCTGAATCCGGCTATGACCCGGAAGTATATTCGCCAAAGAGAGGATATTCAGAAGACAAATACGCTGAATCCAGCTATGGTCCGGATGAATATTCGCCAAAGAGAGGATATTCAGAAGACAAATACGCTGAATCCGGCTATGGTCCGGATGAATATTCGCCAAAGAGAGGATATTCAGAAGACAAATACGCTGAATCCGGCTATGGTCCGGATGGGTATTCGCCAAATAGAGGGCATTACAGGGACGAATACACTGATGCAGATTCTGATTTTGGGAAATCGGGTGAGAGTGAATATGAAAGCTACAGCAGTTACGGGGACTATGACTCAAATTCACGTAAATATGATCCGCGAGATTCAGGATACCGCCAGTCGTCCGGAGACTACAGGTATTCGGTCGGAGACCTTTCGCTTATAGAAAAAATTTCAGGGTTTATCAGGTCTCCTTCTGAGACATTCGAAACGCTCGGGTCCGAAGATGATCTGAAATCCGGGATTTTGTACGGCTTTTTGATGCTGGCTTTGTTCTCAGTCATCGGTGTTTTGCTGACTGCTCTTCTGGCTTCTGCATTTGCTCCTGAAAGCACGGTTTATGGCGGTCTTCTGTCGAGCACTCCTGAACTTGTCCGGATGATCCTTGAATATCTTATATTCGGAGCATTGTGCATATTCTTCTATGGCCTTCTGGTGTTCCTGTTTACAAAGATTACAGGGCAGGACCTTTTGTTTTCCGAGTCATTTGCGACGACTCTTTATTCAACGACGGCAATAGGGACAATTGGGCTTATTCCCCTGTTTGGTCTCTTTATAGGGCCCTTGTGGATGGTATTTCTCCAGATAAAAGGTCTTTGCTGCGCTTATGATGCAGAGACTGTTCCTGCGGCCGTATCCGCAATAGCTCCGGCTGTTATAATGTTTATTGTCTTTTATTATTTTGTTTTAAGCGGAGAGGTGGCATTTATATGAAGAAAGACAAATCATTTTCAATAAAACTGATTGCTCTGCTGATCTTATGTTCAGCGTTTTTTATATTGCCTGTTAGTGCTAATGACTTCAAGCCTGATTTCGACTGGGACATTTATAAAATAAATACTGATGACTGGGCCGGATATTCTGACTACAATGCATACAGCGGAACAATCTATAAAGTAAACTTCTATGACAAGACAAAAGGCGGCAGGGTCAGTTCATGGAAGTGGGAGTTCGGAAGTGATGACTGGACAGGGTCAACCAAACAGGACCCGGTAAAAATTTTTACTGAGAAAGAGGTTAAGGACCAGGACTACACAATAGAGGTGACCCTGACCGTCGTAAGCACAGACGGAGATTACGAACAGACAACGAATACAGTATTTTTCGATTCCAATGACCCGTGGAATTTAAAGGAGATACATGTTCTGACTCCAAAGCCCACCGCAACACCGACAACAATTGCGACGACAGTCCCCACTACCGAGCCGACACCGGAGCCGACGCCAACGCCCGTCCCTACGCCAAAAGCCTCGCACACTTTCAGTCTTGGCGGAATATCCAAAGAGATGACAAAACTCCAGGACAGTTTCGGTGACTATATTGTCGTGATAAAGGGATTTTTTAATTCACTTGGAATATCAGTCTGATTAAATAAAGACTAAAAAACATTTTCTTTTTTTGATATCTTTTGCATCCGGTTTTTAATGAATGTATAAAACAGTCAATTTAATGATATTAGGTTATTTTATGTTTTGCAGACTGTGCATTTTCTAATCGACAGCGCCATAAAAACAGAGAGCACCGAGATCGAAAGAAACGCCGGCAGGTAGCCGTAATATTGTGCAAGCAGACCTGCAAAAAGCGGAAGAAAAGTCATGCCTGCGTACCCGGAAGCGTTGAAAAGCCCCATGACGGCGCCCTGCCTGTAGCCTGTCTCTGCAAGAAAATTCATCTGTGAAACCATGATAAAGCCTGCTGCAGCTCCAATCAGGGCAAAAACAGTTATTGTTGCAATTGTGTCTGCATACGGCACCGCATAACTTAAAAACACCGCTGCTGCCGTAACAACGGCAAAACTACTGATTGTAGGGACGGGCTTTAAGTTCATGCGTGGTGCTGCAAGCGATGCGCCGATTGTTGCAATATTCATAGCACCTATCTGTATGCTTAAAATAAGCGGGTCGCCATCTGAAAAATCCGGATAAAGTGATGTTACAGCCCCTGTTGCTCCTGTAAGTATTATTATCGACAGGTATAGCAGAAAGTATTTTTTTGCAATAGCTGCCGGACTTCCGGTTTTCTCCCTGTTTTCAGAGTTAAAGTCAGCAATAAAACCTATCAGTGCAGGAACAAGAGACAGTGCCGTGAATACGATAATTCCGCCTGAAGGCCCGAAATAAGGGTTTAAAATCCCTGATGACAAAAGCCCCAGGACAAGACCCAGGTTGAGTGATGCAAAATAGTATCCTGCAAGTTTTGTGTGCTGTTCCTGCTCGTTAATCCATGACATAGCACACGAGACGAAAAGCCCTGCTGCTATTCCCTCAATTAACCTTGCAGATATTATGTACACAGGGCTTTTGAGTTCAAGAAGCATCAGCCCGGATATAATGGTCAGTATAAGTCCGGCCCTGATAAGAAGAACCCTGTTTATTCTGTCGGAAAGCATTCCGGCAGGAAGGACAGTTATGAATGCGCCGAAAAAGTATGCAGAGTAGATGGCACCCTGAATAAGAGGCATCTCGTCTGCAAATGAAGGCAGTACCGGGACGATTGCATTTGAAAGCGCCATAATTATGAATGTCCCGCAAAATGCTGTCAGCCGGTTTTTCATTATCTGCCTGTTTTAACTGTTTTTTAAAAAAATTATACCATGCGGTATGTTTCAAGATTTCTTGGCGAATGGGTCTCGATCCTGAAGCGTTTGTATATTGAGCTTGCAAGATCGATTGTGTTCTTTTCCTCGCCGTGTATTGTAAATATCTTTTCAGGTCTCGGGTTTAAGTGGTTGACGTAAGCCATGAGCTGCCTTCTGTCCGAATGACCGGAAAATCCGTCGACCGTCTCTATTTCAAGGTTCAAAACGATTGTTTCGCGTCTTCCCATAGGAACTTCTTTCCACCCTTTCTGGATCCTTCTGCCTATTGTTCCTTCTGCCTGGTATCCTACAAATATGAGCGTGTTCTGTTCGTATGGTGCAAGTGCGTAGAGGTATTCCATAACAGGACCGCCGTTAAGCATTCCGCTCGTTGTGATGATAATGCACGGATCTCCCCCTATTACGTCCTGCCTTATTGTCGGGGAATCAACCTGGACAAAGCAGTCTGCAAGGAACGGGTTCATACCTTCCTGGAAGATCAGTTTTCTTAAGTCAGGGTTCAGGTATTCGGGGTATGTCGTGTGAATTGCGGTCGCCTCTTTGATCATTCCGTCAAGATAAACCTTTACTTTCGGGATTTTTTCAAGGCGCATTCCCTCTTCAAGTGCAAGCATTACCTCCTGCGACCTCCCTACGGCGAATGCAGGAATTATCACTTTTCCCCCGCGCCTGAGAGTTTCGTTGACTATGTCGTAGAGTTTTGACTCGGCGTCATTTCTCGAAGGCTGGAGATCCTCGGCACCACCGTATGTGCTTTCCATAAACACTGCTTCAAGCCTTGGGAACTGTGACGTTGCAGGGCCGAAAAGTCTTGTCTTTCCGTAGTTGAAGTCTCCTGTGAAGGCGATGTTGTAAAGGCCGTCTCCTACATGGAAATGCGCAATTGCGGAACCGAGTATATGCCCGGCGTTGTGGTACGTAAGCTTTATGTCAGGAGCGATGTCGGTGACGCTGCCGTAATTTAAGGTAATCGATCTTTTCAGGTACTCCTGGACTTCCTTTGAAGAGTAAGGCACCTGGTTCACATCGTTTGAGATTACATCAAGATAGTCGAGCTGAAGCATTACAGCAAGGTCTCTTGTCGCAGGTGTACTGTATACAGGCCCTTCGTAGCCGTACTTGTATAGCATAGGAACAAGTGCACAGTGGTCAAGGTGTGCATGAGTAAGCACAACGGCGTCAAGGGATTTGAGAGGGCTTATTTCGGGAACGTAAAGGTATGGGAACCCGTCGGAGCTTCCCGGTTTTTCACCGCAGTCGATAAGTATCTTGCTTTCAGGTGTTGAAAGAAGAAATGCCGCTCTTCCTACTTCCCTGCAGCACCCGAGCGTTGTTACACGGACCCATTTGTCCTTGCTTGTAATGTCCCGGTGTATTCTTCTTCCTATTGTGCGTAAAAATGCTTTCCTTTCATCTTTTACAGCACGCAAAAACTGCCTTGTCTGTTTGACGGTTGAACTCTCTATCGGAGGAGTCCTTACGACTTTTGGAGTCCAGCCTATTTCTTTTGTGATATCCCTGAGAGTCGTTCCGTTTTTGCCTATTACAACACCAGGCTTTTCAGCTTCTATTAAGACCTCACCGGTATCGGGATCAAAGAAAATATCTGTTATTCCCGCCCCGTCAGGCACAACAGCATTTATTTTTGTTGTAGCTATTTCGGGGTCTTCAAGAACGTTGGGTCTTACGACTATTCTTTTCCTAAGATCTCTTGCAAGAATTTTTATAAGGTCTGCTTCGTCTGCAAATTTCTTAGGGTCATCCGTATAGATTACAAGTTCCGGGCCTTCGAATTCGACTTCGGATACATTTATACCGGCCGGAACTTTTGCGTTAATCTTCTCTTTTAGCTCTTTAAGCCTGTCTTCTATTAACATAAAAAAACGTCCCAAAAAAAAGAAATGGGTATTATTGACTAATTTGTAATTCCTTTCTTACTGAACTCTTCGTATTTGTCTTTTGTTATAACGACAATGCTGATGTCCTCACCGGATGCGGAGTCCCTCCTCATGGCGGATGTTACAGCTCTTGCTGCGAGTTCTGTTGTCTCTTTTTCATTCATTCCCTTTTCATAGCGGTCTTCTAAGACACCATATGCGAAAGGAGAGCCTGAACCTGTTGCAACTATATCTTCTTCAGGCGAGGCGCCTCCCATTGCGTCAACAGAATAGATTGAAGGGCCGTTTTTGTCTACACCGCCCACAAGAAGCTGAACGTAGTAGGGCATCATCCTGTGCTGGTTTAACACATTGCTTAAAAGCGATGCGGCTGCACCGACTGTCATTGGTCTTCCCCTTCTGATGTCGTAGAGGCTGCATTCAACCTGCATAAGCCTGACCAGCTGCTGGGCGTCACCTACACCTCCGGCTGTTGTCATACCAATCTTTTCTGCTATCTGGTAGACTTTTTTTGCTTTTTTACTTGCAATCATATTGCCCATCGTGGCTCTTCTTTCGGTGGCAAGTACAACACCGTCATCGAAGATGAGCCCGACTGTTGTTGTTCCTTTTAATATCTCGGAGCTCTGCTGCATAAATAGTACACTCCCATTTTTGTCAAATGATGAGTTTGAAAGAGTATAAAAACGCTTCAGATATACAGATGCTATAATCTGACTTAAATGTTTTTGTATAACCCGTAACAAACCCGGCTTTGCCCGAAAAGGTCGAAGCTTACAATTTATAAGTTTTTTTCTAAAATTAAAAAATATAATCTGATTATTTTTCAGTTTATAAGAATTTTTATCAGTTTGCGATCAAAGAGCATTGATGTTATCTTTTTGTCGCCGTTTACTACAGGAAGCTGGTCGACCCTTGAGCGTTTCATCTTAAGGGCACATTCGCTGACTTCGGCGTTCTGGGGGACCGCGACGACGTCCTTTACCATGGCCTCCTTTACCAGTTTGTCGGGAAGCTGAACTTTGGAAATGCCGAATGATATCGTATGCATGTCCCTGATGCTCTCCCATGTCCATTCATCGTCGTCGGTTCCGTTTGAAAGGTCGCTTACTTCAACGCTGTCCTCTATCATCGCGTTTTTGATGAGATCACGTTCCGAGATTATGCCTGTAAGCATTGAGTCACGGTTGAGAATAGGTATTGCGTCAAACCCTGATATTTCCATAATTCTTCCCACCAGGGGCAGTGGTGTCTCCTCCCAGAGCGCAAATGTAGGGCGTGTAAAACCTTCCTTAATCTCGGTTTTGAATTTCATCTGTGCAATTGCGCCTATAAGGTCTGCAATGCTGAGAATACCTATAAGTCTCCCGTTTTCGACTACAGGAAGCCTCCTGAACTTCTTTTCGTCCATAATCCTTGCGGCTTCGTTAATAGTGGAATTGGGAGAAATCGTGACTGGGCTGGAGGTCATTAAAAGACTCAGCTGTGTTTCGTCTGATTTTCTTAAGAGGTCTTTTCTTGTAATTATTCCTACAAGCTCCCCGTTCTGGGTTACGGGAACTCCGCTGATGCCTGTTCTCTTCAGGATTCTTAAGACATCGTCCCTGTTTCCGGGCGTTTCCACGGAAACCACGTCTTCTATCATGTAGTCCCGTACAAGTCTTTCCTCTATACTCTCACCACCATTGTCGATACTTTGCTGTTGCGTATTACATATTCAGAAACACTGCCCAGGAACATGCGGTCAACATTACTTTTTCCGGTTGACCCGACAACTATGAGATCGGCATTTATTTCATCGGCAAGTTTGAGGATTTCATCCCCCGCGTGCCCCTTTCTGATATATGTTTTTATCTCGACATTGCTCTTTTTGGCAACGTCTTCCCCCTGACTGAATGCTTCCTTTCCGATAGTCTCAAACTTTGTATACAAAAGTTCCATTGTGCTGTCGGTTGGAATATCCCTGAAAAGCCCTGTTTCAATCACATATACTGCGTTGACAGCGGATTTCCGAATTTTAGACTCGTCGATGGCTGCTTCAATTGCCTTTTCACTGGCCTTTGAGCCGTCCACTGCTACGAGGATGGTCTTAAACATAAATTCCCTACCTCAAAATTGTGATTTATAAATTATTTTTTTATCTGCTTAAAATAGGTTCTCTCAATCATCCCTAAATTCACTCTGTTTACAATTGTTTTTATTGGAGAGAGGCTGAAGCGCAGATTCGAGTCTGCCGGCATAACGCTGAAAAAAGCCGCTATTTTATTTTCTCCGATAAAAAATGGTTTTCCAAAGATTTCAGAGCCCTGGACAGCCATCCTCAGGGTGTCGTTTGGGTTTGTCCGGTATGCATACGAGAGAAAAGACATTTCCGAGAGCATGTCAGGCTGAACGAACATCACGTTGTCTGTTCCCAGAAGGACCCTGCATCCGTATTCAAGCATTCTTTTTACCGGCGGGTATTTGTCCGAGTCTGACACGCCAAGCGCGTGGTTTGACCTTGGGCATATGACTATTGGTATATTCATATCTGCACATCTTTTGATCTGTGCGTCGGTTGCATGCGTCATGTGTATAAGGAGGTCTGGTTCTGCATCTATTGCGGAGTCGACGTCCCGGCTGTCTTTTTCGCCGGCATGAAAGGCAACATATCCACCTGTTTTTCTGGTATTTTCAGCAAAAATTTTTGTCTGTGGCCCTTCTTTTGTGCTGGAGATGCCTATCCCGTCCGAAATATCCTCTCCTCCTTCTCTTCCGAGAATGATTCCGAAACTTCCTGTTTCCTTTAAAGCTTCCTTTAAAAGCCCGGCACCTGTTACTCCTCCCTCCCTGAAGTCACAGAACCCGAATGTTGCGGAACGTTTCATATATTCGATGCTTTTTACCATGGCCTCTTTCAGGACCTCAGGCGGGGTTTTCCTGAGTATCCTGTGCTTTAAGCCGTCAGGCGGTGCGACAAGTTCTGAAAGGCTTCCAAAAACCTCTGCGTCCATTGCAACGGTGTCTGCAAGGTGTGTGTGCGAATTGAAAAATCCGGGAAATATCCACCTGTCGGGGACGTTTTTCTTATCGTTTATTTCTGAAATGATTCCGTTTTCAACCACAATCTCAACGTCGCGTACTTCCAGGTCCTCTCCTGTACATGCTCTTCCTGATATTGTAAAACAATCAGACATTTTTATGCCCGCCCTCTCTGAATCTTTTATATATTTATACAGCTGATATTATATGTATGGCAGCGAAGAACAAAGGCGGGAGGCTGGTTTCATCCGCAGGTCTTGTCACATACTATGACAGTGAGGACAGGCGTTCGTTTCATATATCCCCGAAAGCAGTGCTTATTGCCGCAGCGGCAACCGGTATAATTATTGCAGTCCTGAATCATATGTTCTGATATTTTCCAATAGAAGGACTTTTCAATTTTATGAGTTTTTTTGGGTTTATTCCAATCTAACCGGAAAGGTTTTTTTGGAGTCATGTCTTTTATGAAGAGCCGGATTTGTCTTGGATTTTTGAGTTTTTATTTGCAGGTTTTGTGCTGGTTTTAAAAAATTCCGGTGTTTGTTGAATAATTCTGTTTCGGAAAAAAAGTGTAAAATTATTCCTTTTTATTCTCTTTTTTCATGGCCTTTATTGTGATGTCTTCATCAGGGCTGAAAAAGAGACTGTCATGGCCTTTCCATTCGGGGCAGTTCCTGAAAATTACTACTGGGACACCTGTGTTGCTCTCACCCATAAGAAAGTTTGAGAATGCCGCAAACTCGTCCACGACGGCTTCTTCAGTAATCTCCAGAACACGCCCGAAGAGGTCGCAGTCTCCCCTGAAGTCACGGATTGCCTTCATTCCTGCCCAGCCGATGGCAACGCCCGTCTGCCCTCTCCTAAACGACCTTCCGCAGGTGTCGGTTATTATCACGCGTGTTGCGGCGCCGGATATTTTTTTTATCTCCTCTCTTATCTCTTCAGCACAACCCATAGGGTCGGGGGGAAGCCTTATGATGTACCCTCTTTCTATATTGCTGTTGTCAACTCCGGCACGTACTCCCACGTGTCCTGACTCCATTTTGGAGAGGACAAACGGGTATTCTATTATAAGCTCTTTTGTATCGTCAAGGACTGCCTGAATGAAACGCGGGTCTTCTTTGGTTTTTTCAGCAATTCTCTTTGCCCTTTCCCCGGGAACAATTGATTCGAGAAGTCTTGTATAACCTTTTGTTTTGGAATATACCGATGACGCGACACATATAACATCACCGTCTTTTAGCTCTGCTCTTTTACAGACCTCTTCTGAAATATTATCCCCCTCGTGGAGGATGGGAAGACCTTCAACGGGAAGAACTTCTATACTCATATACTGTGAATATTGGATTTTACCGGTAAAAAGTATCCCTTTTGAGTTGCAGGCGAAAAAAATCACCGGCAGAACCGATAAGACATTTTTTTCACCAGAACCATAGCATTTAAGCCTGTAGTATTCCAAAGTGATTAACTATAGTAAAAACGGATGGATTATTATGAAGATAGCAGTAGCAAAAGAAGATGAGAACGTTGCTGAGCATTTCGGACACTGCACGGAGTACGCTTTCTTTGACGTCGAAGACGGTAAAATTGCCGGCAGAGAGGACCTTAAAAGCCCTGAACATGCACCTGGTGTTATTCCTAAATTTTTAAAGGAGAACGGGGCTGATGTTGTCCTTGCATGCGGGATAGGCCAGGGGGCTTTGGACCTTTTCAGTGAAATGGGGATAAAAGTTTATATCGGTGTCCAGGGAAGCATTGATTCAGCAATTAAAAGCTATCTTGACGGGACACTTACGAGTGGGTCTAATTTCTGCGATCACTAAACCTTAAAATTTTCATTTTTTTATTTGTGGTAAGTTTAATATTGGTGTAGTTCTATCAGATATTTTTAGTGTATCTTATACTCCGCTGTCCGGGATGCTCATCATTCACGTACGTCGACAACTTCAGCCAGCGGAGGCTCTGCCCTGTCTGCGGGGAGATAATAGTGGTTAAGTCCTCACCTGTCTATCTTGAGGTGGAGGACTACAGGCAGGCCGAGGCGATTGTCGAAGAGCTTGACAGGTATCTGAAAAAGAACAGGCGTAAAGACCTGACGCCTGAAGAAAAAAATATAATCGTTGAGGAATATGCCGAGTGGATGAGAAAAAACCTGACAGTATGAGTCTGTCAGCCCCAGGGTTTCCCACACCCCGGACAGATCATGACCACCTGCCTTCCGCAGTGTGGACAGTAAAGCCCTGACTTGTTTTCTATCAGAGGGGCCCCGCATTTTTTGCAGCGTATATCGTCCTCGTAGCCGCATTCGTGTTTTATCATAATTCTGAATATAATGTTTTTTGATATAAATTCTTTTTTGGTCGCAGCCTTACTCCGTGTCCTGGTCCCCCTCGACGATTCTTGCAACCCTTATCGCCCTGTTCGGGCATGTCTCTTCGCATGTCTTGCAGCCTGTGCATTTTTCAGGATGAAGTATTGTAAGCTTTGAGTTTTTGACCCTCATTATCACGTCACCGCTTGACGATGTGGCATTGTATGCAAGTTCAGGGTCGATTTCCTTGTTTACGGGGCATGCGACCGAACAGTTGCCGCATTTCATGCACAGTGCATCGTTTACGGTTATGTGAAACGAAGCAAGGTAAGATGTCCTGTCGATTTCGTTCTGCTCAAGAATCCTGCCTGATGTAAGCACATCGTCAGGGCAGGCCTCAACGCAAAGCCCGCACCTTATGCAGTGCCCTTTGTAAATGACAGGGCCCCATTTGCCTTCGTCGTCTTTTAAAACTTCTATTGCCCCGGGAGCCGGGCATATCATCATGCACCGCAGTTCATGTGTGCATTCTTTGTCTGTAACTACAGGAAAGTCCCTGAAGTGCGGCGGAGTTTTAAGGGGGGGCGTTTTTGCAAAGAAGAATTTTTTCAGCCATTCGGCCCGCGTGAACTCTTTAATGTAACAGATTATTGAAAACATGTCCAAATCTCACCTCTCGTTGCACGCGATGCACGGGTCGGAGCTTATGAAGGTCGACGTAACGTCAGCCGCCGAGTCCGCGTCCTTTAGCATGTAGTGTGCACATGCCTCTATGTTCATTATGGACGGGGTCTGGATGCCAATCTCTGAGATTCTTCCTTCTTCATCGGTTATGACGTGGTATGTGAGTTCTCCTCTCGGAGCTTCGCCTTTCCATGTAAACTCCCCGCCAGAAACTATCCCGCCGCCCCGGATAAGACCTTTTGGGAGTTCGTTAAGGCATTTTCTGATAATATTTATGCTCTGAAGAATCTCTTCGAAACGCAGGGCAATTCTTCCGTAGTTGTCGCAGGAGTCCATGACGACCGGCTCAAAACCAAGGGCCTGGTAGGTCGGGTGGTTCGTCCTCTGGTCAACGCCGATTCCGCTTGCACGTGCTGTAGGTCCGACCGCGTGCGAGATGACCGCGTCCTCTTTTGTAAGTTTTCCGACGTCTACACTTCGAAGGGCTATCAGGGGACCTGTCTGAAACATTTTGTAAAACCTTTTTATGTCGTCCTCAAGTTTGTCGAGGGCGGAAAAAAGAGTCTTTTTGTCCTCTTCTCTTAAGTCGAACCTGACGCCGCCGGGGATTATGTACGCACAGGTTATCCTTGCCCCGGTTATGAGTTCGAGCTGGTCGAGGGCCGTTTCACGGAGGTTTATCAGGTACATCGCAAGGGTCTCGTGCTCGATTGTGTAACAGTAGGAGTAGTTTGCAAGGATGTGTGACTGTATCCTGTCAAGCTCGTTTACGATGACCCTTAAGTATGCAGCCCTTTCAGGGACGTCGATTCTGCTTATCCTCTCGACTGTTTCAATAAAGACCATGTTGTGTATGACGGAGCAGATGCCGCAGATTCTTTCCGCAAGAAACATCACCTCCTGCCATGGTCTTCCTACCATAATTTTTTCTATGCCCTTTTTGACGTATCCGAGTTCGACCTCGGCGGAAAGTACTTTTTCGCCTGCGGTCTCACATTTGATTCTTGCAGGCTCCTTGAAGCAGGGGTGGACAGGGCCTATCGGAAGTGAGACGTCTACAGTTTTTTTCATCCCTGTCTCTCCTCGTAATCCTTAAAGACCTTCGGGGCAAGCTCAAGAATCGTGCTTATTATTTCCGTCGGCCTAGGCGGGCACCCCGGAATCGATGCGGCTATAGGTATGTGCTTTGAGACCGGCGGGTCTATGTAGCTCCCCCTCCTGTTGAACGTGCAGCCCGATACGGGGCAGTTACCTATAGTTATTGCAGCCTTCGGCTCGGGTATTTTGTTCCAGATGTCCGCAAGCTTGTCCTCCCACTGTTCGCACATCGCTCCGGTAACAAGAAGGATATCGGCCTCACGCGGGTTGTTGTGGACATATATTCCGTACTGCTCGATGTCGTATCTTGGTGAAAGGCATGCAAGTATTTCTATGTCGCACCCATTGCATGAACCGACGTTGACGTAGCAGACATGAATTGACCTCTGCCTGACTGAATTTTTTATCGACTGAATTATGCCCATTTCAATATCTCCACTAATACCTCGTTTCTTCCGCTTTTTACCGCGTCCTGTTCACTTGTTCCCGATTCCTCAAGTCTTATGACGGACTTATTTATCTCCTCCATCCTCTCTTTTTTTATCACCGGGATGTAGGTGGTGAAAAGTTTTGAACAAAGTCCTGACTTCAGGTCTTTTTCGTGGTCGGGGTTTTCTTCGCACCAGCTTTTGTAGCGTGCCGGGATGTTTTCAAGATAGGACATGTCAAGGGTTTCGATAAGGGACTTTCTTAAGTCCTGTATGTTTAAGCCGAGACCCCCGGAAATTTCCGATATGACCCTGTTGTGGACAGGGCTTATCAGAATCCTAAACTTCATCGCAAACAGGTCCTTTTCGTAGATGTAGTCAGTCATAATATCCCCGCTGCCTTCAGTATGCCGTAGACCGCAAAGAGGAATATGCATCCCCAGACAACTGCCATCTCGGCTTTTTTTAGTTTCTCTTCGTCTTTTGCGAACAGAAGACAGGCTGCCCCTAAAAGGACTGCCGCAAGCACTGCGGCCTGGACAATTACTTCAGGTCTTTGCACTCCCTGCCAGAGCACTATGATAATGTATACGAAAGCTCCTGCAATTACAGGAATATACGTTTTTTTCATCCCGTCACCACCAGAAATCCTGCATATATGAGAACTATGACTATTACTCCTATCTGAATCGTAACCGCATCATACGGCGAAAGCATTGGGGAAAGAGCACATATGAACGACATCGTCAGGAGGACTAAAAGGGAGCATATGACAAGCATCCAGAAAGGCATTGCACCTAAGAAGAGAGTTACGAAGACAGCCAGGAGGACAAACGTCTTCAGAGCGAAGCCTGTTTCAAGTCCTGCCCTCCACACCCCGAAGTGCTCGGTCTTGTTCCCGCTCACTATCTCTTTCGCTTCGATTATCCCAAACGGGCTGTAGGGGACTTTCGAAAGGACGATTATGTACATCGCAAGTGCGAGCGGAAGGGCGGTTACCAGGAGGACTCCGTGCTGCGCCTGGTAAGCTTCGATGTCAGAGATCATCAAAGACCCTGTGACAAGGTATATTACCGCAATCGATGCGATAAGGGGAATCTCGGAGGCTGCGGATATGACTGACCGTATTGCGCCGAATTTTCCGTACGGCGAACCGGACGAGAGGCCGAGACCGTGCTCGGTAATCTTGTGAAGCAGGTAGACGCCGAATATTATCAGGAGGCTTCCGCCGGTTACAAGGACGTAGAGTGCTCCCGACCAGATGGCGATGACGGCCATTATTACCGCTACGTAGAGCACATGCGATGCTGTTTTTGGGATCCAGGTCTGTTTGAACATGAATTTGAGCACATGAAGATACTCCTGCCATATCGGAGGCCCTGGTCTTGTCTGAATCCTTGCTATGACCTTCCTGTGAATACCATGAAACAGAAGACCTGCGAATATTGCAAACAGAATATAAAGAATAATCATTTCAGTAACCTATAAACGGGAAATCCCCCTCTTTGTCAGAGGCCTTCAGGAGCAGTCCTAGTGAGAGGACGAATACCGGAAAGGAGACGACGACTGCAGCCGCCGCCGTCCACCCGGCAATGACGCCTTCCAGGGAAAGTGCTGTCGAAATTACGCACAGCAAAGCCGATATTAAAAGTAATACTTTAATAATGCTTTTTTTCATCTTCATCACATCGAGACCACTATTTCAATTACTCTCAGAAACATCACAAGCGAGCTTACGTGGACCATGAGTATGTACGGAGCACCGGGAGCCCTTGTTATTTCCGCCTTTGCAACATATACAGGCGCCATCCCCTCGGCAAGGACTCCAATCACCAGAAGAAGCTTTGCCACAAGAGGGACTGCGACCACAGGTGTGAAAAGAATCCACATGCTCAGAGTCCCGGTAGACGCGAGGACTATTGCAGCGCCACCGAAAAGGGGCATTGTCCCGACCATAGCAAGTATCCCGTATTCAAAGGCGTTGTCGAGGATATGCTTGTTTTTAACCGAGGCTACTATTCCTATGTTCGCGATTCCGACCATTGCCGTAAAGAGGGTGAAGTTGAAGACGTCGCCGCTCAAAACCCCTCCCATTGTCGCAAGACCGCACGCCGTTGCCATGAAGCGCTGAAACCTCATCTGCTTTTTTGAAATGTCTTTTGTATAGTATGCATCTCCTCCGAACGCTATATCGACCTGCCTTTCGGGTTTTGAAATTATTGCGATGACCGTAAAGACAAGTGCGAACGTGAAGAGTATCGCAGTGTATGGCGTCAGGTAGTCGACAATGTCCCCGAACGGTATGCTGAAAAGCGCCTGTCCTTCGATGTTGGTGTTTACCAGTTCATACATCGTTTCCACCTCTCATTGTCCCTACAATCGTCATCTTCGCCGCGACTTTTGCAAATACTCCTGTCCCCGCAAGAATTATCGCAAAGAACCAGTACTGCGGAAGCGTCATGAAAATTATGAACGCCAGGACCCACAGTGCCCATGCATAGCCGCTGACCGTTTCAAGAATTTCCGTTCTTTCACTGTTTTTCCTGCACATGAAGTAGAACACAAGACCTAGCCCTGCAACTGCTCCCCCCGTGAACCCAGAAAGGACTATTCCGTACAGAAGCATCAGGGACGAGAGGATTTTGGGAGCCGTCTCCATTACCTCAATGTCCAGAAAGTTTTCGGGAATTTTGAAGAGACTCTCCTTTTCGATATAAAGCTCTGACATTGCAAGAATTTCAGCGATTCCGACGACAAGTCCGGGGAGTATGAGGGCTTCTGCGAGGTCTGTTCCCACAAGAGCTATTATTGAGAGTGTCACAACTTCTACGAGGTCTGTCAGAAGGAGCCTGTGGAGGTCGTCGGTCTCTTTTAACATTGCATAAAAGGCTATTATTACGCAGACGAAGGCTATGAAGAGCCCGAGCGAATAGTCACTAAAAAAAGCCGGGATCATTCGTGCCTCCTGAAAAGAAACATTGCTATTGCAAACGCCGTGAAAAGTATGCTTGTTTCAACGATTGTGTCCAGACCTCTTGTGTAATAGAGTATTTCGTCGATTATTCCACCTGGATGCGATACTATTGTTGTCCCGGCATAAAGTGTGTTCTGGGCTATAAAAAGCGAAAGAGGCGTGAGGTACGCCGTAACGTAGCCCAGGTACTCTGAATTCTGAGGGTACTGCGCTTTGACCTCGGTCTTTTCAAAGGGTTGTCCTCCCCTGTCATACGGGTTGAGGGGGTTGTTTATGTCAATTGACTTCGGGTAGAGCTGGTTGTTGTCATAGGAGACTGAAGGAAGGGCTGCAATCCCTATCAGGACTACAATTATCACGAGTATGGAGTAAACCCTGACAAGGTTGTTCTGGTTCTGCAGGATTTTAGAGACCTTTCTTATGATGCTCAATTTACCTCCCTCCTTTCAAGTACTCTTAAAAGGACGAACGTGCTTATCGCCGTTACCGCTATGAAGGTTAAAAGGGCAAGTGTCTCGTTGTACGAGAGCATTACAAGCAGAAGTCCGAACCCTGATATCTCGAGGTTTATGAACCGGTTCAGGTATGTCTTCGGGTTTGGAAAGCCTGCTGCGATGACTCCTATCACAAGAATTCCGAGACCGAGGATAAATTCCGGTGTCACCTCCGGCACCTCCATACAGCCTGGAGCATTATTATCGTAGTCATCGGGATTATCAGTGACAGCGCTATTGCGACGTCGAAGTACCCGCTTTCGATGATAAACGGGATTACGCCTGCAAAAAGCATTCCCAGGGATATGAGCTTGTCATACGGGTTTTTCTGGACCGCTGTTCCCGCTGCCCCGGCGACTGCGATAAAAGCGAATATTACAAGCAGGACGTTATTCATCGCGGAACTCCTCGTTTTTAGCGTATGTGCTTGCGATTGCGTTGGACTCAAGAGTCGAACCCACGAAGTAGGCCGCCGCTGCAACTATTCCGAGCGGGTAGGGAAGAAGGAGTGCTATAAGGCCTGTTACGGCAAAGTTGAGCACATTTAAGAATGGCAGTTTCCGGAGTGTGTTTTTCTCGAAAATTACTCTTAATGCTGCATACAGTGCCACGACTCCGCAGACCGTTTCTGCTATCAAGCCCTTATCCTCCAGAATATCCCCAGTATTCTGCTCGCGTATTTATGTGAAATCCCCTGTATGGTAAGAATAGCAAGGACCATGCCGGCGATGAAGTATTCAGGTGCAAATCCTGAATAAGTGAACGCATAGATGACGAATGTGGCTATAAATGCACCTGTCGTTCCCGCGTACCCTTTATCGTGGCATATCCGGTTTCCTATGTATACCAGAACTGTAGCAAAAAGCCCTCCCCAGATACCTGCAATGTATACTCCGCATGCCGCGAGAAGAGTGCCTGCCGATGCATCGGGAGACGATACAATGTTTCCCATCATGTATCCCCCGTTTATGTCGCCGCCGGCTTTTTTTATCTCTTCGCCGATTGCCTGTGCACCACTTACTCCCCCCTTCTCAGGCAGCCGGAATATTATGTCTGTTGCTGTAAATAGAATCCAGGTGACCGCAAAAGCCACAATTATGTGTGCTATTTCGGTAAGTGTATCCAATTTTTTAATCTCCCAGTATAAATTCTTTCATTGCGGCAAAACAATAAATGTTTTGATTAATTCCTTCTGTTATGCCATTTTTGTTCCCAAATTTCTTTGATTTATAAATGCCGACTGCCGGATTTCTTTTGTGATTATCATAACCGATTTGTATATGGGAACCTCTTTTGTAAACCATTTGTGTTTTATTAAGCCTTCAAAAAAACAATACGCGGTTTAATGTTTTGAAAAAAATTTAACTTTGAAGCTGCCCTCTTTTTTAACTGAGCGGTTTTTGTTTTTTGCCGCGCTTTTTTGTGGTGTTGGTCTCCGACCCGCCTGAAAACAATTCAACGGGGCAGAAGAAGCGGGCTAAAAAAGAAATTCAACCGGACCCCGATTGGAATTAATTGTTTGTTTGTCTTAAATAGAATCAATTTATATCTTTAACGGGTCAATTAAATTCTGCAATTTCTATTGCAGCGGATTGATTTTTCGGTAAATCCCCGGATTTGTTAATCCGTGTCAGGACGGTTTGAGTAATAAAAAATAAAACCAGTGACAATATTCTTAATGCCGGAATATCCCGGAAAATTTTTGTGTTGCGAGGGTTGCCAAGCCAGGTCAAAGGCGCAGGGCTTAGGACCCTGTCTCGCAGGAGTTCGAGTGTTCGAATCACTCCCCTCGCATTTTTTTGTTTAATAGTGGTCAGTACCCTGAGAAATGTTGGTATTCCGGTCACGTAAAAATTCCCCAAAAGGGTTTTTACCAGTCAGCTGTTCTAATGCCGCTGTCGACAATCCCGTTTTGGAGTTTTTTTAGTTCAATTATTTTCATTGACTGTATTATTTCGGGGAATACCGTTTCATTGCATAAATCTTCATCCGAGTACCAGCCTACTTCGATAATGCCCTCTTTTTTTGCATCAGAAGTCAGGGACGAATCCCCGCTGAGGTAATCGCAAAGGTACCAGATTTTTACCATCTGGTAACGGAGGGTTTTGAGATTGTCAATCATTACAGGTCATTTGGTTTTGCATACGACACCGGTTTCTTCTTTTACTTCTCTTTTTGCCGCATCTGCAAGTGATTCGCCGTCTTCAACTGCACCTCCGGGTGCGACAAGATAGGTATTTTCTCCATCTTGGTATCTTACCAGCAGAATTTTATCATCGTTGAATTATGATTCCGCCAGCGGCGATTCTGTGATTATGACATGACATTTTAAAAGATCACTTTGTATATTTCGCGGTTAGATTAAGTTTTAAGTTTTAGTATTTCCACATTTTTTTGTTTGGAAGTGTGATTTAGATTATCTTTTGATGTATAAAATTAAAAATTCGGTTGTGTTTTTTTATTTTTGAATAATTGTCCTTTTGTATAACCTAATGAATAAACAGGCGTATTTTTGTGATTTGAAAATTTTAAGTCTCTAAATTAATTTTAAATCATATTTTGAAAGTTTCTATAAAACCTGTAGTGTCCTGCAATAATTTACTCTGAAAAAATCTATTTCAGGTTTTTCTAATTTTATATCTCGTGAAATCAGCAATGTTCCTCACAAATACAATTGAGACAGTGATTTACGAGGGACTAAGGGAGCATGGAATGGGCGATTCTTCCGGAAAGTGTGATTGAGATCAACGTTTCCCTACCATTTACTTCTTTTATCACCAGACTTGCCTCCTCCAAAACCCCGACTGACTGGGATAAAACCTGAGGACTTAACGTTTTATTATTATTGGGATTTTTTGAAATTCGCTGCCTGAGTACACTTTGGTTTATTTTAGTCCCCGGGTTCTCAGAAAGAATCTTTAAAATCTTTTGATACAGTTTATTCTTTGAAAGAGTGCTCATTGGCATTTTTGGGGTAGGAAATTCCAAAGGTTCATTAAATTCTTTCGGAAGATAATATCCTGTTCCGTCAAGCCAGAGAGCTCCCATAAACGTCATAATAGCGAAATCTTTGCGCCCAAAAGTGACATTGAAATACAAATTTGCATCTGGGTATCTTTTGCGAATATCTATCAGTTTCAACATTAGATCATTCAGGTTCCCATTCTTATACCTGATTAACTCGACGTCAATGTCAAGTGTTGAATTGCAAATATTAATAACATTTTTTATACTTGATCTGACCTCTTCAGGTGGGTTTTCTTCAGTTACCAGAATATATTTCTGAACAGGATAAAACCTGATAATTTTTTGGATACCTTTGTCAACATTTGCTCCAGTTGTGAGAATATGGATATTCAACATATAATATTTAATATCAACACTTATATCTATAACATTTTCTGTAATATTTAATGATCATGCTTCCAAAGATTAAAAAGCAAAAAGAATGTGTTGCAATTCGTTCAGCGAACTGGCATATTACTTCGAAATGTAATTACAATTGTAAATTTTGTTTTTCACAGAACCTGAAAGGAGAACTGAAAGATCTTAAAAAAATGAACGAAGTACTGTTACATCTCAAACAGCTTGGGATTACCAAAATCAACTTTGTCGGCGGGGAACCCCTGATGTATCCACATATTATTGAAGCAATAAGGACAGCCAAGGATCTTGGATTTACAACAAGTATTACGACAAACGGATCACTTTGCAATGAAAAATTGATTTCAGAATTTGAAGATATTCTTGACTGGATCGGTCTGTCCGTAGATTCGGTTTCTGAGAAAATTGAACGGGAATTAGGAAGAGGAAATGGCGGACACCTGTCACATATCATGAAAATTACCGGATTAATTCATCTGTCAGGAATAAAATTAAAGGTCAATACTACAGTTACAAGAAAAACCTATCTTGAAGATATGCATGAGTTCATTGAAAAAACAGACCCTGATCGTTGGAAAATTTTTCAGTTTCTCCATGTAAAAGGGCAGAACTCGAACGCTGCAGAGAGTTTGTCAATCAGTAGTGAAGAATACAGGCTGTTTAAGTTACGGCATCAGGATATTGTACTTAAAAACGGAATAGCACCGGTCTTTGAATCAGCAGAAGACATGGTTGACTCCTATCTTATGATTAATCCGGAGGGGAATATATTCATAAATAAAAACTGTAATTACAGAGAAATTCCTTTATTAAATCTTAACAGGAAGAATTTTTCAGAACTTGTCAACCAGGAAAAATATATTTCACGAGGGGGTCTGTATGACTGGAAACGGGAAAAATAATGAGATTATCCATTTCCTGATTTTAGGAAATTCCAAAGTGCATATTCTCAGGGCTATCGACTATTTTGATATAAAAAAGGCCGTAATCTTTACATCTGAAAATATGATGATTGAGAATCAGCCGTTTATTGACGAAATAGAGCAAAATGGTGTTAATGTTATCAAAGTAGTCCTTCTTTCTCCCTTTGAAGAAAAGGCACTTGAAAATATGAGTCAAAAAATTCTGAAGACCTACGAACTATATTCAAATAGAGGGTCCTCTGAGGTTATTGCCGGACTTACCGGGGGAACAAACCTCATGGCTCTTGCAATGGGCATGTTGTGTCTTTCTGCCGGTTTAAAGGCTCATTATGTTCTCAATAATGAAGTAAACGACCTCATCGAAATTGATTATTTCAAAAAACTGTGGAAGAACAGAGATCTTTCAAATTTGAAAGATTGTATCTTAGAAGGTGTGGCCGATGAGTAATCTTTATTTTGAAAACCTTGGAGAAGAAGATCCCGAATTTTTAGAAAATTTGGTCGTACGGAGACTTAAAGATTTTTGGTATTATCTGAACAATGCTGAAAATCAGCTGGGCAGGCATACATACAAATTTTCGTTTACAGTTAAGGGCATAAATGGAGTTATAAGGCTTTCAGATGAAAAATCATGTATAAATCTCTTTTCCTGTGAAGATTTATTTTATGATGAAAACCTGAGGCAGAAAATCAACAAGAGTAATATTGATAAAAAAAACAGGACTGTATCTCTTGAATACAGTTTATATAAAGGAATGATATACGCAAAGTCCAACAATAAAATAATATCCTGCAGATTCGAACCCAAATTCTATACATTGACTGACATTCAGCCTGTGGGAACACACTCTGATGAGGAGTATAACATTGCACTTGATTTTCTGAATAATTCTGATTCTATTCGGATAAGAGTAAAGGGTAAGTTTAGATCAATAGATTTTAAAAATAATCTGAAGAAGAAAGAATCGATAACAGTAAAGACACTTCCGGATGACAAACAAAACTTTTGGGTTTCATACAACACTTACATTCTTCGACGGCAAAGAGAAGCGATAGAGTCCCTTGCCCTTTCACCCCGGAAACATCAGATTCCTATACTGAATCTGCTCAGGCAGAAAGGCCGCGATTTCAACTGGGGAGATGTTGACATGTCTTTTGAACCGGCTCGGTGGTTCATACTAACAGATGATTCAAGAGACGGAACTTCCGAACAGCGGGAATTTGTTAAGAAGGCCTGGGGGACACCCGATTTTGCAATACTGGAAGGTCCGCCGGGTTCCGGGAAGACAACAACACTCCTTGAATTAATTGCCCAGGCAATTTCCAGAAACCAGCGGATTCTGATGGTAGCCTCTACCCATGTAGCTGTTGACAATGTTTTGGAAAAACTTCTGGATACACCCATTCAGACAGATGATGGTGAAAGATCTTTAAAGGAAGCCTGTGGGGCGATTCCACTTCGAATAGGAGATCAGGGTGATGTCTCAGTTAAGATTCAGCCTTATTGTCTTGAGAGGTTTGCCGAAAGTGAGATCGATTCGATATCAGAACATCTCAAAAAAAAATCGACGAAGAGCAGCCTTACAGAAGCAGAGAAGATGTGGAAGGGGACGTTAAAAAAGGACAGGAAAAAAGCAAAAGAAAACATGGAAACTCTGCTTTTGGATGTTGCAAATCTAATTTGCGGAACTACGATAGGAATCCTGAAAACACCTATTATAGAGAATTCAAATATTTCAGAACCTCTGTTTGACATAGTAATTCTTGACGAGGCTTCAAAAACGACATTCCAGGAATTTCTTGTCCCTGCACTTTACGGCAAAAAGTGGATCATATCAGGAGATATAAAGCAGCTTTCACCTTACGTTGATCAAACCCCAATTGAAAAAAATCTTAAAACAATTAAATCATTTACCAAAGAGGACGGGTATAAAGACAGACAAATATGTCTTTCTGCATTTCAGGCGTCAAGGGGAGGAAAAAATAGTGAAAACAGTGTTTTGATACTAAAGGAAACTGAGGAAGAAATTTCTGAATGCATTCACTATCTTAGTCAGCAGGCTGAGGGAATAAGTAAACTGTGTAAAAATTCTGATCACGGAAAATCTCGTATAAATTGTTTGGGATTAGAGCAATTGCCATACACGAATTCTAAGAAACTTGAGATTTTGGCCTCTGATATTATCGTTACGAAAAAGGATCTACTTCCGCAGATCGAGCAATATCTTCCGCCTCATGTTTATCTTGACGCAAAAATACTAAGAGAAAATTTCTCAGATGAATATATCCGGAGAAGAAAAGCATTTAACGTCAGACCAGACGAGAAAAAAACATGGGAAGGTGAAATCGCGTGGCGAATTTGCAGAATGCACGAACTGCAAAATGTCAAGGACAAGTATGACTCTCTTAATCATGAGGTTAGTCTGCTTGTCCCTCAGTTTGAAAGAGTTGAAGGGAAAAAGAAAAGATTTGATCTGTTCAGGGACAAGATAGACACTATCAGGAGAATTGCGCTTCCTTCGGTTCTTGAACTTCTTCAGAATGGTTTTGAGACATCCCAAAAATTCAACGATTCAGACCTGATTGCACTTTACAGTGGTCTTTCTTATGCAGGAAATGAACCAGGGGTCCTTAAGACAAGGCACACACTTCTCACTTATCAGTACAGAATGCATCCTCAAATTTCCTATCTGCCGCATAAGTATGTGTATGAAGGAAAAGCTCTTAAAAACGCCAACGGCGATGAATGGATGAAAAAAGAACGAGAATGGGGATATGATAAATATAGTTCACGATGTGTCTGGATTGACATAAGACCAAAAAAAGGAGACCTCCAGGCTGACAAATCCAAATCCAACCATGCAGAAGTACTGGCAATCAGAAATGATTTCGACCAGTTCAAAAATTGGGCGAAAGAGAATCCCAACAAAAAAAACGGATATTGGTCGGTAGCAATTCTTACATTCTATAACGGACAGTTGGATGAACTAAAAAAAGAATTTGCAGGCGAACACGGAAAAGAAGGAATTTCATCCGAATTTGTTCTGAAAAAATCAAATGTTTCAGTAAAAATATCCTCTGTTGATCGCTACCAGGGACATGAAGCTGACGTTGTATTTCTCTCATTTGTCCAATCCTGCGGGTTTAGAGATAAAAGAAAGTGTAAAAAATCAGTCATCGGTTTTCTCAATTTTCAAAACCGTCTCAACGTTGCAGTTACACGGGCACGTTATCAGCTGGTGATGTTTGGTGATAAACAGAACTTCGAATCATGCAACGCAGAATTTCTCCGTGCACTGGCAAGTGAATCAACTGCCGGGGATATTGAATTCGGAGGTGTAAATTAATGGAAATAAATCTTAAAAGGGACGTTTCAGTTGAGTCATTTGAAGCAATTATGGAAATTGCCTCTTTTGATGAAAAATATGATTTTATTCTCCCCGTTCTGAAACTGGAAGAGGAGGGGGGGATTACGGTAGAGCAGGTGAATACAAAACTTTTTAATAAGAAACCGGATCATGAAATCGGAAAGCGTCTTCTGGACAGGATAGTTCGGTACAGGCTTATAGAAAATTACAATGAAATATCCAGTGACTCAAGAAGTAAGGAAATAAAAGATGCAGAGACAGTTTATTATCAGCCAACCAAAAAAGGAAAAATAGTTTTAAAAGCGCTTGATAAGAAAGATCTATATTCTTCATTCTTAATTCAAAATTCCTTTGGAAAAGATATATTTGATAAATTTCAGGATTATGAAATAATTGGTTTTGGTTCTAATGAACCGAATTCGGTAAACTCCTCTAATGGAGAGAATGATTATTACCTTGACACTTTTGGAAAAAAATTAATCCATTATTCATGGCCTCATTCTCCTCAAGATGAAGATGAAGATGAAGATGAAGATGAGGATGAGGATGATTTATTCAAATATCTTGAATCTGCGGAACTTCTTGAAAAGATTGTACCGAAAAATTATGAGGGAGGCTATGATAATGAATCTCCCTCAAATGAGAGTCTTAAAACATTATATAAGTATAATTTAACTGAACTTGGGAAAAAGGCACTTGAAAAAGGAAAAGTGCCTGTTCCTGAGAAGGGTTCGTATGTGTTATATGCAACAGAAGATCCGCTTTTCCCTGAAAACCTGATAGCCTACGAACCAAAACCTGAAACAAGAAAAAATGATTTTATAGAGAAAACCCAAAAACACCAAAACGAGGCTAAGAAAACTGACGTATCCAGAGAGACTGAAAGCCCCGACTGGCTCAAACAACTTATTAAATCCTTAAAGGACTCTCCCAGGATTATCGAACTTGCTGCACAGGACGGAACGGAAATCCAGCTGACGGAGATCGAGGGGAATATTAAAAGCTCTAATCAAAACAGAAAAGTATCTATCGTCCTAAGGATAAAATCATCCCAAAATCCACAGATGGAAGTTGCTACAGCCGGAAAAGGAAGTGGATTGAAATCCACCTGCACACCGCAAATAAGGATGGATCTTTTAGAGGTGCTAAAAAATATTATCCCGGAAAGAAGCGGTGATCTGACAGAATTCGAAAATGAACCGGCTCTTCTGGTGAGTTTTGATGAAATAGAAAACAATGCTCAGGAGATAAACTCCGGAAAGAAAAATGTCTTAGTTAAGTCACCTGAAATTCAGGGATTTGGCCGGTTCGACGATTTAACAGTTAATGGTATCACATTATTGCCAAAGACTTTTCAGGATGCTGTCTCATGGGTAAATCGCCTGATAATTGATTCAATAAATTATTACATCGACGAAAATTCTTACGAGGAACAATGTAAAAGAATAATTGAACGATTCTCAAAGAGATTCAGACAAGGGGAGTTAAAAAAAGCTGTGGTGTCGTTTGATGAGATGAAATCAATTATAAAATCCGAAAAAACAAAGAACCCGGAAAAATACTGGTTCGTAACAGCTCCTGAAATCCTTACGTTAAAGGAGATGAGATAAAATGGCAGGAGATTATTCAGGAAACATTCTCAAATCACTTGAAAAGCCCCTGACTGAAACGTTCAGTTTTGAAGATGAAAATCTCGGGCCGTGCTGGACATACAGAAATTATGCAGACACAGATGATAAAAGGTCAATGAGGTGGGTCTTTCATTCAAATCAAAGAGATTTCATCGTACCTCAAAAAAATGGTAAATTTATAACTTATCTCGTTGAGAAAATAGAAGAGGCAAAAGAAACAATCTGCATTTCTTCGTTTTTAATTCAAAAGACCGGTGTTACAGATGCTCTTATAGCAGCAGAAAAGAGGGGAATCAATATTTTTATCCTTACGGCAAGGGAAGAAGACCTTAAAAATATTGACGATGACAGGCTTGAGGGTGAAGATAAGATAATTAAAGAACATATTAATCTTCTAAACTCATTTGCAGAAAAGATCCTCGTAAGGACATGCGACAGTTTCCATGCGAAATATATAATAATTGATCCCGTGTCTTTTAATCCGTTCGGGTTGATGATGACCTGCAACGCGACATCGGCACCAATGAACGGTTCAAATATAGAGATTGCAACTAATTTGAAAAATGATGAAATCAAATCATTCTTTGCCCATTTTATATACGGTTTCTGGAAGATGGCCAATCATGAACTTCTGGAAAACAATAAACTCACCGCTGTAAAAAAAGAACTCGCGTTCAAACCTCAACTGGGGGAGATTACACTTCCGGCAACAACTGACAAGTTATTTTCATTGAATGATAGTATCCTCAAACTTATCAACACTGCCAGAAAATCGATAACGATTACTGCATGGTCTTTTGATGAAGGAAACAAAATTGTTGAGGCGCTTGAATCAGCGTCTGACCGGGGTGTTTCAATTAAGATCGGAACAAAGCAAAACAAAAGGAATACAAAAGCTCTGTTAAATGTTATAGCGAAAGGCGCTGAAGTATTCGGGCATCCAAGATTCCATGCCAAATGTGTCATTGTGGATGGGAATAAAGGACTTATAACTACATCAAATTTCACAAAACTCGGTCTTGAAACCGGATTTGAAACATCAGTAATTCTTGATGCAGATGAAGCACAAACTATGGAACCGGTTATTTCAGGATGGCTAAAAAGTTGTCCCTGGGAACTGAAAAAAGATCTTTTGTTGAGAGATGCAAATGAAAAAATTTTGCAATTGAATGAAAATAAAAAGGATCTTGATGAAATATCTATTGTTTCTGAAGAAAAAACAGAACTTGAGGATTATATGCCGGATTCACTGGAAAAAATTTTGGGATACACCATACAAAAATCACAGGCTGAAAGAGAAGTAAAAAATCTTAAAAATAAAAAGATTCAGAGATTGATCCTCTCTCAGAAAATCATCGCACCCAACCTTTCGGCTAACTCAAAAAAAGAGGCAGATATAGATGATAGTCCATTTGATGTTTATAATTCAGGAAAAGGAAAAAGGTTTATTGTTGTGAAAAACTGGGACGATCTTAAGCCGGCTGAGGAAGTGGCCAGGAAGATAAAAGCCAAAATAGTTGTAAAAAAAGAATTACTGTAATATTATCAAATATCTCATTTTTAAAATAAGTATAACCCAAAATAAAATCCCGTTTTTAGTATTTCTTTTAAGAAATCTCCGTTGCGTTTTAAAAAAAATTCAGAGCATTTTCTATTGCTTCATCATATTTTATTTTCGGAACAGCCCTTTTGCCGGCGTTTGCATTTATCTTCAACCAGATATCGGCCGGGCTCTGTATCATATGCCGGCAGACCCCTGTAACGAAAAGTGCAAAATATACAGTCTTTTCTGTTTGGATAAATAATCGAAAAGTATATCGCAGGTAAATTCAACAGGAAATAATTAAAGCCGGGGGGGAAAGATTATATTGAATTTGACATTAAAAAATGTTGCCAGCTATAAAACTCCTGTTAATGTAAAGATTGACAAAAAAATTAATTTGTTTTACGGTCTCAACGGTTCCGGAAAAACCACCATATCGAATTTCTTACAAAACCCAAATCTGGATTGTTTTTGTGACTGCAATATTGCAGATGGAAAAAACAAATAATTTGTAGTGTATAATGAAAATTTTGTAGAAAATAATTTATGAAAGCTCAAAACAAAGAGGAATATTCACTCTCGGAAATGAGAACAAAGAGGCTGAAATCAATATATATGAGGCCAGGGATAAAATAACCTCTCTGGAAAATAGAAGAGAAGAACTGAATAAAGAATTTATTGAAACCGAATCTGAAATAGAAGACCTTGAAAATAATATCCAAAAACAAATCTGGGATGCCGGGATATGCTATAAAAATTCCCTCTTTAGACTTTTGTCTTACCGGATATAAAAATAATAAAAAGAAATTCTTTAACGAAATATTGAAGACCAAGCCTGAAACAAATGCAGACATCAGTTTTCAGACTCTTGAATCCGAAATCAGCTTTTTAGAGGAAGGAGACACTGAGATTAAAGCTGAAATTCCTGAAATTTCTCTTAATATAGGTATTATTGAAAACGATCCAATATTTCAGGACATAATAGTCGGAAAAAAAGATAACCCGTTTTCAGGTCTTATTGGAGAACTGGATAATTCAGACTGGGTAAAAAAAGGGTTGTCCTTTATTGATTCTCAAAAAAAATGCCCCTTCTGCCAACGGGAACTTGGAGAAAAAATTCTGATTAATTTAAATGATTATTTTGATAAAACATATTCCCAGAGAATTGAATATCTTGATTATTTGAGGACTCAGTATGAAAAAGAAATTAAAAATCTTCCTGATCCTGAAGCATTAAAGAGAGAACAATTTGCAGCTGACTGCCCTGCCTTTATTACTGAATTTATAAATCTTAAAATGCTGCTTTTTCAAAACCTTGAAACTATTGATAAAAAAATAAGTGAACCAAACAGAAAAATTAAATTAACGGATACCAAATCCCGGTTTAATAAATTAAATCATTATATTGATGCGATAAACCATAATATCCGGGAGCATAACGACAGAATCAACAGAACTGATGAAATCAATGAAAAAATCAGGGTATCGTTTCTTAGATGTGTCCGAAGAGAGAATGAAGCAGGTATTAAGCAATACTTTGTAAATAAGTCAAAATATACTGGAAAACTGGAAAAACTGAGATCTGAAAAAGATAATCATATCCCTGGCGAAATTCAAAAAGAGAATGAAATAATTTCAGAAAATCTTGATAAGATAACTAATTTAGAGTCTTCAGTAAACAGCATTAACGATTACCTGAGATACCTGGCGATATCAGGTTTTCAAATCAAAAAATTTCAGACAAATTTCTACAGGATTGTCAGAGAGAACAATAGTGGTGACCAGTTTAAGTCGTTAAGTGAAGGAGAAAAAACAATAATCAGCTTTCTTTATTTTTTGGAGCTGTGCCAGGGGTCAGTATTATCCAATTCATCAGTTGATAAAGATAAAAGGATTATAATTATTGATGACCCTGTTTCAAGCCTTTCATATACTTACGTTTTCAATATTGCGGACCTGATAAAAAGCAGAATTATAGACACGAATTACGCTTCAGTATGCATTTTAACACATAACCTGTATTTTTTCCATGAACTTTGCATGAGAACAAAAAAGCCATGAATAGAGGAGATGTGAACCTGTACCGGATTTCCAAGAGTACTGAGACTCATATAAAAGAACTGGGTATGAACGAAATTCAAAACGACTATAGTGCATACTGGAGGGTAATTAAAGACTTTGATGAAGATGAACGTATGGTCTCAAATTCAATGCTGGCAATTTCAATGAGAAATATTATCGAGCATTTTTTCACATTCATTAATGACAAAAAAGATTTAAACGAAGTGATGACGGACATTAAAAAGACTGATTCCGGATATTCTGCTTTTCACAGATATATGAATCGAAATTCCCACTCCGATTCTGTGAACCTGTCAGATGTAAATGATATTGACCCTTATATTTTCAGGAATGCTTTTAAAGAAGTCTTTTACAAATCTGGTTATCAGGACCATTACTTAAAAATGTTAAAATGATTTAATTCAGTGCACCAGTAATCATAACGTCAGGATATATGCCTGAATAATCTTGAAAATTCAGAATACATAATTTGTGCGCATGTTATCAGGTATGTGTCTTTCAGATTAAATCACCTGGAAGAAATGTATATATACAATCCCGGATACCCGGAAACGTATGTTCAGAAATTACATCGCGGCGGTACTTTTTTTTGCGTTGTCGGTTTTGTTCTGGTCTGCCGGAAATTTTTTTAACGTAAACCTGTATTACAAAATATCGCTCTCTTTTCTTCTTGCAGGCGCCGTTTTTGCAGGCTACGAAATAATCACAGGCAGGATTGCAAAGAGGGTTATAAAGAGCAGGAGAACGCAGTATACATTCAATAAAGGCATTTTCATTCTGTCGGCTCTTGTTTTTCTTATTTTTATTACGCAAATCTGGATTGAAAATACGGAGTCGCTTGTAATCTCCTACGGAATAATTGCCGCCGGAATTGCAATCGCCCTTCAGGACCTGTTCAGAAATTTTGTCGGCGGAATTATAATCGCCGTCTCGGGCGTTTACAGGGTGGGAGACCGTGTCAGGGTAAAGGACTCTTTAGGCGACATCATGGATATCGGGATAATGAACACCACCATGATGGAAGCCGGAGGCTTTAACGATTCCGAACAGCCTACCGGGCGTCTTATTACAATGCCCAATTCGGTCGTGATTTCAGAGACGGTCTACAACTATACGAGGGATCACAGCTTTATATGGGACGAAATAAAAGTTTCCCTTACATGCGAAAGCGACTGGAAGAAAGCCGCGGAAAATTTCCTTAATATTGTCACGGAAGAGACCGGGAGCCTGACGAAACAGGCCGAAAACGAGATAGAAATACTCGGGGAAAAATATTACCTGCCAAAAAAAATGGTTGAACCGGCAGTTTACATAAGGCTTGCAGAAAGCCGTGTGGAGCTTGGAATACGCTATGTAACAGACTCTAGGGACAGAAGAATAATAAGCGATGCCCTGAACAGAAAAATACTTGAGGACATTAAAGAGTCAGGCGATTACATTTTGGCCTGATGAAATAACCGGAACTGGATTTATTGCTTTTTTTAAATGTAAACTGATATTATTATGTCCGTCTTTTTCGTTTACACAATTTTTAACCCTACGTCATGTATTTAGTCAGAGTTTTGTAAAATCGTCTTTTTAGCGTAATAATGGTTTGAATTTTTTTCTTTGTTTATACTTACAAGATTGCCTGAACTAAGTTTTTCAATGTGCCATAATATTGTAGAGTATGATAATTTTGTATATTCTATAAGGTCTTTCTGAGTACATCCCGGATGTCTGTTAATGTACCTGTAGATATTTTCGGTTGTAGAACAATTCAGAACTAACCTGAAAATCTGGTCGTCCCTGTTGTATCTGCTGCCATTACCAAAATAGTGGCGTGTTTTAAAAATTTTTCTTGAAGATATTTTGCCTTCCCGCATTAGAATTCTAAGATGATACTTAAGTGAACTTCTGTTTATTCCTGTTGCATTTTCGATTTCATTATGACTTATTCCGGGGTTGTCCATTATTGTCTGAAAAATATCCTGTCTTCTTTTATTTTCAAGAACATTTTTTGGATTTATAGTCCTGATTCCAAATGAGAAACAGGAAAGTATTACAATAATTCCCGTTATCGGTATCAGAAAAGGCAGATATAATCCAATCATTGCAAAAAAATAGTGCACAGGAGAGACTTCCCACCAGTCAAGGACATAAACATTGTCTTCTCTTATCAGATCAGACGTTCCTTCACCGGGTATTACAATAACATTCGACTCTACAGAAACCTGATGTACGTATGCTAAAATAAATATCATACTTATAGCAATTAGTGTCCCCCTGCGATTCATAACAGATATCTGTATCTATTAAAATAAGTTATATATTTCTCTGTTAAATAATTGAGTAACTGACAGATGACCCTGAAACCTCTCTTCCGTAAACATTAAGTTTCCAGTCTCCGATAGGCAGGTAACCTGATGCTGATTTTATATCGACATCAATCGTGCCGTCTTTTTCGGAACTGTCATAAAGATCAGTATAGTGCCCGATAAATGTATTATCCGGCTGGTAAATGTATAGTTCAAGTTCCCCGTACTGCTCATCCCAGGTTAACGTGACATCGACCTTCGAGGTAAACGGCCAGATATAGCGGGAATGATAAACCATCTCTCCCTCTGAAATGCTGTTTTGAGCCTTTGTCCCCAAAAGTTCAGAACAGGATTTGTCAATTGAAGGTAAAACAATTATTTCATTTTTTCAATTTTATCCATGACATTTCCTGCCATGACTGGTGCAGTAAATAATGCCGCAAGTATTGTTGCAATTAATAAAGCTGATATTTTTTCTGACATTATATTGTATTTATAAAATTATGATAAATAACTGTTCAGGCCAGACAGTCGTTAAAAACTTTTTTTATCACGATTATCCGGCCAGAGCAAGTATTTACTGTGAAGTAAAATTAGCACTTTGGTAAATATCTCACTTGAAGATTTCGTGAACGTTAAGAAAAACGAATTTTTTGAGAAAGATTATCATAAAAT
This sequence comes from Methanomicrobium sp. W14, assembly GCF_017875315.1. Taxonomy (NCBI): domain Archaea; kingdom Methanobacteriati; phylum Methanobacteriota; class Methanomicrobia; order Methanomicrobiales; family Methanomicrobiaceae; genus Methanomicrobium; species Methanomicrobium sp. W14. Next base: position 275,723 of record NZ_JAGGMM010000001.1, read on the forward strand.
TCTATTTATGAAAAGAAATGAGAAAAATTTGCCAAAAAATATTATGGGTGCTAAGAAATGAAAATAAAAATCAGAGCATTGCAAATATTTCTTCTGTCCGCATTTTTGCTGGTTAGTTTAGCAATGATGCCGGTAAGTGCAGAAAAAATGAGCATTTCCAGCTTTTTTAGTGAAAAAGGCGGAACTGAAGTAAGTGCCGGAGAATACCTGGAAATTGTCGATCCGGGTAACTTTTACAACCTCACGGAAAAACAAAAAAATCAGTTTTATTCAATGAAAGTCGTTGTTCCTGATCTGTCCAAAAGCACTAAGGGCAACTCCAGTGTCACTGAGATAACAGAGTCTTCCCAAAGCCGGGCGGTATATCTTGTCCATAACCATAACAGTGTGAGCCCTGCACTTTTGGGAATCGACTGGAAAGCCAGTTCAGAGACGACGGCAATATTTCCTGAGGTAAATGTTGCCGCCCAGCTGTTTTCAAGAGCTGTTTTCAAGTAGTGACAAAGATTCATGGGAAGAAGAGGAAAGCGAATCTGAAAGCGGGAGTGCGACAAGCTATGTAGAAATTTCAAAATATAAATTTTTACCTTCTACAGCGTACTATAAAGTCGTATCCACGCATTGAGGATATACACCCGGAGGAAATCCTTACATGGGCACACTCACTTCTAACATTCTGTATTACTCCTGAATCACAGGAGATTAAAATTCTCTTTTTTTGTCAGACTCCGTTTTTTTGTACACTTTAAATTGCAGTCCTGTAAAAACCAAAAAAAACCCTTCCGGTTTGGATAGATTTTTCAGTTGTCTAAACAAAAAAAGGGTATTGTGAAGAAATATTCAATAAAAATATATTTTGTCCTCATTGTCCTTTTTACCCTCCTTGTGTTCTGCTGCGGGTGCATAGGAGATCTAGGGGAGAACAGCAAAGAAAAATTAAATGGAACTGTACCAAAGACAATTGAAGACCAGAGCTGTTATGACCGGGCGGTTGAGTCTGAACCGGATAATGCGACGGCGTGGTGCCTGAGGGGGATGTATTACAACAATAACCTCAACAGGTATGACGAAGCCCTGAAAAGTGCGGATAAAGCTATTGAGATCAATCCCGGATACGGTCTCGCGTGGCTTTTGAAAGGGTATGTCCTCTTAAACACCGGCAATATCAGCGAAGCGGAGTCATCTTTTGAAAATGCGACCTCCTATAACCCTGAACTGAAAGAATACGTTCCGGATGCCGAAGATTACAATTTCGGTGGCTCGGATGCATTCTGCCTGTTTTATTCGGTTTCAGACTGAAGGACCCTTATTTTTTTCCGGAGATCAATAAAAAAAACCTTTAATCTGAACGGATTTCGAAATGTTTATAACAATTTGATGCGTATATTGTAGAGCACCACGGAAACAAAGACGAGTGCGCCGATAGTGTAGTGGTTATCACTAGGCGTTGCCAACGCCTAAACTCGAGTTCGAATCTCGGTCGGCGCATAAAAAATTTTTTAATATTCTTTTTTAGGTAAAATTCATGTGTCATTTTTGTGCTCCTGTGATACATTTAAGTGCATAGCCGGAAAAAAAGCCGGGTGTTTTTCTTTTCGGTTAAGATTTCAAATTTTTTTTTCAATGTTATAAAATACCGGAATATGTTCCTGAATTTAAAAACATACCCGCTGAATCTCCTTAATCGGGGAATGTCTTTGTTAAATCCTGCGGATTTCTAATTGAAACGCAATTTATTTCACTTATGATATGTTATATCAGATTACTATGGCGGCTTACCAGGACGTCGATCTTAAAAAAATAGCATGGGACGCCATGCAGAAATACGGTTTTGATCCTGAGTTCTCGGACAAAGTCCGTGAAGAGACGGACAGACTTAACCCTGAGAAAGTCTACAGGAAAAAAAAGAAAGTTACTGATTTGCGTTCCCTTCTGTGGTCTTCAATCGACAACTACGACTCGATGGACCTTGACCAGATAGAGTTTGCAAGAAAAAATTCGGACGGCTCAATCGAGGTCCTTGTCGCGATAGCAGACGTCGACCTCTTCGTTTCCCGCGACTCTTTTACGGACAGGCACGCAGCGCATAACGGGACGTCGGTCTACACCGGTGTTGAGACTTTCACGATGATACCGAAAAAGCTGTGCGAAGATATAACCTCCCTTCTTCCCGGACATGACAGTATGGCTGTCGTCATCTCGTACACAGTCATGAACAACGGCAGTGTGAAAAGAGGGGACGTCTACAGGGCGCTTGTCTCGAATAAGGCCAAGCTTGTCTATGAAGAGATAGGCGACTGGCTCGAGGGAAAGACCGGCGTCCCGGATTCGGTTTCATCTCATTCCGACCTTGAAGAGCAGATACTTGTCCAAAACGAAGCTGCTCTCAGGATGAAGCGCCGCAGGACAAAGAAAGGGGCCCTTGTCCTTGAAACGATTGAGGCGACTCCCGTTATGGACGACGGAAACGTAAAGGACCTTGTCGTCCAGGAGCAGAACACTGCAAGAAACCTAATCGAGGAGTTTATGGTGGCCGCCAACAAGACTGTCGTTGCTTTTATCGAAAAAGCCGGTGTCCCGATGATACAGAGGGTTGTAAAAAAACCGAGGGACTGGAAGGGAATCGTTGCAACAGCACAGAAATACGGCGAAAAACTTCCCCGGAAACCCGACTCCGGTGCACTGACGAAATTTTTAATCAGGCAGCAGAAAAGAGACCCCGAAAGGTTTCCGGACCTTTCAGTGACAGTGATAAAACTTATCGGGCAGGGGGAGTACCTGCCGTTAAAGCCCGGAAAAACGCCTGTCGGTCATTTTGCGCTCGCGGTAACCGATTATACGCACTCGACAGCACCCAACAGGAGGTACGTCGACCTTGTAAACCAGAGGCTTATAAAGTCCATACTGCGGGGGAAAAGGAGCCCGTATAATTATGAAGAGCTTGAAGACCTTGCACTATGGCTTTCGGACAGGGAGAAGAACTCGAAAAAAGTAGAGAGATATATGCGCAAGTCCGCCGCCGCAATGCTTCTTCGTGACAGAATCGGTGAAGTGTTCGACGGGTTCATAACAGGCTCTTCGCAGAAGGGCGTCTATGTAAGACTTGTTTCCCCTCCGGCTGAAGGAAGGATTATGGTAAACGAGGAGTCTTTGTATGTCGGTGAAAAGGTTAAGGTAAAACTTCTGCTTGCAGACCCCTACAAGGCATATATTGATTTTGAATGTGTTGAAAAGGAAGAGTAAATTACCAGTCCTTTTTCATAGCTTCTTTTTTCAGGTCTTTCGGCATAAGTTCGATTGCGTACCTCAGAGAAGTCCTCGGCATATTCTTTTTGTTCTTCATAACGTAATCGAATATTTCGTCCGTGTGCTGTCTGCTCTCCTCTTTTAATAGCCACCCGTAGCCTTTCTGCACCATGTCGTCAGTATCTTCAAGAAGGATGTCTGCGATTTCAATGGCGTCGTCAAGATAATTTCCCTTTCTTGCAGGCATAATAATAGACACCGCAGCGGCCCTTCTCATCCACCTGTTTTCAGATTTTGCCAGGACTTTAAGTTCTTCTAGGTATTCAGGGTACTGGACGATAAAGTCCCCCATAGTATTTGTGCAGAAACCGTCGCATGACGCCCAGTTGTTTATGTATGTGTCAATCCAGTGCCTGAAAACTTCGAAGTCGTCCTTTTCGTACCTGCCTGAAAACCTGTGCGACCAGTTTGAGACGACAAACGATTCCTCAAGGTACCCGGATTTATAGAGCTCTTCGCAGAGTGAGAATATTCCCGTTTTCGGCAGGCTTTTGACCTCCTTCCAGTATTTTTTTGCTATTTTGATTACTTCTGCTGTTTTGAGGCCATAGCAGAGGATTTCGTCTTTAAAAAATCTCTGGGATGATTCACGTGCAGAAGGGCTGGCCTTTTCCTTTAGTTCTTCACGTATTCGTTCGACGACACCGTCCATAGATAGAGTTTGACCTGAATGCATAATATAAATTTTTCACCGGGATGCAGGATCTGTTTTAAGTATTATCCTGAGTTATAGATCTCCAGCGAACTCTGGTCTGCAATTATGGATGAAAAACGGTATAATCTGGGAGAATCCCGGAAAAAAATAAAAAAAACAGGCAGTTCCGCTCATCCTTATGAAAAGGGTCACCGTGAGGTGTCTGAACCTGATTTGTCCACCGTGAAAGATACAAAATCCCTCTATCGCTGCATACCTGTCAATAAATCCGGTAAGCAGGGTTTTGTTACAAAAATGTCCCCCGGAAGCATAAAAATATCATGCGGTACAAAGTGGAGTGAAAACGGATATATCCCTTCATTTAAAAGTACAGATGAAGTCCTTATGAAAGCCGCCAAAAGGACATACAATAGTCATGGCGTAAAGGACAGATGAAAGATTTTTTTCTTTTTGCCGGGCCAAATGGTTCCGGAAAATCTACAATAATTAAGCCTTTTATTGACAATAACAGTATTGTATATTTAAATGCAGATTATTGCGCACGTGCAGATCCCGTGATTTCCAAGATGCCCGACGGTCCGGAAAAGTTAAAAAAAGCACAGGCTGAGACCGAAAGACTACTTAAAGAAATGATCTCGGAGGAACTGACTTTTGCATGGGAGACGGTATTTTCCCATAAAAGCCGTCTGGGTATTATGGAATATGCAAAAAAAGAAGGTTACAAGATTCATCTGACTTATATTACAACTAAAAATCCTGATATTAATGTTGCCCGTGTTCACCAGCGTGTTTTAGAGGGAGGCCATGATGTGCCGGAGGACAAGATCCGGGGAAGATATAATCGCTCCGTTGCTTTTCTGCCTGAAATGGTTCAGATAGCAGATGAAGTATTAGTATATGATAATTCCTACGAGAATGTTGATCCTAAGCTTTTATTCCAGAAATTTATTCAGACTGAAGAAGGTGTTGAACCTGAGATGGTGGTCTGGAAGACTGAAGATACAGAGGTCAACGACTGGGTCATAAAATATTTGTCCGGGCCGCTTATGAACAAGGGTATTTCTGTTAAATGCTACAAAGAGATTTAAAACCAAACAATCTTCAGGTTTTTTCAAGTCTTTAAACGAAAAATTTCAGGAGAAAAATTAAATATGTACACTAAAAGACACTGCATAAGAGGCGGCGTTTCCGGTTATGAGGAGTCTTTTGCAGATGTTGTGTCGGAGTCGCCCGTCGGCATATTCGTAAACGGGAGGCAGGCCGCGACAGTGATGCTTAGTCCTGCAATGCTGAAAGAGTACGCAGCAGGTTTTCTTTTAACGGAAGGCATAGTTAAATCGCCGGACGAGATAGAGTCCGTCCTTGTCGAGGATAACAAAATAAGCGTCCTGATGCAAAACCCCAGAAAAATGCTCTTTTCAAAGAAAACCGTCCTTTCAGGGTGCGGCGGGGGTGCGACGTCACTGGACTATTCAAGAATTCCTGCGGCACCGAAAGGAAAAATATTCCCGCCTGAGACAATAAAAAAAGCTGCCAAAGAGGTTTATGCCCGCAAAAGTCCGGTGAAAGCCGACAGCCTGTTCTCAGCGGGAATTTTTTCAGACGGAAAAACGGTATGCATCGCACAGGACATCGGGAGGGACAACGCACTGGACAAGGCAGTCGGAGACGTATTTCTGGAAAAAATCAGCCTTCCCGGATGCTTTGCAGTTGTGACGGGAAGAATTTCATCCGAAACAGTCAGGAAATGCCTGTATGCACAAATCCCTTTTGCCGTCTCTCTCGGGGGGGTGACCTCTCTTGCATGCGATGCCGCACAGGAAAAGGATATGACAGTGATATACTTTGACGGTGGGGAAGTTTTCAGCATCTTCTCCGGAGAAAAAAGGGTTGCAGGCATCCGTTAAGGCCCTGCCATCACTAATATTATCCCCCGAAAAACCCCTTTTATTATGTAATGCGTGATCCTCCTGTAAAGAAAATACTGTACTGGTGTCCGAAATGCAATGTGCCTCTTATAGGCAGCAGCTGTTCCTGTGGAAGCGAAGCGGTAAAGGTGCCGCTCCTAAAGCCCTATGAGGTAAGACCTGCCCTCTCCGCCGACGTTGCACTTATAAAGAGCCTTGTCAATGAAAAGTTCGGTGACGCTTCTTTGTCTGACATAATGCTTCTGAACAAGTCCGGAGGCGATGACAGGGCCGAGCTTGTCATCATGAACGGCGAGAGGTTCGGGTGGCTTGTATTCAGCCCGGTCAACAGGAAATACAGGTTTGATATAGCTCCCGAAGGCATCAAATATGTCATCGGTTCTGCAACAAAGGGAATTCTTGATATAGAAAAAGATACCGGCTACTCGAAGAGTATGGGCCGTATCGGCGGAAAAAGAATACAGCTCAACACTTTTTTCCCGGACGGAACGTATATCGTAAAATACAGGAGCAGGTACGGCACCGGAATTGTACGGGATGATACCGTAAAGATTAAGGAGCTTGTTGCAGCAGAACCCGCAACCGCCCTTAACCCCGGATGGAAGGAAGCGGTAAGGAGAAACAAAAACCACCTGAAAAATCTGGAGCATACCGCGATAAGGACCATAAAGCAGCATATGAACGACAGACCCTGTGTAAATGTGTCTTTTTCCGGGGGCAAGGACAGCACGGTCGCCCTTAACCTTGCCGGAAAAGCCGGTGTAAAAAAGGCTTTTTTCATTGATACCGGCCTTGAATTTCCGGAAACCATCGAATTTGTAAAGTCGAAGGGTGTTGACATAATAGAGAAGGGGGGAGACTTCTGGAAGGCTGTCGAAAGGGCGGGTCCTCCTTCAAAGGACAACCGCTGGTGCTGCAAGCTCTTAAAGCTCAACCCCCTGAAGGTGTACCTTTCCGGGATCGGCCCGTGCGTTACCGTCCAGGGCAACCGCTGGTATGAGTCATGGAACCGTGCCGGGCTTGACGAGACGAACCAGAACCCTGCAAATCCTCTGCAACTCAATATATCCCCGATAAGGGGCTGGAGGGCTCTTGAGGTGTACCTTTACATCTGGTGGCAGGACCTTTCGATAAATCCGCTGTACGAGAAAGGCCTTGAGAGAATCGGATGTTATCTCTGCCCTGCAATGCTTGAGAGTGAGTTTGAGGAGATGAGGAGTATTCATCCTGATTATACTAAGAGGTGGGATGATTTTCTTGAGAAGTGGGCGGAGAAGAAGGGCTATCCTGAAGAGTTTTATGAGTGGGGGCTTTGGCGCTGGAAGGCTCTTCCACCCAAGATGAGAGAAATCTGCAGGGATAACGACGTAGAGGTAAACTATGATTATACCCTGAAGACAGGGTCTTTCGAAAGAAAAACTCCTGCCGGACAAAAGGCCGGAAAAACCGAAGAGCCCCCGGAGTCCCGTGACTCTGAGGATAAAAAGAATTCCGCCGGCCGGCCTGAAACTGTGCCCGTGAAAGTGTTGGAATCAGGTAATGAAGTTGCAGCCTGCGGTTATGATGTAGCGGCGGTCAGGAAGGACTTTCCGATTCTCGGCGACGTCACATATCTTGACAATGCAGCGACCGGCTTTTCCCCGGAAAAGGTCCTTGACGCTGTAATCGACTTCGAGCACAACTACAGGTCGAACGTCGGCCGGGGTGTCCACAGCCTGATGCAGATTGCGTCGCAGAAGTACTGGCATGCCCATGAAAAGGCGGCGAAATTCATAGGCGGCGAGGACGGAGTGATGGTCTTTACGAAAAACACGACCGAAGCCATAAATATGGTTGCAATGGGGATGTCATGGCAGCCCGGAGACCGCATCATAACGACCGTCCTGGAGCACCATTCGAATCTCCTGCCCTGGAGGGCCCTGTCAAAGTATGGAGTTTCGGTCGACGTAATCGGCCTCGACTCATCGTATTCGCCTGACCTCTCGGAACTTAAAAGGGTTATATCTCCAAAAACGAAACTTGTTGCAGTAACGCACGCCTCGAATGTCCTCGGTGTCGTTGTGCCTGTAAAAGAGATAGCGGAAATCTGCCACGAGAACGGGGTAAAGCTTCTTGTCGACGGTGCACAGAGTACACCACACATTCCGGTAAACGTCGCCGATATAGGCTGCGACTACTTTGCTTTTTCAGGCCACAAGATGCTTGGCCCGACGGGAACGGGTGGTCTGTGGATGAAGATGGCTGACCTGAACCCCGTTTTTCTGGGCGGCGGAATGGTGGAATCGGTGACAAAGGACGGATTCGTCCCTGAAAAAGGCTACAGGATGTACGAGGCCGGAACACCCAATATATCCGGCGGAATAGGTCTTGGTGCAGCAGTCGACTACCTTTCAGGCATAGGGATGAAAAATATCCGTGACTATGAGGAGTCCCTGACAAAAAGGCTCATCGAAGGTCTTGAGAGTATACCGGGAGTAACTGTATACACTGCAAAGGACCCCAAAATGCGTATAGGTGTCGTGTCGTTTACAATCGACGGCCTTCACCCGCACGAGGTTGCACAGATGCTTGACGAAAATGCGGATATTATGGTCCGCTCCGGAAACCACTGCTGCCAGCCGCTTATGGAGTGTCTCGGTCTTAAAGAGGGGACTGTCCGTGCAAGCATCGGGCTTTACAATACCGTGCACGAGATAGACCTTCTGGTAGCATCGGTTAAGGAAATTGTAAGTTAAAAAAGATTTTTTCCTTTTTTCCCGGTTTGGTTCAGGAACTTTCTCTGAATATTTTTATAAGGATGTCCTCTGTTTTTTTATTTTTTTGGGACTTATTCTTCCAGCTTTGTACAGCACCAGAGATGCTATAACAAGAACTGGTCTTTTTTTGGTTTTAGACAGATCTGAAAAAGGAAAGGGGACTACAAGGACATCGCCTTTTACAAATCTTTCCATGCCTCATCTTCTTCTTTTGTATCCCAGTCTTTTTTAAGAGTATTTTCAGATGCATATGCACATTCAAGTGCCCTGCTGATATCTTTTAGAGGGCGTAGTTCAATTCTGTCATGATATGCGATTATGGCAATTTTGTCTTCCGGGCAAAAGCGCTCCCTTAATGCTTTTGGAATGACAATCTGCCCTTTTTCCGTAATTGTCCCCGTTTTAATTTCAAGTAGTGACATGTCTTATCTTATATGTAAGATTTGTAAGATATATAATATATGGGATGTTAGTGGAGTAAAGTAACTTCCTAATTGGAAACAAGAAATTTCTGTTATAAGATGTTTATTTGACGTATTCATCCGTTATTTCCTGTTATACAGCAAGTGATTCCTCAGTTCATTTATTTCTGCCGCAGTTCTGCTGGAATTTCACTGAAAAGAATATAAAAAAAGATTGAATCTCCTCCCTGAGATTTTTATTCTTCAGGCTTAAGGTCCACTGTAAAGTAGTCTTCAGCCAAAAGGTCAAGGTCGTTTACGGCTGTGTCGCAGACTATTGCAGGAGTCTGCCTGACTATCCTTAGCGCCACTGCGTCCGGGGAAAACTCCGGTGACATCTCTGCATCGACGTTTTTCTGGATAATATATCTTGTCGGGTCAAGGTTTGATGAATAATATTTCTTGAACTCGTCACGTTTTTCATCGGAAGTATTCACCCAGTCTGCTACGTCGGCGACCGTTATATCGCACGGGACCCAGCCGTATCCTTCAATATAGTATTCGGCCCAGAAGTGGGTCCCGGGTTCCCCTGAAATAAGCATCTGGTATCCGCCGATGGCCCTTGCAGGAATCCCCACCGCCCTGCACAAGGCTGAGAAAAGAATGCTCTGCGTCCCGCAGTCCCCGTGTCCTGTTTCAAACATGTATGTTGATTCCGGGGTTTTTGGCTCAACCGTATCCAGATTTACATGGGGGGCGTGACTGTAGGGGTAAGTTGTGGTTATGTAGTCGTATATCAGCTGTGCCATCAGGTACGGGTTTGTCTCGTTTCCGACAATTTTTTTGGCTTTATCTCTGATATCACCGCTGATTTCAATGTTTCTTTCGGAAGCCGTATATTTAATGTATTCCGGACTGCTTTTGTTGTAGGCCTCTACTCTTTCAGGGTCTACAATGAACCTCTGTTCGTATGATGTAAATTTTATATCTGCTGCTATTGTGAGGTTTCCGTCAATCTTTTCTGCCGGAATTTCATAATATATGTACCCTATATCACCTGTGGTTACCGGTTCTTTTACGACGTATTCAGGGTATGAAAGATTTCGGACTGAAACATTTCTTTGTGAATCCGTTTCAACAGGCAGCGGGAACCATATTTTCAGGGTCCCGTTTTTTGGGAGAAGGTCTTTTTGGACCTCCAGTTTTTCAGAACCGGTGTACCGTATGGGGTTTATGTACGGGTTATTTTTACCGGAATCAGGTGTACTTTCATCTGTTATTGCATATCCCGGGATAGAGCCGAAGTCCAGAATGTCCATGTTCTGAAGGATTTTGAAGTTTTTATACAGGTAGTACTGTGATATCCCGGCGAAGTATAGTGTTTCACCACCGGATTTTATTTTTTGGGCGGAATTTTCAAGCCAGTCGCCAATTTCGGAATCGGTTATGCCGGGGATTTTACTCTTCATATTTTCAGCGGCCTCCGTTCTGTTGAACGGGAATTCTACTGCCGCCCTTTCGGCCAGAAACATCCCGTTTCGTGCGGCAAGAGCTTTTTTTGAATCGTTATGTTTTTTATAGGCGTTCCATGCCTCTTCATAGAGTGAGGACGCCGTTTTGTAATTGTCATTCTTCATCTCATACTGTGCCTGTGAGTATAAGTTGTCCGCATTACCCGTGGAAGCTTTTGAATCATATTCTGTTCCAGTGCACCCGGCAGTGAGGATGAGTGCGGCAATTGCTAAAAAAAGAAGGACTCCGTGAACCTGTATTTTCATTTTCTTTTTTTTATGGTATTAGTATAAATTATGATAGGACCTGTGTGTTCCCGTTTGACCACTAAAACGGTCTGTATGTTTCTTTTTGTCTTTAAAATAAGTTTAATGCCCAAAAAAGTCAGGGAATAGATAAAAATGTATGATTTCCTTTTTTTGAAACCGGGATCTGCCGTGCAGTAAACAGGTTTAAACTGCCTGAAGGCAAAATAATGACAGTCAATGAAGATGCCTGAACTCCTGGCCCCCGCCGGCAACTGGTCCTGCCTTAAAACTGCCGTAATTAACGGTGCAGATGCTGTTTACTTTGGCGTCAAGGGCATGAATATGCGGGACAGTGCCGACAATTTTGAGGTGAGCGAAATTCCCGTCGTCATGCGTTATCTTCATGAAAACGGCAGAAAAGGCTACCTGACCCTTAATACCGTCTATTACAACAGGGAACTGAAAAAACTGGAAAAGGTGGTATCGGCGGCGAAAAATGCAGGTGTCGATGCTGTAATCTGCTGGGATATGGCTGTTATGAATCTGGCGGAAAAGGCCGGTCTCTGCGTCCATATTTCAACGCAGGCCGGAGTCTCAAACTACGGGGCGTTCAAATTCTATGCAAAACTCGGAGCAAAGAGGATAATTCTTGCGAGGGAATGCTCTTTGTCCGACATTAATGAAATTCATCTGATGGCTGGGGCTGACGGCCTTGACTGCGAGATTGAAGCTTTTATACACGGTGCCATGTGCGTAAGCGTTTCCGGAAGGTGTTTTCTTTCGGCTTCAACTTTTAAAAAGTCCGCAAACCGGGGCCAATGCGTCCAGCCGTGCAGGAGGCTTTACAGGATAACCGATGTCGAGGACGACGAAAATTCGTATGTCCTCGGAAAAGACTTCGTCCTAAGCCCTAAGGACTTATGCACGATAGAAATTCTTCCCGAACTTGTCGGCGCCGGAATAAATTCATTCAAGATTGAGGGGAGGAGCAGGCCGCCTGAATACGTGAAGACGGCGGTTTCGTGCTACAGGTCGGCACTTAATGCAATAAAAGACGGAAGTTTCACTCCCGAGTATGCAAAAAAGCTTAAGTCTGAGCTTTCAAAAGCCTACAACCGCGGGTTTTCGACAGGGTTTTACGAAGGTATGGACGACGACTGGATAAGCACGGGGCCAAAGTCAAAGGAGTTGAAGGTCTACTGCGGGGACGTCGTAAACTACTACAAAAAAATAAATGTGGCCGAATTTTTTATCAGATCGGAAAAAATTTGTGTCGGAGACAAAATTCTTGTCTATGGGAAAACGACTCCTGCCGGGTACAGCGCTGTGGAAGAAATTCAAATTGAGCACAACCCGGTTGACTTTGCAGACAAAGGGCAGAGGTGCGGCATAAAGCTCCCGTTTTTTGCAAGGCCGGGGGACAAACTGTTTCTGGTCAGGGATTCAGGAAGATAATTTTTTTTATCGATATTTTTATGAATTTTCGTTTTTCAGGAATTCCGCAAGTTCTTCTTTAATATCGGGGTTTATGGACCATTTTTTGTACCTTCCGTCCGTAAGGGATGTAGCAATGTCAAAACGCTGAAATCTGTCAAGGTACCAGTGGACTGTACTTCTGCTCATGTTGAATTTGTCTGAAATTTCACCGTTTGTCGTTCCCGGATTGTCCAGAATATTCTTGAGCAGCATTCTGTTGGTCTCATTCCTTGCGATGGAGGCAATCGTTTTTTCATTTTCGCTGTATGTGTTTGAGTTGACAAAAAGACGTGTGAACTTGCCGTTTTTGAACAGTACTATTTTATTGTCCGAACAGAGTCTGTGAATATAATATTTTGCTGTTCCTCTGTTGAGACCGAGATTTTTTGATATTTCGGTTAGGTTGCTGCCGGGATTTTTCAGGATGTATTGATATATGTTGTTTATAGTGCCATTTTCATGGTTTCCTTTAATTTTCCCGAAAACAAACGGCAGTATTTTAAAAATTCCAAAGGCAGCCGTACATAAACCTGCGATATAAAATACCTGGATTTTCAAAGGCAGTTCCCAGAATGTAATCGTCGAATCCGCACCGTCTGAGTCCATGAGCCCCTGTTCTGTTAGTTCAGGGTCGTCTGTATGTGGTAATATTGTATAGTCTGTTTGTGCAGCCGAAACATTTGTTCCGGTAAATATCAGAAAAAAAAGAATCAGTAAAAAAATAATTTTTTTAGGGTTCATAGTCCGAATTTTAAAAGGAATTATAAATTATATGGTGTAATCTTCAGCTCCGTCCACCCTGTAGCCGTAAACCTCATAATGCCAGGTACCCGTTTCTATTCCTGTTGACCTTTTTATGTCAATGTTTATTCTGCCGTCCGTTTTTTCGTCTGCATTGTCATAATATTCACCGAGGCACTGCCAGTCGGGAGTGTATATTTTCAGTCTCAGTGAATCGGATTTGTCGCCCCAGTTAAGGTCTACGTTTAGGACAGTTGTATGAGAATTCACGTTTTTGGTATGCCAGTTTGTTTCACCCTGTGAAATTGTATCCGAGACATATTTTGGATTATAATAGTTGTTCCCCGGATTTTCGGCAGGTGTTATAGAGTAATTTTCGTAATTGAGTGCGGATGATGCAAAATTGATGCCTGCTTTGTCTTCGTTTGCCGCGCCGGATACAAAAGATACGCAAAACAGTAGTATAACTGCCAATAATGCAATATTTTTCAGCATATGTCCTCATCAGATCTAATATAATTATACAATATATATTTGCCATATTTACAGTTTATGTCCAAATCGTCGAAATGTAAAATTTTTCAGTTTCATGATTTGGACATAATGTACTAATAAAAACAGTTACAAAAGGCATCATTGTGACATCGAAAATATGAATGATGTTGCAGGGGATTTTTGCCCGGACCTTATCGAAATACGTGCAATAATCCCTGCATGCCCGGGGGCATAACTGAAAGTTATAGGCTTGCAACTACTTGAAACCTTTGTCAATTTTGTCTTCTGAGGCATGAGCATGAAATGTGGAGACGAAATTTATGAAAACGAAAAAAGGAATGTGGGCTTTGAGCCTGCTGTTTGTTTTAGCATTGATTGGAACAATGTTTGTCCCTGTCGTCAGTGCTGAGGAAGTCAAAAATTCTAAGGTTATAAATACAACTATTTTGGATCTTAATAAGATTGAACTGCCTGTTTTGCAATTTGATACTCAACAAGAGAAAAAAATTATAACCAACGAATTAAGTCTGACTGAATCTAATGGTGTTTCTTCCAAAGGTATTTCTTCCATTCCGAGTGGTTCAATTATTTATCATTCAAAAGATGGAATAACTACTGTTTTTAGTTCATCTGGAAAACAAATTCTTGCAGCGGAGGATAAACAGTCAGGCATTATTCAGACGCCTGCAGGAATTGATAAACCTGCAACATATATCTGTCAGGTTCCTGGTGAATCTCATGTATATTCCAAAGAAAATGTCATATATGTAGCAAATCAAAAAAATGAGCTCATTTTGACTATAATAAATAATAATGTAAACACTAATTTATCTAATGAAATTAATTCAAAAAGTGTTCGGTCATTATATAGAGGCTGGTTAGAATATGCTGAAGATGTTGTATCTGGGGGTTTAACTCAATTTGATGCTTACTGGCATGTACCTTCAAAACCTCCAGATATGGATTATGGGAAGGCAATTTTTATATTTAATGGTGTAGAACCTCCAGATGAAACATATGGACTTCTTCAACCGGTTTTGGCTTTTTACCCTTATGAAAACGGTCAGGAATGGTATGGAGAGGCATGGTGCTATGCAATGAACCCCTATGATCCTGATAATGATTGTATAGTAGGGCCTCGTATCAGTGTAAATGAAGGAGACAGGATTAAAGGAAGGATTCTGTGGAGTAGCACATATAATCAGTGGTATGTCCAGTTCACCGATCTGACTACAGGGGATCTAAGTACTATTTGGTCTTCTCTGGTTCATCGTCATAACAATCTTGATGTATCAGTTGTTTTAGAGGGAAAGGTTGTTGATGACAATAATGACATGCCAGGAGATATTGAGTTCTATAATATGGAATTTAAGAACAACGGTGCTGCTGTAAACGGAGTCTACTTTGAAGGTTACGTTGATTCAAACAAACCTTCTGGAATAACTGGTCTTTGGCCTCAAATAATTTCAAATCCTTCGGATGTTAAGCTGAATACCTATAATTAAATAGAGAAGATCCATGATGAAAAAAAATAAAAAATTTATTTTTTTAGTCGTTCTGGCTATAGTTGCCGTATCAGGATGCGTTAGCGATAGAACTAACAGTTTTTTAAACCAGAGCAATGACATCACCAATAACACTCAAGAATTATCGTTATCCATAGAGGAGCAGTATGGAATTAATCTGTCGGATATACCTGTTGATACCCCTGATCTTCTGAAGACAAACGGATCATATATCGCGGGTATTGCCTTAAAGGACGAACGTGCGCAGGAATTGCTCAGGAGTGGAGCAAAACCTGTATCAATTGCAGTAGTTTTTCATTCCTGTCCTTTAAATGATCCATATTGCGATGAGAACCCTAAATTAATCCTGGATTACTATGGTATAAGGTTTGCATTTACTGTTGATGAAGATACAGGAAAACTGCTCGGCGGTACCGCAATGGTGCCTTCTGTCCAGGATTCCGCAACCAGAACTGAAATACCATACTCCAAGGAAAGAGACCTCTCAAATCATCTGGACTACGTATATAACGGCAGTAACCTGATGATGATATACAATGACACTTCATTCATGTATTTCAATGAATCCTGGAATTCAAAATAGTTATAGGGGGTTTTAGGACAGAGATAATGACCTCAAAAAAATTGTGAAGATCAGTTAATGAGTGACGTATAAACTAAGTTGTGGACTGGTAGCGTTACGGTTTCATGCTAAATTTTATCATTTTGCAGGGAGTTGCACTGATTGTTTTACCGGGTGTGAAATTAATTTATCTGGGGCTCTCTTTTTTAGATTAATAATCTAAAATTTTTCAGTTTCATGATTTGGACAGAAGGCACTAATAAAAACAGTTACAAAAGGCATCATTGTGACATCGAAAATATGAATGATATTGCAGGGGGTTTTGCCCGGAACTTATCGAAATACGTGCAATAATCCCTGCATGCCCGGGGGCATAACTGAAAGTTATAGGCTTGCAACTACTTGAAACCTTTGTCAATTTTGTCTCCTGCGGCATGAGCATGAAATGTGGAGACGAAATTTATGAAAACGAAAAAAGGAATGCGGGCGATTTACCTTATTTTTATGGTAATTATGTTATGTATTATCTTTATACAATCTGTAAATGCGACCTCTGTTGCAAATAACGAGAAAGCATTATCTACGTATAAAGTTACTGATTTGTCAAATCCGATCTCTATACAGGATTTAGAAGAAATGAGAGCCAGCGTTGTTGAAAATTACCAAAGTGAAAAAAACAGTCAGACCTCATTTGCATATGCAGATCCTGAAGTGCCAGATGGTGCAGAAATTGTTGCCTATGGTTTTGCTATAGATTCTCAGGGAGTTCCTATACAGTATGTTGGAATAGCAGGTGATGAAAAATCTGTTGAGATTATCCATAAAAAAGCGCAAGAATGGAGAGACAAAAGCACCCTTGAGGAAAATAGTGAATCGTCTAATAAGCAGAATACCTTAAGTTCAAATTGGATAGTAGTTGGCCGTAATACTGGAGATTGCTATCAGGACCCTTATGGAGGAGTAACTAATAATTTTGAACTTCGAAAGTTATCAAATGACAGAGATTCAACAAAAGACTGGTTTGCAATCAGACAAGTTTTCTCTATGGAACCAGGAATAAGAGCTTATCAATCGTCTTATTTAAATCATGTTGGATCTATGACAAACAATTGGTCGGCAAGTACTGCAGGAAATCCACAGTTATATGAGTGGGATCCACTTGGAACTATTACTGGGACTCATACAGTTTCAGTCTCAATTACAGGCGGAACAGGGGGTGCCTCCACATCTTGGAGTTGGAGTTATACCCAACCGGATGTTAAAACAGTTGATCTAAGCAGTTCTAACACTGAAAGAGCAAAATGGAGTATGTCGTTTAACAGCGATGATTCTAAAGAAACTACTGGAGGAATGAAACCTGGAAGTACTTGTTCAATGAATCAACTTAGTAGTGGAAGTGGTATTTGTAAAATATTAGACCTTAAAGCTGAAGGGAAATTTTACGATCAATTGATTCTCTATCATACATTAAGTGATGTATGGAATATATACTACACATATTAAACATAGTGAATATACTAATATAAATATTTTATAGTATATATAATTGAAGAATATGAGGCAAACTGAAATGTCTGATGAAGATAAATCTAACATTAAAATCTGTTTTATTACGCTGGTTGCAGTGGGAACTTTTTTATTGGGATGCATTTTTTACTTATATAATGACTCCTCCTTAGAATCAGGAAATTTGTATGACCGCCTTAGTGTTTTTTCCACAGATTCAGCATGGAATACCATCCTGAATCTGACAGGAACTGATAATTCATCAGCTGTTCTTGATCAGGTATACATCAAAACCTTCAGTAACGGGACTATTGACTCGTTTAACCTGTATTTCTATGGACAAAACGGAACCCAGAATAAGTGGTACAGAATTGAAGGCGGCTGCGGCAGAAGTCTGGATTGGGATTCTGCAAATATAAGTGATAGTCCCGAAGGTGTTCATCCGCTTACTTTGCTTAATGAGATAGGCAGGATTCATGAGATAGGCAGGATTCCGTATGACCGGCTGGCATGTAAAGATAAAGGAATTGTAATCTCTGTTGACTCACAGTCAGGAAATATGGAGTATGATTCGGCATATGAAAGAATTTTTCTTGTTGATGAAGGGAATCTTACACCTGTTAAAAAAGTAATATTTCATACCGCTGAACCTGTCTACGTGATCTCGGTATGCTGCAGGTATAACAGTTCAAGTCCAGAACGTTCCGAGATTTTACCGGATATAGAGAATTCATGCATTGCACTATTCACAAATACTGATCTTGGCAAAGCGGAAGTTGTGGAATATTAATTATTTTCAGTTTTATTATTTGTGTCAGGGGAAGAAGAATGAAAAAAAGGCTGAGTGTTTTATTAATAAAATCACCAGATTTTTAAAAATTCGGTAGGAAGTGAAAAATATGTCAATGCCTGAAAGAAAAAGATTTTTCCTGAGAATCCCGGACCCGCTCTTTCTAAAAGCTGGGAAAAATAAAATATCCTATGAAAAAAGATTTTTGACCGTATCACTGCTAATCTGTTGCAGTCTATTTATACTTTCAGGTCAGGGCTTTGCATCCGCACTTTCTTTTACGGATGAGGACATCAATGAGAACATAAATAACCCGGATACGGATTACTTTCTGTCCTGTACAAATTTTTCATCAGACGAAATCACCGACTGGAGAAACACAGAGCCCAGCGTTTATTTTGGATCTGAGATTCACGTCAGCCGTTATAATTACAGTGTCGTTTTTTTCCCCGACATCTCCGGTGACGAAAAACTCGCCGGGTATTATATGAAAGTCCTCCCGGACGGGGTTTCGACGTCATACGCCGAAATTATAGATGCCAGTGCAGCGCCTCCCTCACCTGAAGCTTTTCTCTCACGTGCAGAAGTGCGGGCGGACAACATGTCGGATTCTCTTACAAAAGCCATGAATTCTCTGCTAACTATAATTTTGCCGCAGGGTATGACTCGCTGAAATCTTTGGACGCTCCTGCCGCACGTTCACACCCGCAGACATCGTCGAAGTACATGCAGTCGGGAGATCCGTTAGGGGGGTTTCTGAATGCATTTGATAAGTTCGGTCTTTTTGCAGGGCTTTTCGGTCATTCCGTAAGACTTCATTCAGAGAATTTCAATAACCTCACATGGACTGCCCGGTGCGGTTATTTCACCGAAAGTGCATCCGGTTCACTTGACCTCAGCCCGGTAATAGAGACTATGCCGAAGCAGACTTCTGTGGACGATTCCGACTGGCATGTCCTTGCAGGAGTAGGAATTGGTGCTGATTCGGGGTGGTCACGCCTTGGAGGATTAGTCCGTGAGCCTTCGGATTCCCCGGAATGCATAAGTTATATCCTTGTACATAAAGTGCCCGACGGGAATTATTCCGGCAACAAGTTGAAAGGGAGAGAGAATTCTGATTTTTCCTGAGCTGAGTATGATAAAAAAACAACTGTGAACTGATAATTATGAAAATCGTTTTCATTTTTTTACTTCTGGTGATGCTTCTGACAGTTAATGCTTCATGTTGTGTCAGCCACGACGCTGATGCACAAAAACAGCTGCCTTCTGAGATAAATAACACAACAAAATGCAATTTTTCTGATGAACGGATTTTTGGGATTAACGTTTCAGATGTACCATATCCTGGTTCTGAATCGATTCAGACAAATGAATCTTTTTGTAGCACGAATTGCCTTATGCAATAAAAACGTTGGGGAGATTCTTCGTCACGGGGGCGGCGTAAAAGGAGTTATTGATTTCACGCCGTCAAGACCAAAAGGATGGAATCTCAGCACCGGACCAACGCTTTGGGTTGTCTACCAGGGCATAGATGTCTATTTCTACGTTAATGAAACGAAAAAAATTGTTGTACCCGGGTATCTTTACGGAAAGAAAAAAATGGAAAATGGCACCTTTATTGTTGACGGTAACGGCACATGTGTCATTGCATTTAATGGAAGTGACATCTGGTTTTCAGGGGGCATGTGAATATATTGCCGGTTATGGTGTTAGTTTATCAGTGACTTACTTTTTTTTATATCAATAGCCCAGACAATTTTAGTAATAATGTTACGCCAGCTCTGATAGTACTTGGGAATTGTCTTATCTGTTCTATGCTCTTTATCCCCCTTTCAGCGTTTTCTGGTTGTCGCCCGGCTGCTCCCGGTGTCAGGTCTTCAGCATCCTTTTGATTTAAGCGGGACGTCTTCCAGCCTGAGCATCAGGACCATCGCTGCCGCCGCGAGCAGGATACAGGATATGAAAACCAGCTGTATCGCGTGGGACATGATCTCCGGCGGCAGGAGCGACAGGCTGTTTTTGTCCGGCTGTGGCCCCAGTCCTTCATACATTATGAACCCGAATACCGGAGTGAGAAGGGTTGACCCCATATTCCTGAAGAACTGCTGTAAGGATATGACGGCGCCGATATCCGTTACGGAGACGGTAGTCTGGGCGGCGATTACAAGGGCCGGATACATTGTGCCGATACCTAAACCAAGGAGAATCGAGGCGGCGACGATGAAGGCGAGGGGCGAAGCCGGGTTAAGGGTTGAAAGCATCAGGGCGCCGGCCCCTACAGTCGCAAAACCGCCGACTGCAACAGGCTTGTAGCGCCTGGTCGAGGAGATTAACCTTCCCGCCGCAGTCGATGCTGCGACAAGGGCGAGGACCATCGGTGTGATGACAAGGCCGCTTGCCCCTGCACCAATCTTCTGAACGTCCTGCATAAACAGCGGGAGATAGATGGTTCCGGCGCTCATAATTGCACTGACCGTGAAGGCTGCTGCGGCGGTATAGGTGAATACGGATTTCCTAAAAAAATGCAGCGGGATTATCGGGTTTGCTGCACGCCGTTCTATACGGATAAAGAGGGCAATCAGGATCAATGAAATTGCCAGCATCCCGGTGACCTGAACGGAAGTCCAGTCGAAGACCGTCCCCCCGCATGATACGGCGATGAAAAGAGGGACCATTCCCCCGGTAAAGCATGCAATACCTTTGCAGTCTACCTCATGACTGCTTTTGGCGTCAGTCGTTTCAGGAAGCGCTGAATGGATGATTAGTGCGGCAGCCAGCCCCAAAGGCAGGTTGATGAAGAAAGTCCAGCGCCATCCCAGGGCTTCCGCGATAAATCCTCCCATTACAGGTCCGGCGACACTCGCGACACCGAATACGGATGCAAGAATTCCCATGTACTTCCCGCGTTCGTAAATCGGGAACAACCCCGCAACTATAATAAAAGCAAGGGATGTGAGGATACCGCCGCCGATTCCCTGAAGGCCGCGGGCAAGTATGAGCCATATAATTCCCGTTGAAATTCCGCAGAGAACTGATCCTGCAATGAATACCCCTATGCCGAAGATGAAGATTCCTTTTCTTCCGAACTGGTCCGAGCATTTCCCGAAGATGACGACTGAGACGGTCGAGGTCAGCATGTATACGGCGAAAGGCCAGGTATAATACTGCATCCCGTTTAGGTCTGATGCGATTATCGGCATTACCGTGCTTACGATAGTCCCGTCAAGTGCGGCCAGAAAGAGGCCCAGCATGACGCCGGCCATTATGATCATAATCTGTTTTGAGTTTTTAATCGTCTGGTTTTTACCGTCCATGATATGTCCTTCGGTTTTTCCTGTTGGTGTGAATATAAAATACGCATCGGTCATTATTAAAACTGTCTGGTCAGCCAGTTTTATTACCTGAAGGTCAATCTTATTGGTGAAGAGGTTCAATAATTTCTTTATGCCGAAAGTAGTGCCGGAGTACAAGGAAGAGGCCAGAAAAAAAATAATCGATGCAGGTCTTGAAGTGATGAGTAAAAAGGGTTATTGCAGTACTACTATGGATGACATCGCTTCTCATCTCGGTGTGAGCAAGGGGGCTTTATACCTGTATTTTAAAAATAAGGACGAGCTCGTGGCCGCCATCGTGGAAAATTTTCATATAAAAAACCATGATCTGGCCAGGGAGACCTTCCCCACCGAAAAACCGCTGAAGGCATGGTATGATTTCTTCGATCGCATAGTGACCTTCGACCCTGAGTATAGTGCATTCATCTTTGAAATTGCTGCGATGGCCGTAAGAAACGACGTCATCAGGGAGAGTTATTCGGACGATCTGAAGCAGAGTCTTGAAATGGCTTCGAACGGGATTGCCTGCCAGCAGCGCAATGGTCTTGTCAGGTCGGATATTGAACCGCGTACTCTTGCAGTCGCTATTATTGCAATATTTTCCGGAATCAGGACTCTTGCCATAGCGGGAGTCGAGCCGGATGAACTGCGTGAACGCTGGATTACTATAGGAAAGGTAATTTTGGGGATCTCTGAAGAATGATTATCCGGTTGCAGGTATTACAGCAATTTGTTACAACAATGTGGTCTGACCTGAATGCAGCTGAATAAATCCGGCCGTTCTTATTTGCGGGGGGATGTCAACATTGAAAGAAATGAATTTAATAAAAATCCTGTGGGCACTGATTCTTTTTAATGCACTGTTCTCTGTAGTCTCGGCGGACCCGTCCGTTTATCTCGGCATGACCTGCGTCCCGGATGAATACGCAACGCACCTTCCAGTATATCCGTACAAAGAGGAGGTTATGGTAAATGTCACGCTTTTTAATGACGGCCCCGGACCTGTAACCATAATGGGTGCACCACCGTTAATGAAGATAATAAAAAACGATGACGGGTCTGATGTCCGCAGGTACCAGCGTTCGGATGAAGTTTTGGTCCTTTCGGAGGGAAAGTCCTATGAAACGCTGTTGACATGGGACCAGAAAAATGATTCAGGAAATCAGGTCGGACCGGGTGTTTATACCATCGGTGTCTATTTCCTTTATTCTCCAGAAGACAACGGGGGAATATGGGATACGTCTAATCTTCGCCGTAAAAACGGGATAAAAGAGATCATCGTCAGTTCTCCCGAAGGTGTCCTGACGGGTAATTTCACGTTTGATGACGTGAAAAAAGACAGCGGGGTAACTTCCTCTCTTGTATCACTTAACTGCACCCAGAAAAGAGGGGTAGTGTCCTTTAACGTTGAAATTCCCGAGAAAAAAGTTGATGCTACACCAAGGCCCGAAGGCCTGGTGCCCTGTGACGTCAGTGCATACCCGGAAGGTATGTACAGGATAAACGGCGGGGAATGGAAAAATTTTCTGGATATTAACTGGTTCTGTGACACCGGTCCTTCACAGGTGCACCGAATCCATATGATATCAGGGCCGGTTTTTGCAGATACGGAAACGATGGATATCAAAATTACGCAGTTCGGACACCACAAGGGAAAATGGGATTATCATATCAGGTTTTCATCCGAAAACGGTTCAACGACCGCCGTATCCGCCCCGTCCGAGCCTGCACCTCTGCCAGCTGCGGTTTCCTTAACGGGAATTTTCATATCGGGAATAATTGTTGTTCTGAGACGCAGGGGTCTTTAGGTCTTCTTTAAAGCACCGGCTTTTTGCGTGCCGCAAACTCTAGAGAAATTTTTAAAAACTGTATAATATTTATTCAGAGATTTTCAAAACCCCGTCTCTGAGATCTTCAGGTTTATTCTGAAGATATCCCTGAGGATATAATTATCAGTTCTAAAACAGGCATGGATGAGAACATCACTGATTCCTGCAAGATTCTTCCGGCCGCCTGCAGGGACGAGAATATAAATGCATTGAAAATTAACGGGTGTATTATTAAAAAATCAAGTGGAGGAAACTTATGTTTACAGTCTATGTTTACGTTCTTGACACTTTAGCCGACTGGGAACCGGGGCATGTCATTTCGGAGCTGAATTCCGGCCGGTTTTTCAAAAAGGGCGAGCCACGTGTTACGCTTAAAACGGTCAGTTATTCTAAAGAGCCGGTCAGTACAATGGGCGGGATGACAATATTGCCCGATTGCTTAATTGATGATATTGTTGTTAGTGAAACAAGCGTGTTGATATTACCTGGCGCAGATACATGGAACGACCAGAAGCACGGCGCGATTGTTGAAAAAGCAGGCGAATTTCTCTCTTCAGGCGCTACGGTGTGTGCAATCTGCGGGGCTACCGTTGCGCTTGCCGGCTCTGGGCTTTTGGATAATCGTTTCCATACCAGTAACGGACCGGGATTTCTTGAAATGTTTTCTCCTGAATATAAAGGGCAGAGTTTTTATGTAGACAAGCCGTCTGTAGCGGATAACAACCTTATTACTGCAGGTTCCACCGGGGCTTTGTTGTGGGCGAAACAAATTATTGAGCATCTGGGTGTTTTTCAGTCAGACACGCTGGAATCCTGGTATGAATTTTTTAGGACCGGTGAGCCAGAACATTTCTTTGCCCTCATGCAGACTTTGCCGTCCGGCAATGAAAGCTGATTCCACTTTTGTCATAAACAAAAAGGGGACATCGCACACAGGAAGGCAGAACCCTCCACCGTCCCGTTTACTGTTCACCCTGAAAATGGAACAGTAAATTCCTGTGGACGTAATACAAACCAACTCAAACGGAGAAGACAAACAAGGTACTTCCGACATTAAGTTAGAGAAATGTGTTCATCATCCACAAAATAAGTTGCAATAATGTGTTACTGGACATACATAATTGAGATTTAAAGTTGCAAAGGCCACTCCAACGATTCTCGCCCGGCACTTTTAATCTCATCCTCCAGTGCGTCGGCAAACTTTTGCAGTAGTTCATGCCTTTCTTCGGCGAACCCTTTCGCGGTATCAGTGTACATCAGTTCTTTGAGTTTTAGCAGTTTTTCATGGAAATGAGCACCGGTATCTTCAATACCGTTCCCGTGTTCTCCGGCCTGCATAAAAGCCCGTGCAATCCCGATTGCTCCCATAGAATCGAGTTTGTCGGCGTCAGACAGGACCTTTGCCTCCAGAGTTTCGGGTTTTGTATCCCCTGCTGAAACGGTGGGAACGTATTGCATGAACGATTGCCTGGATTTGACTTTCATCGCAGCCATTCG
Source organism: Methanomicrobium sp. W14 (assembly GCF_017875315.1). Taxonomy (NCBI): domain Archaea; kingdom Methanobacteriati; phylum Methanobacteriota; class Methanomicrobia; order Methanomicrobiales; family Methanomicrobiaceae; genus Methanomicrobium; species Methanomicrobium sp. W14. Next base: position 300,283 of record NZ_JAGGMM010000001.1, read on the forward strand.
ACCTGAGATATTCCTCTGCAATCCGTGCTCCTTCCTCCTCGTGTGGAATTCCGGTTTCTTTCTCCAGCGGACGGGCAACATCCTGAAAGAGAGCCGCAGGAATGAGGATCTGCATATCTGCAGCTTCTGCTTTTCCGATCTCTGCACAGAGACGAGTAACACGGAGTGTGTGATCAAGACCATGTGCTCCTGACTGTCTGAAGAAGGTTTCGACAAAGACCAGTATCCTCTCAATCCCGGTGTTTTCCATGTTAAGAGAGATTGTCGCTGAGCGGAAATAAGGGGTTTGTCATTTACAGGCGACAGTTGCAGGACAAATACAACCACAAGGGAATGAATATTTATCATTTTACATAAGCTCCTCTCCAAAACAGTTCCCTCAAAACCACATCTCTTTCAACGTTAAGTTAGAATAAAGTGTACATCTCCCACAAAATAAGTTGTAAAAATGTGTGCCTGGTACACATAATACAAATTTAAGGCTATTTTATGAAGCTATTTCATAAATAGAAGATTTCTCAGAAAAAATAGGTTTCACAGATGAATTAAAAAGTCACCCGCCTGAAATGGGGCACAGGGGACCCCCCCCTTCCCCCCATATTTAATTCATCAATGCAGTTACTGTCCCGGCAAAGACAGTGAATTACTATCACCGTATGAAACAGATGAAATGATCCTTATCCTACATGCACCGTTCTTCATAAGTGAACCACCCAATATAAAGAACCGTTCTGTGTGAGAGAACAGTTATATAAAGTGAGACCTAATAGGAACTTACGACATGGACAAAGACCAGTTATTGGATGTAATCTTACAGCAGCAGGAGATCTTCAGAACAATACCTGGAGATATTATCGAGCGTGAGATTGATCCAGAAAAATACATGCACGGAAAAGAGATAGTAGTCATAACCGGAATAAGAAGGTCGGGTAAAAGTACTGTCTTAAAACTCATCGCAGAAAAGTACCTGAATACGGGCGAAAATATCCTGTTCATAAATTTCGAGGATATAAGGCTTGCAGATATTAATATAGAAAATTACAATGATATTGAAAATATTGCAATAGAACTGTTCTCTGCCGAAAAAAAGACAGTATTTTTCTTTGATGAGATCCAGTACGCCCCGTCATGGGAAAGATGGCTCAACAACCTTCATTTCAAAGGGCACAAAGTCTTTGTTACAGGTTCGAATGCGAAAATACTTGGCAGTGAGATTGCAACAGCACTTACGGGAAGAAATGTCGTACTTGATCTCTATCCATTTAATTTCAGGGAATATCTCAAATTAAAGGGAGTTGAAATTCCGCCGGAAAATATGCTCACCTCAAAAAAATCAGCAGAGATTCTGCATTTCTTTAAATCATATCTTGAAAAAGGAGGATTTCCCGAAGTTCTAAAAGAAGACAACATTGAACTTTCAGGCTACTACTTCAACGATATTCTGAAGAGAGATATCGAGAACCGCAACAACATTAAGGACAGCACGGGCTTATCGAGGCTTGCTACTTACCTCGCAACAAATTCCTCTTCGATATTTACATATTCAACACTCCGGCAGATTACAGGAATAAAGAGCAATAATACTATCAGCCAATATATAGATTATTTCAGGGATTCATACCTGTTCTATACCCTGCCGGCTTTTTACTATTCTCTTAAAAAACAGGTTCAGGCATCATCGAAGATCTACTCGGGAGACAACAGTTTCCTGAGAACTGTATCATTCAGCTTTTCAGAAAATACCGGGCAGAAACTTGAAAATCTTGTGTTCTTATATCTACTTCAATCAAAAACCGACAATAAATTATTCTATCATTCCGACAGGAGAAACAGTAATGAATGTGATTTCATAATAATGAAAGGTACATTCATCGTATCTGCCATTCAGGTTTCATCCGACATCAGGAACAATAAAACAAGGAAAAGAGAGACAGACGGATTAATCGATGCTTTAAATGAATATAATTTGAAAAAGGGTTTCATACTGACTATGGGAACCGAAGCCAAAGAAGAAATTTCAGGAAAAGAGATCATAATACTTCCTGCATGGAAATATATGCTCTATCCTGATTCATATTACTAATACATCTTCGAAAGGACGACAGCCTTTCTGTTGCTCCCGGCCGGCCAAAAAGTAAGACAATAACATTAATGCTTATTATGCAGATAAAAGGAGTTTACAATAGGAGACGGGTTGAAGGGTTTCGGGTTAATTTATATCCCGTGTGCATTTTAATCCGCTTAAACGGGGTGTGAAGGAATACAATGGAAAAAACAGTCAGAAATATCTTAACCGCCGTCATTCTCATTTTTGTTGTACTTGGCTGCGTTTACGTGGCGCCATACGTCCTCAGTCTGTTTGTAGGCGATCCGTACCAGCTGGACTTGGTGGAGATGAACAGCAACCTGACTGATGTGGAGAACAGGACGCTGGTTTATTTGTCTGAAGCTGATTTCGGCAAATACCCTGAACTGAGAGAGCTTTTCAAAGACGTTGCTCCGATATCTGAAGAGACTTTTGCAGGGAGCAATATGAAAATCGTCAGTCATGCGAATACAAATGGCAAAAGGGCCGGTGAAATACGAAATGAGTACTCAAATAAACTCATCTGCCGGAATGGGGGTTATTACGGAATCCTGGTTCAGCAGCCGTAAGGTCCGGGTAACACACAAAAGGCATGGGTCGCAGGTTCTGGTTCTGTTTTAAAGACCTGTTCAAATTTTTTTTGAGTATAAAGAACTTTATTGAAGGGCAGGGACTGTGTCTATACAGACTGAATTTTTTTTTAGGAAAAGTCCGGGGAGTCGAATCGGAAATTACGTAAAATCTCCTTATTAGCTATCTTAAAAAAAATGTACATACGAGTGACATTTTTATGAATACATAAATTTTTATACAATTTAAAGAATTTCATTAGTATTTGCTTTTACTATCTCTGGTACGAATATAAAAATATAAAACAAGTCTTTTTCTATCTCTGCTATGAATCTATTAATTATGTGCAACTAATATAAACAGTCTTTGGATATTTTTAATTTTGGTATAAAATCAATGGAAAAGGATTTTTAAGCATGACATATATCCGCGCATAGAAAAATACATAAAAGATCGGCAGATCATCATGCATATATTAAGTATAACGCCGGATTTCTATATAATTCCTGAATTAATTGGTTTTATTTGTATTTATGAAAGATTTTTTCTTATTTTTTAAGTATTAGTTCAAGTACATGGTGAGAAGACGTATAAAGTATTTTTTTCAAATTACAAATTGGGGAGATCTAAGTATAAACTGCTTTGATTGAACCTATAAAAAAGCCAAAGGTAATTCAGGGGGAAGAAAAGGAAATGAATTGTATGTCATCTTTCCTTTTTATCCCCGGTCATTTACCGGCTTAGAATACCGGTAATTAAATTACTGCACTTAAGTAGTATATTAATATTTGCAAGTTTAATATTTGCAATCCGGTACTCCATGAAATGTGGAGACGAAATTTATGAAAACGAAAAAAGGAATGTGGGCTTTGAGCCTGCTGTTTGTTTTGGCACTGATTGGAACAATGTTTGTCCCTGTCGTTAGTGCTGAAAACAATACATTACAGCCTGATCAAGAAAACCAATATAACGAAGAAAAATACACGGTACGCCTTGTTGGTTCAGGGATCTCTCAAGATCAAATTGATGCTCAGGATCAGGAAGTACTAAATTCTTTTGAAAAAGAATTTAAATCGCTTCCATCACAGTATATTGGTTTTGCTGAACCTGATATTTCTAAAGATGAAAAAATCGTTGGATATGCATTTAGGGTACTCCCCAGTGGGGAAAGTTTATCCTATGCTGAGGTGGTTCCATCCAATGAAACTTATTCATCTAAGAAAGCATCAACAAACATAGATAATTGGATTAACGGTCCATTAAATGTTAAAACGCTTGAGTCTTTTAAGGAGTTAAAAACTAGTTCTAGTTCTGGACCCCATCAAATTCATACATCTAGGATCTCCCGTAATTATCCTGGTGTTGGAAATGCGCAACTTATATCCTCATGGTATTGGGATAATCTAGAAACAAATTCCGATCAGGATTATTTCTTTACAAAGACTATTTTGAGAACCGATCCAGGTATCATAGTTTCAGGGTATGAACCGTACAAAAATTTTCAATTTAATGTAGAAATAAACTCTGATTATTCGTTGGGTTCATATCAGCATTTGCCAAGTGTGTTTGTAAGTCAGAATAATCCGCAAACAACAACAGGGTATACTAATATGGGTCTATCTCTTAATTCTGGAGGCTGTAGCCTTGAATGGACAACAGAAATTCCAGATAGATGTGTTGAATTCAACCATTTATCCGGAAATAAATTTAGTTGGGATGAAGAATTTAGATCAGGAACGGATTGTGCAGAACATTCATTTGAATTTTCACCAGGTCAGGAGTCTGTGTGTTCACAAGCACCTGCGCGTGATGGTAATACTTACATAATCTCACGGGTAAAAGCCGATGTTTCAAATGGATGGACAATATTTAAAAATGGAGTTCCAGGTTATGCACCTTCAGGAACAAATGCATGGGGGCATTATTGTAAAGTCCGTTGGACCGGAAATGGTTATGTCCACGTCTGAAAGGAGACAACTGCATTGAAAACCATAAATCCATTTTTTTTTGAGGTGAATAAAATATTCCTTGCGAAAAGATTTTTGTCCGTATCACTGCTCATCTTTTTCAGTCTTTTCATACTTTCAGGTCAGGTTTGTGCATCCGCCATTCCCCTGCCGGATGAAAACATAAATAACCCGGATACGGATTACTTTTTGTCCTGTACAAATTTCTCATCAGACGAAATCACCGACTGGAGAAACACAGAGCCCAACGTTTATTTTGGATCTGAGATTCACGTCAGCCGTTATAATTACAGTGTCGTTTTTTTCCCCGGCATCTCCGGTGACGAAAAACTCGCCGGTTATTATATGAAAGTCCTTCCTAACGGAGTTTCGACGTCATACGCCGAAATTATTGATGCCGGTGCAGCGCCCCCTTCACCTGACACTTTTCTTTCACGTGCAGAAGTGCAGGCGGACAATATGTCGGATTCTCTTACAGAAGCCATGAATTCTCTGTTCGGGCATGAAATTTTGTTTTTTGACGGGTATTCCGAAATTGCCCGGCACACAACTGTCAGGGACTATCTCGATATCGGAAAGGTGACCGTTACGACCGTCCTTTATCAGTACCTAAATGACGGAGACCCTGACAGGGATTATTTCTGCATAGGTTCCCACGTCGAAATGAAAGCCGAAAACGAATCAGGGAACATGACAGGCTGGAAGAATTCGGAATTCTCCGCAAACTATAATTTTGCCACAGGTTATGACTCGCTGAAATCTTTGGACGCTCCTGCCGCATGGTCACACCCGCAGACATCGTCGAAGTATATGCAGTCACGTGGAGATCCGTTAGGGGGGTTTCTGAATGCATTTGATAGGCTGGGTCTTTTTGCAGGGCTTTTCGGTCATTCTGTGGTTTTCAATGCAGAGAATTTCAATAACCTCACATGGACTGCCCGGTGCGGTTATTTCACCGAAAGTGCATCCGGTTCACTTGGCCTCAGCCCGGTAATAGAGACTATGCCGAAGCAGACTTATGTGGACGATTCCGACTGGCATGTCCTTGCAGGAGTAGGAATTGGTGCTGATTCAGGATGGTCACGCCTTGGAGGATTAGTCCGTGAGCCTTCGGATTCCCCGGAATGCATAAGTTATATCCTTGTACATAAAGTGCCCGACGGGAATTATTCCGGCAACAAAGTCACGCCGACTCTTATAGTCCCCGGAAAGTCTCATTTCGGTGCCTCTGAGGAGTACCTGAACCCGAATTCCGGTGAAATAAGAGCCGGAGAAAACATGACTTTCGTATTGAGGATTGAGAAAAACAAGGAACTGACCGGAAATGAGACAATTAATGTTACCGGAGTGAGTGAGTACTATTCAGAAAATCAGGTGCCGTTGCCTCAGGGTATCAATGTTACATGCATTCCGTCAGAATTTGTTTCATATCCAAAAAATAATTACAGCGTTAATGTCAATATCACGACAACAAAGGACGTTCCTGAAAACTTATATCATTTTCTGCTTAAAAGGTATTTCAGGCTCAGGCATCCCAATTCCAGTGCAGGTATTACAACAATGTGGTTTGACCTGAATGTAACCAAATCAAAATGATTATTCTCATTTTAATGGAAAAATAGTGCTGAATAAATTAAGTCCTCTAAAATTTTTCATTATTGTCCGGCACTCTCAAAAAAAGTTATGAAACAGCGCCCGACGATATAAATTTCAGTATCCTTTTAAGAGTGTCCACTGGAAAGACCGGATTTATGACGACTTCAAACGACTACAGGTTTACGGTTGAAAAGTCGTTGAGCATAAACAGTTCAGGCTTCACGCCTGTAAACGTGAGTGTTCACGTTTCGTGATTTTCGCAGTTTTTTCGCTAAGAAAAAAATCAGGCAAAAAAAATTTTGAAAACTTTTTTTTAAACGAAATCATTTAGTGATTTTGAAACGTCTGAGTCCTGACCGCTTTTCTGACAGTTCGATGATTCAAAGAGAATTTATTTAAATCATAACCATAATATTATTCTTTGAAAATCCGGGGTTTGATAAAGGGGTAAAACAGTTGCACGAAATCATCAAAAACGCATTTTATGTTTTGGCCAGTCCTTCTCATGCAATACAAAAAGTTAGAAAAAGTGACTACAGGGAAGACCTTCTCTTTTTTGTTTTCATTACACTGGCCGGGTCTGTACTTTACCTGCTTGCGTCTCTTCTTTACAGGTACAGTTCTGTAGGTACCTCCGGGAACTGGGGCATTGCCTGGCTTTTTGTCGTATTCGTGGTCAATTATATTTCATTTATTGCATCCGGCATATTTCTTGTCCTTGCCATAAGTCTGATAATTCATTTTTTCCTTCTCTTTACAAAAGGCGGGGCGGGAAAATATAATGAGACATTTAAGGGAGTCATCTATTCCGGGACGCCGGTAGTGTTGTTTTTGTGGTTAACAAAATTTTTCGGAGCATTTTATGTTTTACTGCCTCTTTTGGTCTGGTTTGGTGTAATTACTTACATAAGCATCAGAATACTGAAAGAAAAAACCAATATGCAGTCAACACTTGTAACGCTTTTTATTTCTGCCGTTCTTTTGGCAATTATTTATTTTAATTACGGGACCGGGGCGGTGCCGGTATTGTCTGGAGCCTGAATAAAAAAAACTGTTGAGCATGTTATCTGAAAAATACTTTAAAATTAAAAATCCGGTGGGAAGTGAAAAATATGCGGGTGCCTGAAAGAAAAAGAATTTTTCTGAAAATTCCAAACCCATTCTTCTTAAAATCTGAAAAGAATAAATTATCCAGTACGAAAATATTTTTTTCCGCATCACTGCTTCTCTTTTGTAGTGTTGCTATACTTTCAGGTCAGGTATGTGCATCCGCACTCTCTCTTCCGGGTGAAAACACAAGCGGGAGCAACGGGAGCATCAGCAGTGCAGGTGCGGATTACTTTTTGTCATATACAAATTTCACTTCAGATGAAATTCTGGGCTGGAGAAATACAAAACCGAATGTTTCCTATGAATTTGAATACCCCGGCACCCGCTGCAATTACCGTGCGGTGTTTTTCCCCGACATCTCCGGTGATGAAAAACTCGCCGGTTATTATATGAAAGTCCTTTCAAACGGAGTTTCTACTTCATACACCGAAATTGTAGATGCCGACGCAACTCCCCCTTCACCGGAAGATTTTCTTTCGCGTGCAGAAGACTGGGGGAAATTCAGGACGGATTCGGTTATAGTCTCGGGGGATAACCCTCCACAGTGCAGACCGCTGTTATACGACGACTATTATCAGATAGCCCGGCATACGACAGTCAGGGAATATCAGGGAAAAGGAAAGGTGACAGCCACGACGGTCTTCTCCCAGAGTCCGGGCGACCTTGACCCCGAAAGGGATTATTTCTGCATAGGCTCCCATGTCGAGATGAAAGCCGAAAACGAATCAGGTAATCCGACAGGCTGGAAGAATTCCGAATTCTATGTGAACTATAATTTTGCCGCAGGGTATGACTCAATGAAGTCCTGGGACGCTCCTGCCATGCGGTCACATCCGCAGACATCGTCAAAGTACATGCAGTCGTGTGAAGATACATCCGGGGGTTTTCTGAATACATTTGATAAGCTTGGTCTCTTTTCAGGACTTTTCGGTCATTCCGTGAGACTTCATTCAGATAATTTCAGTAACCTCACGTGGACTGCACGGTGCGGTTATTTCACCGAAAGTGCATCGGTTTCGCTCAGTCTTAACCCGGTATCGGAGACTGCGCCGAAGCAGTATTATCTGGACGATTACGACTGGCATGTCCTTGCCGGAGTGGGAACAAATGCCAATTCGGGGTGGTCACGCCTTGGAGGATTAATCCGCGAACCTTCAGATTCCCCGGAATGCACCGGTTATATCCTTGTACAGAAAGTGCCCGACGGAAACTATTCCGGTGACGGGTCAGTCGGAAGATATATATTTGTACCGTAAAGCCGTATAAATAAACCTTAAACCGCCCGTTACCTGCGGGACTGCCCGGACAAGGATGATAAAATGGAAGAAAGAAAGAGAAGAAGGATAATTCTTGGGATAATACTGGTGATTGCTGTATCTGCATGTATTGCGTTCTCTGCCGAAATAATCGGAAATATTTCCGGGCAGGCATACATTTCGGAAAATCCGGGAAATAGTTCCGGGAAGTACCTGATTATATTGAACACACAGTTGCCGGATGAAAAAGATGCTGTGACGCTATACAAAATAAATAACACAAAAGCGGACCCGGAGGAAATAGATGACATCGCCGCATTTTTTGGTCTTAAAGGAGAACTAAAGGATTATATTGAAAATACCGGCGAGTTCATAATGACTGACGGTTCCGACCAGAAAAGACAGGTGTCGTATTATTCACGGTCGGGTGCGGTGGTCTATTCCGTTCCGGACCTGGAATTTCCGAATACGGTTGAAGAGCAGCCGAATCTCCCTTATGGCGATGAAGCGGTTGATATTGCGGATTCGTTTCTGAAGAAGACAGGGATGTACGAAGAGGAAAGTTTCGTCAAAACCGCCGGAGTGAACCAGAAGCAGCAGGTCTGGAGTGGCGGCTCATGCCCGAAAGAGTCATACAATGTAACTGTCGCCGTTTCATATGCCAGAGAACTTGACGGAATGCCGGTTTACGGGGACGAATTTTCGGTCGTCATAGGTGACGGCGGCGAAGTTGTCGGGATGACAAAAAACTGGAGAGAGGCTGAGCCTTTTGGAGATGTGGCCATTAAAACCGCTGAAGACGCATACGATGACCTGTGCAGCCGCAGGACTGTCAGTAATTTAAGCATCGCCGGGTATGACAAAATCATAGTGGACAACATTTCCCTCGGATACCTGATGGAACCGAGGATTTATCAGCAGGACGAGCTGAAGCCCGTATATTTATTCAGCGGGACAGCCTTTTCGAAAGGAGAGGAAAGACCCTATGCCGAATATGTGTATGCTTCAAAGTGAAACCCAAAATTTTTGGAAGAGGGCAAAATTTTTCAGTTGCCGGGTCTTAAAGAGACCTGTCCCTGAAAGTTTTTCAAAATTTCATGCAGTTTCACATGTACCTGTTAAACTGTTGACTTTCGGTGTTAGTCCAAAACAGTAAAATAAATTTCTGTGGATGTGTCCGATATGATGTTATCAAAGACTCAGAAAGGCCGTCTGGCACTTGTTTTATGTATTGTAATCGCGGCAGCTGTATCGTACTTTTTTTGTTCTTCTTTCATTCAGCCTGAAAAATCACCGCAGGACTCTTATTTGTCCGGGGACGCCAATAAGACCGCCGGCTATTGCACGGTTCAGGAAGTGCACCCGGATTATATCACAAATGAAACTATTGTTCACTTAAAAGACGACGACTTTATCAGTTTTCCCAGGGTCGGGGAAGGTTTAAAAAACCGTACGGATGATTTGGGGAAATGGTATAACGGCCACAGGTTTGTCTATGACTTCAAGGGCCCGGTAGATAACATTACAAAGTTGCGCAATTTATCGTGCAGAGATACGGCCGGTCAGAAATGCACACCGTTCGAATTCCCGGTAGTCTATGAATATAACGGACGGTATTTTGAAATAGGGTGCCTTGCGGGTTTCGGTCACCCCTCACATTTGCTGTCGGCGGAATAATTCCCTGGTTTTCTGTGTAATTTGCGATTAGTGGCGGACTGAACGAGTTTAGTTTAGATTATAATCAGTACAAACCTGAATATTCATTGGATTATAATCCTGAGAAAATGACTTTAACGGGAAGATGAAAAAAATTATTCAGGTTTTGTACTGAAGGACCACCTCGCTGGTATTGCTTTAAAAGACGAACGTGCACAGGAACTGCTCAGGCACGGGGGAAAACCTGTTTCGGTTGCGGTGGTCTTTCATTCCTGCCCTTTGAACAGACCATACTGCGACGAAGACCCGGAATTAATTATGGACTATAAAGGCATCAGGTTCGCATTCACCGTTGACGAGGGTGCAGGTGAACTGCTCGGAGGCAACGCAAAGTTCCCTTTTGTTCAGGACTCAGGGACAAGAGCCGGAATACCGTACTCCAGGGAAAGAGACTTTTCAAATCATCTGGACTACGTATATAACGGCAGCAGCCTGGTGATGATATACAATGAAACTTCATTCCTGTACTTCAATGAGTCCTGAAATGAAAAAAACGGCAATAATATTTTTGCGGTCGGCATTCAGGAAAAAAAGTCAGTTACTCCGATGATTTTTTTTAACCGGAGTCTGGCGTTTTATGGCTGGCAGGCAGGATTCAATACAGCAGTTGTTTATATTTTAAAATCAATATACCCCGTTGCCGGAGAAAAAATGAATTATACAAATATATTTATTGACGGGTCACTGGACTGTATACTAGACTCTCTCATACTTACCTGCATTGTCTTTGCAGCGTTTTCAGTCCTGGTTTACCTGGTCCTGACAAGGATAAAAGATGAAAAAATACAGCTTGTCTCAGGGGTTGTCGCCGGATTCGTTCTTATTGCACTGTCCGCATTTACAGGCCGTGGGATTTTAGGCCCGGCGCTTGCTGCGGTCGGAACTTCCCTTGTAATGGTCTCGCCTGTTGTCGCCTTCCGGGACTACCTGAACAAAAAATTTGTTCTGCCTGCGGTATTTCTGGTTGCCCTGACTTATCCGGTCTACTTCATAACAACACAGTACCTGTGTGACTTTTATTACCCGTATCTCCGTGTCCTGGGAGATTTTATCGGGCCGTTAATCCTTTCGACTTCGGCGACGTCACTATTAGTGTTCGTTCAGAGGTTCTATGACAGTTTCAAAACGGATAAGCGGGCCCTTTTTCTCCTGCTCCTTTTAATCCCCGGAATCATCCTGTTTCTTCTTCCCGTTGCAGCGGCGTCGCTTTCGGTGATGGTCCTTATGACAGTGAATGAAATAAATAAAGGCGCCCGGAAAATTTCAGGCCCGAAGGTTTTTGCAGTCATGATAGCTGCGGCTTTTTTTGTTTTTCTGCCCCTGCCTTTTCTTGCAGCCATCCCCTGCATCACGAGTCTTTTTCCGCTGTGGATTCTTACGGCTATCGCGGTCTCTCTGGTTTCGGCAGCAGTTATATACATCCTGAAACCAAAAATATCAGAAAAGTATGCCGAAGGAAGTGTGTTCGTTTTGGGCTTTTTCATTTCGGCGGCGCTTGTGTATTTGACTATGGTTCTTTCATAAAAGGGGTGAATGGAAAAAATGCATCAGAATATATCGGCAGACAATATCCTGACCGGAATTTTTCTTTTGATGTTGTTCCTTCTGGTCTTTTACAGCAATATTATCGGGATGTATCCCGGACTTGAACCTGTACTGATGCTCTTCGGCCAGTTTACCGGATTTATTTTCTATGTACTGTCTTTGTTCTGCTTTGCCGGGGTTGTTCTTATGGGCCTCAGGCGTATGTCCAGAATGCAAAGGTAGACAACTGTAGTATTACGAAATCATTTTGCACATATTAAATTCCCTAACTTTCCGCATCCATCCATAACCGGGCAACAGCCCGGAATCTTTTCCGGAAGATAACCTGTTTTCTATGTGGCTTATCACAAAAAGAGGCCCAAGGACGGGGCCGGCGGCGGGTTTTTGTCAAATATGTTACCCAAAGATAATCTGTTTCAGGACAGCAAATTTGAAAAATCCGGGAGTGGTGAAGGGCAAAAAGAATATAGGGGCTCAGGCTGATATAGTCAGATTGTGTGAGCATAATATGCCTGACAATTATAATTCATATAAAATTCGGAGAACTATCTTCGCCCTTTTAATTTTGTTTTTTGTATTCTGTTTCGTCTCGGGGTGTACTGATAATCAAAAAATCGTTGCAGCAGGTGGTGCCGCAGATAACGGTCATGAAGTCCTAAGTTATGAAAATTTTTCTGTCACGGTTATAAATGCATCCGAAATGCCGAAAGCTGGTGATTTCGTAAGAGAGCACCAAAATGTTTTACGCGGCGGACCGCTCTTTGTTTCAGGAAACGTCAGTGGTCATGATATAAACATTGTCAGGGTGTGGTTTTTCAACGACAGCATCACTTTCTATGATGTTCCGGTGGGTTCAGACGGTTTATTTTCTATAAACTTCAGCCCAGAGTGGACTGACCTGCTGCCTGACAACCTGTCGACAGTCATCCTGATAGAATACCCTGTGTCTCAGAAAGGTTTTTCGTTTGAAAAAGACCCCGTTTCCGGGAATGTCACAGGTGCAGGCGAAAAAATTTCCCGGAATCTCGTTGATAAAATCAACGGCGGCAGATATTCCCCGCTTAGTCTTACGGACTTCTTTGAGGACGGAATAAAGTCTTACGGCAACCTGTGCAGGGTGTATATTTTAAGTGGGGTCGACAACCGGATTTGGCTGGACCCGGTTGAGATAACAGGCTCGAAGACAGCGGTCGTATCAGGAATTACAGACCTTCCTCTGGGAGCGAATTTGTCCATTACGTTTCTTACGGTAAGTTCGCACCCTACGCCACGCATTTATAATTTTTCACATGAGATTGCAGACGGAAACGCTGTAGTCGTCAGGGGTGAGGACGGCATCAACAGTTTTTCAGGCACTGTCGACATCTCGCTTCTGAACTCCGGAAAGTACATTGTGTCTGTTGATTCGGCTGACGGTCAATTCAATGCCAATGCCGCGACTTCTACAACGGTCCTGAACCTTCGGGAAAATACATCAGAAGAAAACAGTTTTATCGACACTGATGCCCTTTCACTCCCAAAACTGGTTGCAAACGAAAGCATAAAACCTGAGATCCCGGACGGATATGAAATTCAGATTGTCCCGCCGGGAAATTCCACTCTGAACAGTGATCTTGAGTACGGCTGGATAATGGACTTTGGCGCCGACGGGATAGTAAGGGTTTACGACAGTTCAGGCATTCAGGTCCGCTCCCTTTATTATTCAAACGAGGTCCGCCTGATTCAGGTGCCTAACGGCGCTTCGGTTGACCACGGAAGTTGTGGCAATGTCACGCTTATAAAACTTAACGGAGAAGTGATTTTAACGAAAATTGACAGGATGAACCAGCAGAATCATTAATTTTTTCAGAGTTAAACCATGAAAAATCAAAGGTAATTTTTTTTTACGGTTAAGTATCTCCGGAATTTTTTCTGTCGGTTATGTCCCTTGCGAAGCCGCATTCATAGTCCTGCCCTTCAAAATTCAGAAATACTATGTTTAGTTCAACGGTTCTGACTGTCCTGTCCTCTTTTAAAACGTCTGCCTCAAATTTGAGGCAGCCGTTGTCCTTTGCCTTTTCCCAGAACTCACTGAAGCGGTCTTCCGGGAAATCCGGGGCGAAATCCGTGATTTTCAACCCAGTCAGCTCTTCTTCGGGATAGCCGTACATCCTGACCGCACTCTGGTTTGCCGCGAAAATCCTCCCGTTTTCATCGGCCCATAATATGCCGTCCGGGGCATTGTCAACGCTGAACTTTGTAAACCTCAGCAGTTTTTCCGCTTTTTTTTGTTCGGTAATATCTATAAGGGAGATTATGGTTTTGTTTGTCCCCGGAATAATTGCTCCGTTTAAAAGAGTCGTTTTGATGCTGCCGTCTTTATGGACTACCCTGCATTCATAGTTTTCCGGGACCTTTTCAGGTTCGTTTTTTAAAAGACTGTGGTACTTAAGAAGTTTTTCCCTGTCTTCTTCTGTGATGCATGGTTGCAGGTCATCGGGTTTTTTGCTTTCGTTCTTTGAAAGTCCCAAAAGATGTCTCATTTTTTCATTGGCGTTGAGGATTTGAATGTTGTCGTCGACGATCATCATTGCGGTGCCGGTATCTTCAAAGATTGTAGTGTAAAGACCTTCGGTCATTTTGAATTCTGTGACGTCACGTATTGATTCTATCGCCCCTGAGACGTTTCCTTCGGTGTCATAAAGAGGTGACGCCGTGAACCAGAAATATGTTCCGTCTCCTCCTTTGAAGTCCGGCAGAAATATTTCCGCACTTATCCTGTCTTCGCCTTCAAATTTCAGTGAGTCGTAAGAGACTTCTTTTGCGAGTTCCCTGTTGAGGACGATATCGATTAGTAAAGGGCGTTGTTTTTTGTAAAACGGAACTGAATACCTATATTCGTTTTTGCCAGTTATGTCGGATGCCATAATTCCGGTCAGGTTCTCAAGTGCTTTGTTCCATGCAATCACTTTCCCGTCTGTGTCTATTGCAAATGTTGCGTCAGGCAGAAAATCGATGATTTCAGCCATCCTTCTTTCATGTTCGAGGATGGCTTTTTCCGCCCTTCTTTTTTTGACGGCGTGGGTGATGAAATTCTGGAGTTCTCCGAACTGGACTTTCGGCATCCCGCCTTTCTGCAGGTAATAGTCGGCGCCTGCGTTTAGTGCTTCGATTGCCACCTCTTCTCTTCCTTTGCCGGTAAAGATGATGAACGGGATGTTGTTTCCTGTACTGCGCAGGCTTCTCAGAAATTCCAGGCCGTCTGTTTCGGGCATCTGGTAATCGGATATGACTGCGTCATATTTGTTGCCGCTGATGAGTTTAAGCGCTTCTTTTGCGGATGTTACGGTATCTATGATAAAATCCCCGGTCCGTTCGAGATATGCTTTCGCCAAATCCAGAAGCAGCTGTTCGTCGTCGACGTATAAAAGAAAAATTTTGCTCTCTGACATGTTAATCCGGTGTGACTGGCAAGGCTGTTATTCTGATAATTGACTTTAAGACAGATAAAATTTTAGTTTCGTTTAATTTATTTTATAACTGAATTTCTGCTGCAACTGTTTATCTCATATTTACCCGTTGATATTTTTCATGATTTTGCATAAAATTTATCATAACCCTGGGAAAGGATGTGGAGGTCTGGTTTGAGAGGAACAAAACGAAAATGCCCTGCATAAATCATGTTCACGTCTATCACCTCCCCCACCCGCCAAGTGCGAATATGGCGTCGTGGTCTCCCAAGGACGAAAAGAAAAGAGAGGCTTTGGAGGAGACGATAACGGATTTGGTTTTGGAATGCTTGGCCTTGTAGAGAGACTCTGAAAAAGTAGTGATTAAAGGATTTCTTGTACACAAGTTACTGCAAAAATGGGACTGACAGATCTACTCAGGTGAATGCAGGTTTAAGATGAATAAGAACATTAGCAAAAATATGACCCGTAGAATTTTGTAAACTGCGTTTTTATAAATAATTAAATAAAAATTTGAGAATCTATTGAGTCTGAAAAAATATTCTTATCCGGTTAAGGAAATTAAAGTCAGAATTATTCTTTACAATCCGGTTTTTGAAAAAAATAATCGTTTTTTATAGATCACTTTTTTTTAAGTGACAGGTCTGATTGAAAAAAAGAAAGCCCTGAGATCGGAATAGATTTTTAAACTTCTTACAGGAATTTTTTCTATGGGGGAAGGCTGAATTTTCATCCCACAATGGGCAATATTGTTCCTGAGATCCGTAATTGTGCCCCAAAGTCTGCAGAATGACTCTTTTTCATTATGGTGCATATTCAGAAACTCTGAAAATTCAGGAATGCTGTCAAAATTTCCATTCCTTTTTTCACGTATCAATGCACCCATTGCTCTCTCCGAATTCCTGCGGATACCTTCATCAAGCCATTCTTTGCAGTATTTACCGTGCCAAAGAATAAGGAGAGTGACCATGAATTCACGTGCAAGGGTCATGGACTGCATAAAAAGGTTCTTTTCGTTCATCAGTCCGATTAGTTCCAGTTGTTTTTCTGCATAATCCCATGTGATATTTCCATCAGGCGGTTTTTCTGTTATATATTTCTGCAACCCTGAGATCCTGTTTTCTATCGGGTCTATAAACGGGACAAAGAATTCCAGTTCAGCTTTGACCTGATCATAATCCCGGAATACTGCATTAGCTCTTTCAAGAGAGTCGGCCGGTCTTGAAAGCCGCACGGCGATTGTGAACTTATTCAGGTTATCAGACCATTTCTGGAGTTTTTTAGGG
Organism: Methanomicrobium sp. W14; assembly: GCF_017875315.1. Lineage (NCBI taxonomy): Archaea > Methanobacteriati > Methanobacteriota > Methanomicrobia > Methanomicrobiales > Methanomicrobiaceae > Methanomicrobium > Methanomicrobium sp. W14. The sequence continues at coordinate 316,864 of NZ_JAGGMM010000001.1, forward strand.
CCCTCATTGGGATTTGCCATTTCAAGGTGTACATTTTTGTTAATTTCCTGTATAAGACCTGAAATTTTACCGGCATCAAGAGACTCGGTAAAACTGTAAGCACCTGCTATCCAGTCTGATATCGAGACAAACAAGGTAAGATCCAGAATCGGACTTGACTTGACTCCTTTCTGGTAAGTACCATAAAGCACTTTTTCTATTTCCACTTTCCCGGTTGACCGGAGGTACGATGCGATTAGGTAACTTACAAATGGAATGGACCTGAATCCGTGAGTTATATCGAAAATTATCTTATCTTCGTCATTGACTTCACCTGAAATTATTCTGAATATTTCCCAGAGTTCTTCCTCGTTCATGCAATTTGGTATCATTACATTATTTGCAATGAACTTTTTTTCAGAGCATGAAGACTCAAGATTCTCTTTTATCTGGGGGTATGCACATTTATATGCCTCTTCAGTGGTGAATAGAACAGCCTCGTCAATTCCGGGGAAAAAATTGCATATTGCTTCTTGAATGCAGTCTGTGTTACAGGATTTGCCGTTTAATGTATATTCCGTTTTTTCATAATTCCCTGATCCGATAAATGAAAAAAGTTTCATTTTCCAATAAGCACCTCCAGAAGAGCCTGCCCGTGAGGAGTTACCTCATAATTATTTCCGATTTTATCAAAGATTCCATGACTTACCATCAGTTCAAGGTCGGATTTTTCCATACCTGCCCCGGAATTTGAGATTGAATGAATGAGGTAAACCAGATAATCGTCGGGAAACGGAAGAGTGGGTATACGGATTATCTCATATCCTGAACGGAGGGGAAAAAGTAGTGCATCATATTCAGATTTTTTCTTTTCATAAAGACGGTCACGTGCTTCTTCATTGAGACCGAAAAATTCAAGTATGTCCTTTCTAAGGTATTCTAACCGCTCGTTTAATACACTGACGTTTTTATTCACAATATGGAATACGCCGTCAACCTGTAGTATCTGACCGAGCAGAGCAAGGGTAACGCATTCATTTTTTCTTCCTCCGGCACAGTTCAGGAAGATTCTGTCGCAGTTGAAGTCTTCCCGCTCCCTGCGTATATTATGGGCTGCAAGAGACATGAAGGTAAAATTTTCTTCATTGTTTGATATATCATCAAATGAAAGTACCTCAGTATGGATTCTAAGCCAGGGATACTTTGAGGAAAGGCCTGCCGAGAGAAAATCTGCACCTGCAAGTACCATGTTGTTGTCGGTGGCTATTATGACCAGATCTGATACTGGAGCCCCGATACCGTCTATGAATGACGTTATCGCAGGCGGACTTAGTCCTAGTGGTGCTATCACTGCTGTTTTCATAGAATATTCATTCACCTGTATTGTGAATTGTAGGGTTTTTTAATTGATAAATTTATATTGCTGATCAAAACAGGTGACAGAATGGACTTAGTTATCAACGGTTACGGGGCTGTTCTCATGAAAAAAAGCAACAGATTTGTTGTAGAATGCAATGGAGAGAAAGAAGAGATTTCAACAGAGGATGTGGATCAGATTGTTATCTGCGATAGCGCAGTGGTGAGTACAGCGGCCCTTGCATGTGCTTCAGAAAGAGGTATAGATCTGGTTGTTATGAAAAAATCCGGACTTCCTGAATGCAGAGTTATTCCTGCGGATTTTGGAAAAATCGCCCGAATAAGGCGTTGTCAACTTCTGGCGTCTGAATCGGAGAATGGGTTTCTGATTATGAGGTCTATCATCAGTGCAAAGATCGTTAATATGTCAAATCTTATCCTGACCCTCTCTAAAACGAGGGATAATGTGAAACTCAGACGCCAGAAACTGAAACTGGACTCTTTTGCAGCCAAGGCAGAGAAAATTTCATTCGAGGACGGTTATAATGCGTTGAGAGGAGCGGAAGGCGCGGCATCATCGCTTTATTTTTCAGTTCTTGGTGAAGTGATTCCAAAGACCTTTTATTCCGGGAAGAGAAGTCAGCATCCTGCGGCTGATATCTTTAATTCGTATCTCAATTACTGTTACGGTGTTCTCTATAATGAAGTCGAAAGGGCCTGCATTTATTCCGGACTTGATCCCTGGACCGGCTTTATGCATGCTGACCGGTCCAAAAACAAGTCCTTTATATATGATTGCGTTGAGCAGTTCAGGCAACCGGTCGCAGACAGGCTTATCATCACGATGGCAGTCAGAAACCGCTTTTCTGCCGGAGATGTAGACAATTCATTTTTCCTTACCAACATTGGGAGAAGAAAGGCTATCGGTGAAATTATTGCCCGTCTTGACGATGAAAGAACAATTCTGGGTAAAAAAACAACTTTTCGAAAAGTTATAAGGGAGAACATCAGGTTACTTGCGGGTTGCCTTGCAGAAGGTACGGAATATGTGCCTTTTACTTATAAATGGAATTAAAGGAGCAGTTATAATGTTTATCTGGGTTATGTATGATATTGGCGATACTCATGTGAGGACAAAAATTAGCGAAGATTGCAGGGATTTTGGTCTTGAGCGTTTTCAGAAAAGTGTGTTTTTCGGTGAGGCGACGGACGGATTAATGCAAAGACTTGCAGAAACACTGAAATCCAGAATGAAGGAAAGGGATGAGGAAAGAAAATCAGACAGTATTCTTGTATTTACTATGTGTAAATCCTGCCTTGAGAAGAAGATCGTTATCGGAAAGAGGTTCAACGAGGACGATTACAGAAAGAAAAACTGCCTTATCATTGGGTAATTGCCGCAAAAACCCTCAGGTAGATTTGGACGAAGAAATAGTTGGTGAAATATTTCCGGTTACTAAAGGAAATACAGAAAAATACAATGGACTGGTTCATAAATCGGTTTTTTTGTATCTCTCAAAGACGATATATTGAAATATGAAAAGTATGTCTTTAAATACCCGGTTCTGAAAAACCAACATGCCTTTTATATATGTCTGAGTTGATCTCTTAACTGCAAAGGTATTTGCCAGATCAGGACAGATTTGATGCCGTTGCAGAATGTATTCCAACAAAACAAGGATTGCAACTACATAATAACCGTTGTGTGTATTTGTATCGTTATGCTCCCAGTTGCAGAATGTATTCCAACAAAACAAGGATTGCAACGGCACTATTGCAGCCTTTCCATCCCGGATTGATTCAGTTGCAGAATGTATTCCAACAAAACAAGGATTGCAACAACTCATTTTTCCGGGGATCATAACGTACAGGGATATAGTCGTGTTGCAGAATGTATTCCAACAAAACAAGGATTGCAACTTTATGTTCTGATTGTTATTCCGGATAGTATAATCAGGAAGTTGCAGAATGTATTCCAACAAAACAAGGATTGCAACAATATCCTCTCTGTTTCAGCCATGTGCAAATTTCAAGTTGCAGAATGTATTCCAACAAAACAAGGATTGCAACAACTTGGCCTCGTTAGCCTTGAATGCCTGACTGAACGTTAAATAAGTATAGAATATATCCCAATGAAAATAAAAATTGAAATCCCCTGGGCTACATCTTTAATTATTCATTTTCTGTGGTATGATAGATTCTACTAAACTAAGGTTCTATGAATAATGCAGTCAGGAGAATGGGGTGCAGAAAAATTATGAAGCGGACTCCTGGCGCCGTGCAGGTATTCCTGTTTCGGTTATAATACTGAATTGCTGTTCTTTTGTATGGCCCGCATGGTATTATCCAAAATCTTTATATCTTCAAAAATCAAAACAGATTTTATACCATAGCTTGTGCTGTGGGACTATGCTTTTTACAGACTGTTTTCTGACCGTATAACCGACAATTCTGATATTTTTTCAGGACACGGCAGAGGATTAAAATGTTTACTTTAGTTACGCTTTTCAATAAAGTGTAACTGCAAAATTCTGACTGCATAGCCGGAAAAATATTAAATCCGCATTTTTATTCTGACTAGATTCTGAAAATCAATTATTCAGATTTCTTCGTTTTATGGCGGAAATTAGGGTATAACAGGTGAGACCATGGAAAAATTTGTAAATTGTGATATTGAAAAAAAGGGACCTGTTAAAAAAGCAGGCAGAATATTAAAAAAACGTCTGTTTGTTTTTGCTATGGCAGCAGTCCTTCTGATGACTGTTATTATGACATCAGGCTGCGTTCAAATGACTGAAAATGTCAGAGTATCATCAGATGCAACGATAAATTACATAAAACTGACAATAACAACAAATCCGGCAATATATAGTCTGATTTCCGAGAATTGCAAAAAAGAGGGCTATTCAAATCTTCAGGAATATATTAAAGCGAAGAACCCCGACATATCGTATTCTGAAGACTGGAGCGGCGATGAAGTGACAATAACAACGGAACTAAAGAACGGAACGTGGACTCCTTTACCCGACAGTAAACGCATTATTACTGATGACGGAAGTACTATCACGTACATTGACAATACTTTCGTAAGTGAAAACAATGAGTTGGAAAAATACAGCTCTTCACAGTATTTCTTACTATACAATGCCATGATGGATTCAGTCAAAATTGATTTATATCTTGAAATGCCCGCCGAAATAATAGATTCAAATGCTCAGTACGTCGACGACAACAAGGCGGAGTGGCACCTTGGCGGAACGACATTCTCAAGTACGCCGATATATGCTAAAAGCAAAAAAGGCTTTGTACTGTCGCCTGAGACAATAATTATCGCAGGATGCATTATCTTCATCATTGCAGTGGCGGCGGTTGTGTTGAGGAGAAGGTATAGAAAAAGAGAATATTATTAAAATCAGGTCGATAAGACCACTTGAAATTTTTTTCCGGTTGTATGAAAAAGCCAAAAACCGGAGTAAGAATACAAATTAAAAAAATCTCTTAAAATTACTTTTGATAGCTCGTAAAATGATGGAATTATGTACATTTTCATAAAAAAAGACAAATAGTTAGGTTTAAGGTATGAAAAAAAGATTATCAACTGTGGACGAGACAGAGATTAACAGGATAGTAACTGCAGCTCTGTTCCATGATATTGGTAAGTTCAGCCAGCGGGCCGGAGAAGGACTGACCGGCAAATACGAAGCCTTTAACGAGGAAAAGTATGGCAAAAACGGGGCGCACGCCAAATGGAGCGCTCAGTTCATTAATCAATACTTCCCTGATGTTATAGTTGAAGACCTCGTCCTTTGTCATCATAATCCTGCCGCATCTGCTTCAAAGAACTATGCAAAGATCATTCAGGATGCAGACCGTCTCTCTTCGGCAATGGACCGAAGAGAGAGGAAAGATAAAGAAAAGGGCGATGTCAGGAAAGAACCGTTAAAAAGCATTTTTCCATCCATCGGAAAAAAGAATGAGACTGGGACTGACAATGCGATGTACTACCCGGTTTCAGAACTTGATCTTAGTGAGAATATATTTCCAAAAAGTCTGGATGAAATTAAAAGGTATAACTATACATTCAGAGAACAGTATAAAAGGCTCTGGAAAGGATTTACGGAACAATGCAGAAATCTGGACAAAAAACCCGATGTCGGGACAACCCTTGCTCTTCTGAAGAGATATACTTCCAAGATTCCATCCGCAGTATATGTCAATGATCCGGATATCCCGTTGTTTGACCATTCAAAGACAACCGCCGCTATTGCACATGCACTTGCAGCGTCCAGCGATAAAACCCGGCCGTACCTCCTTATTCAGGGGGACATCTCCGGGATTCAGGACTTCATATTTAATGTGGTCACACCCGAGGATGCACGGAAAAAAATGGCGAAAAGGCTTAGGGGAAGATCCTTCTGGCTTGTATTGTTTTCAGATGCCATAGTCACAGAAATTTGCAGAGAACTGACACTGACGCCGGTATCGGTGCTATGGGACACTGGCGGAAAATTTGTAATCCTAGCACCGAACACCCCTGAAAATCGTGACATGGTTGAAAAGCTTGCGGCAAAAGTCAACAGGGAGCTCCTTCAGAAATTCGGAGGAAGGATATATCTTGCAACAGGACTTGTCGATGCCGGAAAGGACGATATACGTGAATTCCAAACAACACTTAGAAGACTTACTGAAGAAGTGGCAAAAAAGAAGTCACAAAAATTTCTTGACTGCGGAATAAGATTTGAACCTGTCGGGCAGAACGCGTCAATTAAAAAGTTTTGTCCTGTCTGCGGAAGCTTACTTGACGATCAAGATCACTGCCGGTCCTGTCTGGTTCATGATTATATCGGGACAAAAATTGCAGGGTCTGAATATCTAGTCAGGAGAAGGGATGCATCTCTGCCGGTTTCATATAGAGACTACGGTCTGAATGTTTCTTATGATCTCATAAAAGCAGAAAAAAAAGTTTATGACAGCAATACAGATGTTTTTTCGTTAAACAGTACTGATTTCACAGTGAAAGGTAAAGGAGAGAGAGGATTCAGGTTTATCGGAAATACTGTCCCGAAGTACAATAAGGAGATCCTTACTTTCAGTGATATAGCAAAGCTTTCAAAAGGGGCACCAAAACTGGGAATTCTGAAAGCAGATGTAGACAACCTGGGGAAACTTTTTGCATTTGGAATTCCTGAAAATGACAGAAGTATTTCAAGAATTCATACATTCAGCGATCAGCTCCAGCTTTTCTTTGCAGGATACCTGAACAGAATCTGTGAAGAGTTCTGTGTTTATCATGATCTTTGTTCCGAATGCGCTGAAAAGTTCAGAAACGATATTATAAAGATAACCCGTGAGAGAGAAGACGGCGGAAAACCCCAGAAATTTGAATTTTACAGGCTTTCAAAAGATGAAAAACCCTGTGAGAAATGTTTGGGTAAAAAGATTCCTGCCGTATATATCACATATTCTGGCGGGGACGATCTCCTGATAATTGCACCGTGGGACATCGCATTAGAGCTTGCCGGAAAAATATATTCTGAATTCAGGCGTTTTACATGTGAAAATCCTGTGATTACACTTTCTGCGGGAGTTGAGATAACTTCTCCCAGACTGCCGATCTCCCGTGGGGTTGCATATGCCGACATGCGTCTTGAGAATGCTAAAGAGAATGGAAAAAACAGGATTTCAGTCTTCGACGAATGCCTGATCTGGAAAGATGAAGAACTGACTTCCCATGAAAAGAGCTATTTCAGGGTTATTGAGACTGCAAGAGATCTTGAAGATGCAGTTTGCCTAAATAAGGTGTCCAGAGGGATGATCTATTCCTTCCTGAGGCTGTGGAATCAGACATGGGGTGATACTACTAAAACCGGGTGCACCTTTGAGAATGCGATGAATGCAAGAGTGAACAGGAAACGGTTCGTGCCTCACCTGAAGTATATGATGAAACGCAATATCAGGGACACTGCGGTAAGAAGTGAAGTCGAAAAATTGATCTCGCCTGATATGTTTGGGTGGATCAAACTGCCTGTCTACTGGACAAGCCTTAGAATGAGAAAGAGAGAGGAGATGTGAAGAGATGAGTTATGAAAGATCGAGATATAAAAATGAGTATGAACCAAAACAAAATTCCAGACGTGGGAATAGTGAATTTGAGGATATTCTTAAGCCGCTTAAAGAAGCTCCTGATCTGGGTTCCATCTCGATTGAGGATATTGCAAAGCCGGACGGGATTGCTGAAAAAGTTGCAAAACAGCTTAAATCCAACAGATCAGAGCTGAATCCAACGCAGCTCCGAAAATATTTTGACAGTATCATTAAGATTCAGGAAAAGATCTCAGAATCCGGCTGGGAGTCTGCAAAATCCGGCTACTATATGCTCTATCCCACACTTGCGTATGCAAAAGGAAGAAAGACGATTCCCGGAGATTTCTATAATTTCTGTACTTTATGTCTCGATAAAATCCCTTCTAAAACTGGAGATCAGGCTTCTGCAGAAAATTTCAAAAAATTCGTATCGGTTATGGAATCGCTGGTTGCATACTCCAAGTATTATGAGAAGGAGTGAATGAAATGGATTTTAAGAGAAACTATCTGATAAAAGGAAAGATTAACTGCAAAACAGGCATTCATATCGGAGGGATAGCCGAATCCATAAAGATCGGCGGTACTGATTCTCCGGTTGTAATTGACAGGATATCAGGACTGCCCTATATTCCCGGTTCATCCATAAAAGGAAAGATGAGATCTCTTCTTGAACAGAGAAACATGGATAAATGGGGAGGAAAAAACGGAGGGGTTCATAATTGTGATAAGGAAGACTGTGACCTCTGTGTAACCTTCGGGCGTGGAGCAAAGGACGGGTTTTTGTCAGGTCCGACCAGGCTTATAGTGAGGGATTCTTTCCCTGACGTTGCCACTAAGGATCTATGGGAATCCAAAGAGGATATCATGCACGGGACAGAAGTGAAAGGAGAAAATTTCCTGAATCGGATTTCTTCAGCGGCAACTCCAAGATTTATCGAGCGTGTGCCCGCCGGTTCAAAATTTGATTTTGAAATGATCTTTTCAGAGTATGAAGAGAAGGATAAGGAAAGACTGAAGATCATCTTTGAAGCGATGGACATGCTTGAGGACAACTATCTGGGAGCGTCCGGTTCAAGGGGGTATGGGAAGATAAGTTTTGAAGATGTGGAACTTCTCGAAAAGACTAAGGACTCATATATAGAAGGCAGGGACTGGACAACAGTCAAGTCAGCAGAAGGAAAGAGCAGAGTGCGTGAGATCAGGCAGGCGCTTTAAATTCCGATAATTTTGGAAGTGGCGCAATGTATGCAGTATACATATATCCTGAATCGCTTTTTCCGTCAAGCATCCCGTCTAATACAATATTCGGAGCACTATGCAGTGCATTTTCAGAGTTAGGCTTTGATGTGGATGGATTGCTGAGTTGTTATCCTGACAATCCGCCGTTTCTTATGTCTTCTGGCATACCGTGTGAGAAGAGAGACAACGGGTCAGTTGTGCACTTCTTCCCTATGCCGAAAATTCCATCTGCGAAGATACCTGATGAAAGTAATTTCGACGCATTCAAAAAGTTCAAAAAAGTGAGGTTCCTCCACGAGGATATTTTTCTGAAGCTTTCGAAAGGCGAACTGAAGTCCGCCGGAATCATGAACTTTGAAAAGGAATACTGTATTAAATCCTCAGGGATTCTTATCCCTAAAGGTGATGATTTCCATCGGGAGCAGTTAGCGGCAGATGTGCCGCATAATCAGATCAACAGGATGTCTTCTGAATCTGAACAGTTCTTCTATTCAGAGGGCTGTTTTTACAAAGAAGGAAGCGGCTTTTGTATATTGGTTGATCTCATTGATGATTCATGGAAGGATAAAATAAATGCCGGGTTTTCTTTCCTGAAAGACAGGGGAATAGGAAAAGAGATCTCAGTTGGAGGAGGATCTTTTGAGATTGAATTCGGTGAATACACACTCCCTGAGGTTGAAACAGAGTATCTGACATCAATATCACGTTATCTGCCCGAGGATATTGAACAGTTCAATGGCGGGATATGGTATGATCCTGTAACTATTCATGGCAGAAGTACGGACGGTTTTATGAAAAAACAGGTTATAATGCTAAAAGAAGGTTCTGTATTCAGGAATACAGGGAAAAAGTATTATGGATCTGTTGCAATGGTAAGGGAAAACCCACCGGTTGTTGAATACGGTATGGCCTTTACAGTTCCATGGGGAGGGATTTAATGACGGAACTAATGGTCAGGACATTAACACCTGTACACATCGGGACAGGACAGGTTTATACGCCTTACGAATTTGTCTTTCATAAAGGTACAAAATCAGGTAAAAATTTTGTTGCAAGGGTTGATATGGATAAGTTTTACCGCTCGCTCAGTGAAGATAAAAAATCCGTATATATCAACAGGGTGAGATCAGATAATGATTTCACCCTTGAAAGATTTTTCAGGGACGAGCGGATAGATAATCTAAAAGATGTTTTCAGGTATCTTGCCGAGAGAACGGGTGCAATACTGCCGAACAATATTAAAGATATTCGTGAATGTATAAAAACAGCAGATATTGCATATATTCCCGGATCCAGCATCAAAGGTGCGGTCAGGACGGCACTTCTGTGGAAGTATTTCTCCAGAAGATCTGATGAATTGGTTCAAAAACTCAGTTCTGAAATTAGTGACCGGACTAATAGGAAACGAATCGGAAAGAATCTGACTGATAATGTATTTTCGTATCAACACGAAAGGAGATACGACCCTAGAAATGATATAATGAAATTTTTGCTGGTGTCGGATTTTATGCCCGAAAAAAATAATCGCATCTCAGTTCAGAGTATCAAAACGTGGTCGCTTGGTAGGCAGGGTATGGCTCAAAAAGATTTTCCTGTTTATGCTGAATGCATAAAAAAAGGTTCCGCTTTCAGTGGAAGTATATCCGTTTCGGACCAGTTCAATGCTGTAAAAGCTGATGATAGAAAACAAATTGAAGAGAAATTTGAATCTTTCGGGCTTCAGGATTTTTATGATGGGGAAAATCTGGTTTCAGAAATAAAAAATGTTGTATCTGAGTTCAACAGGGCCGCTTTTGAAAAGGAGTCTCACCTGCTGGAAAAGATTCGGATAAAAGAATCAGAGTATGATATGATCCTCAGAAAAAATCTGAATACTATCAAAAGCCGGATGGATAATGGAAATCTGATCCGGGTCGGTTTTGGGACAGGTACTCTTTATCAGACAATAATGGGGATTGTGGAGGATAATGACCCTGATCTGTTTGCAAAAATTGTAACTGATCTGAAACTTGGAAAATATCCCCGGCAATATGATGGTTTGGAAATTTCCCCTCCTTATCCCAAGAGTGTAGAGATTACAATGTCATACACACCTGCGGGGTGGATGGAATGGTAAACAGAACCCGGAGATCCGATGAAATATAAGACGCTTTATCTGGTCCTTAAAACCGACAGACCTGTGAAGGAGGAGGCTACTCAGCTTAGAGGTTATATAGGGAATGTCTTCTCCGAATACCCGGTACTTCATAACCATATGGGTTCTCCTGTCCTGACCTACCCGCGTGTGCAGTATAAGATGGTAGGAAAAACTCCTTCCATTTTTGGTATAGAAGAAGGTGCGGATGTCATAAAGAAAATATCCGGGGAGATAAATGAGCTTGATCTGCTGGGGAGCAGATATGAGGTTACTAAAAGAACAATTCATGAAAGATCGGTTGATATAGATATCACCCCCAAGCCTGTCAGCTACAGGTTTCTTTCTCCATGGCTTGCACTTAACTCAAAGAATTATGAGAGTTATAATAAGATTTCCGACTGGAAGAAGAGAAAGGAATTTCTAAACAAAATCCTGACGGGCAATATACTCTCGATGGCAAAAGGGCTTGGCATTGTTGTCGAGAACCGACTGTATGTTCATTCGAAAATCGATTCTGTTCAGACACGCTACAAAAGTGTAGGTATGACTGGATTTACGGGGGAGTTCAGAGTAAATTTCTCCCTTCCTGAATACTGTGGTCTTGGAAAAGGAGTATCACAGGGTTTTGGTGCTCTCCGCGTGGAAAATCACAACCTTTTGGAATGAGGAAAGGAGCAACTTTTTTATACAGAAAGTATGCCCTTATAAACAGAGATCTGAGATCCTGTCATTCCCTTTATATATCACTGAAAAAAGCACGAAGGTAAATGACCATTTGTCTTATTCAGGCAAATTTGATGCGGTTGCAGAATTAATTCCATTAAAACAAGGATTTCAACGGAACCCCCCCCAAGAAATGGTAGATCAATCTGATGGAGTTGCAGAATTAATTCCATTAAAACAAGGATTTCAACAACAAATGGAATTACTGATAGATGGTCGAGATTACTATACTTCTTGGAGTAATTGGTATACTACTTACCATAATTGTCACATTTACCTTTTATGAGATACAGAGACGACAGAGTATAAAACAACTCAACTATCAAAAAGAACAATTTGAGGCAATTCTTTTAATAATCAGAGCGACGTTAGAAAAAATGAGCATTGTGGAAATGAATTCACAAAGAACCGAATATATTGAAAAAAGTGTTGCAGGAGTCTCTGAAACGTTCAGAAGCTTAAATCAGATCGACCAGTTGACTGGAAAAAAAGTATTATGGGTCGATGATCATCCCGAATGGAATCATTATGAAAGAATTGCATTCGAGGTTCTAGGCATTGGGATCACGTGTAGTTTAAGTACAGATGACGCCTTAGCCCAATTAAAAACAGGAAACATTGATTTAATAATCTCAGATGTCTTTTCAGATGTAGGAATAGCAAAAGGTTTTGAATTATTGCATAAAGTAAAAGCGATTAATTCACAAATACCAGTTGTGTTTTATACAGGACATGTCACCGACGAATTGGCGGACGAAGCAAAAAAATTAGGTGCGTATGGAATCGAGGATATACCTGCCAGATTATCCGGTACCGTTCTTAAAGTTCTACTAAAAATTTAATTTATGAGGGAATCGATGAAATTGAGTCTTCTCGTGGGATTTAAATGAGAAATATCGCACGACGGGGTCGATAGCAACCGCGAGAGCTACACAGTAAAGATCGTCTTCGAAGACGATACGGCAGAACAGGCCGGAATGCTTTCCGTCAAGTGCTCCAGTGTTTCTTCAATGAGCAGTGCTGCCGTCGCAATCCTGGCCGCTTTTGAGACTTGGGCCGACACCGTGACTGACCCCCCAACTGAAAAAAACGGGCCAGTCAGAAATTTAACACAGACCCTTTGTGCCCGCATAACAGATTTATTATTGCAGAAATCGTAATAGTACATTACCGGAAAAAAGTTTAACATATAATAAGTTATAACCTCAAAAGAGGTGAAATCAGGTTTTATGAAATTCAGAGTCATCATAGAAATGGACGAAGACGGAATTTTTGTCGCCGAATGCCCGTCCCTTCCGGGCTGCATATCCCAAGGAAAAACCAGGGCCGAAGCACTTGAAAACATAAAAGACGCTGCAAAAGGGTACCTGGAAAGCCTGAAGAAACACAATGAACCTATTCCCCCGTCAATATATGAAGAAACCGTAGAAATAAGCGCCTGATATATGCCAAAATTACCTGTACTATCCTACATTGAAGTAATAAAGGCACTAAATAAAATCGGTTACGAAATCGACCATCAGACCGGCAGCCATATAATTCTGAGGCAGGATACAGAACCTTATCGAAGGCTTACCATTCCAAACCACAAGGAAATTTCAAAAGGAACGATAAACAGCATCATCAGACAGGCAGGGCTAACAAGAGACGAATTTATAAAACTATTATAGCCTTCATAAGATATTTCGAGCCTTGTATATTCGTTGCAAAAACTGGTATGATTGGCGCAGCCAATCATGCCTGGTTCCTGAAAATTCCAACGTGATTTTCATGGTAAGAACCTGGGAAAAAAGTTATTTCACTATTCATCCCGGGATACGCCCTGTCTTTTTCAGTCAGGCGGTACTTTTGTTTCGGGCCGCTGGGCTTTTTCCGGAATTGTCATCTCAATCAGACCTTCTTCAAGAGCGGGATGCATATAATTGTCCCTGAATGTCTTTCAGTGCTTAATATCCGGGACTATTTTGTAAATTCAAGTGTAATTATTTAGTAAAAATCAATCATGAAATCTTAATTTTTTATGATTAAATAGAGAAAAATTATTCCCTTGACAGGAACAATAGCAGAGTATAGTTTTTAAGAAAACTCAAAAGAGAACAGATACCATCTGTAAATATGCTGATATGGGGATTCGAACCCCAGTCGCAGGAGTGAGAGTCCTGCATGATTGGCCGACTACACTATATCAGCTTAAAATTGTGTATATTAAGTTGTCAGAATTACTACTTAAAGTTTGATAATCGGGTTTAATAGTCCCTCAGTTTAAAAATCCGAAAAATATTCTCTTTTTTAGCATTTCTTTTGGCATCTTTGCATGCTTACATCTTTTTGGCAAATGTAACCTTCATAAATCTATATCATCCCGCCGCCGTAAAAGACCTTTAAAAAAAGTGGAAAAAGTGAACCTAAAAAGAAGTAAAAAAAGTGAACCCTTTATTTTTTATTTTTACCGGCATAATTTCCAGTTAATTCCCGGTATTACCTGCCTGACTTTGCCGGGGCACACAAATCATAAATTAATCATATATTAATCATAAACAGTTGCCAGGATACCCCGCATACCAGTTGTCTGTCCGCGTCCGCCGGTTCACTATTGTTCACTGAATGTTGTTCACTGTCATCTCATTACGTTTTTCATTGCGTCCTTCATCGATTTTACGTACTCCGAAAGCTCATTGCACATTTCTTCCGTCTCTTTGTCTTTTTCCTTCCCGTCTGTGACTGTCATTTCGTTGCCGTTTGCACCGTCTTTGGATTCCCCGTTGCATTTCCCGCTGAACTTCTCTATTATTGAAACGATTGCACTCCCTACGATGACTCCGTCCGCACCGTGTCCGACAATCTCCTCTGCATGCTCAGGCTTTGATATACCGAAACCGACGGCTACAGGGACACTCGTCTTCGCTTCGACTTTTTCAAGAAGCGGGAAAGCCTTCTCTGACACTTCCGCCCTCTGGCCCGTAACGCCGAGAGTGGACACAAGGTACACAAAACCCGACGCCATTTCAACGATTTTGTCAAGCCTCTCATCAGAAGTCGTCTGCGTCACAAGAAATATCTGGGCAATCCCCGTCCTTTTCGAAGCCTTCAGAGCAGGCCCCGATTCCTCCGGAGGCATGTCGACGATAAGTATCCCGTCAACACCCGCCTCCTTTGCCTCGTCGTAGAACCTGTCGACACCTCTCCTGAAGACAATGTTGCAGTAGACCAGAAACACCAGCGGGACATCGGAAAACTTTCTTATCTCCCTTACGACCTCGAAAACTCCGTCAACTGTAATTCCCGCATCAAGGGCCCTTTTGTCGGCCTTCTGTATTACCGGTCCGTCCGCGACCGGGTCTGAAAAGGGGACGCCAAGTTCAAGGACATCGCAGCCGCCTCTGACCAAGGCCTTCGCGGCAATAACCGACTCCTTTACAGACGGGTCTCCCGCAACGGTGTACGCAACAAAGCCCTTATTTTCAAAAGCCTTCGCAAGTCTTGTTTTTCCGCACAGATCAGCCTTCATAGGTTTCCTCCCGTCATCTCTGAGACCTGGGATACGTCCTTGTCCCCTCTTCCCGAAAGGCATATCACCACGATATCGTCTTTGTCGAACTCGTCCCTGTTCTTGAGGACATAGGACACAGCATGCGAAGACTCAAGAGCGGGGATAATCCCTTCTGTCCTTGAAAGATACGAAAACGCCTCCAGGACTTCCGGGTCCATCGCGTATGAGTACTCCACCCTTTTCAGCTCTTTCAACATACTGTGCTCAGGC
The DNA here is from genome assembly GCF_017875315.1 of Methanomicrobium sp. W14. Classification (NCBI taxonomy): domain Archaea; kingdom Methanobacteriati; phylum Methanobacteriota; class Methanomicrobia; order Methanomicrobiales; family Methanomicrobiaceae; genus Methanomicrobium; species Methanomicrobium sp. W14. The sequence continues at coordinate 332,142 of NZ_JAGGMM010000001.1, forward strand.
CCGACTCCGGGGTAGTCAAGCCCCGCCGAAACAGAGTGCGTCCCCTGGACCTGACCGTCATTGTCCTGGATTAAGTAAGACAGGGCGCCGTGCAGAACACCCGGGGCTCCAGTGTTGAGCGTTGCACCGTTTTCCCCCGGCTTCATACTTTTTCCTCCCGCCTCGACGCCTATCATCCTGACGTCGTCGTTTATCATCGGGTAGAACATCCCGATTGCATTTGAGCCGCCGCCGACGCATGCGACAAGTGCGTCAGGAAGTCTTCCCTCCTTTTCAAGACACTGCCTCCTCGTCTCCTTTCCGATTACAGACTGAAAGTCCCTGACGATTTCGGGGAACGGGTGCGGGCCGACTACTGATCCTATCAGGTAGTGGGTGTATTCGACAGTCTTTGACCATTCCCTCAAAGCCTCGTTCGTCGCGTCCTTGAGAGTCTTCGTCCCCGACGACACAGGGTGCACCTTTGCGCCCATAAGCTCCATCCTGAAAACGTTGAGTTTCTGCCTCTCGCAGTCCTCCTCGCCCATGAACACTTCAACGGGAAGACCGAGGACGGCGCCCGCGATTGCTGTTGCAACACCGTGCTGCCCTGCGCCGGTCTCAGCGATAAGGCGCTTTTTTCCCATAGCCTTTGCAAGAATCGCCTGGCCCAGAGTGTTGTTCAGCTTGTGGGCGCCTCCGTGGACAAGGTCTTCACGTTTCAGGTAGACTTTGCATCCACAGTCGTCCGACATGTTTTTGCAGAAAGTAAGAGGTGTCTCTCTTCCCGCGTAGTCAGTAAGATAATAATTAAGTTCGGACTTGAATTTCTCATCGTCTTTCAGCCGTCCGTATTCCGATTCAAGTTCGTATAAAGCCGCCATTAAAGTTTCGGGGACGAACCTCCCGCCGAACTTTCCGTAGTAACCTGTTTTTTCCGCCAAGGTTCAGACCTCCCTGCATATTTTGATAAATTGTCTTATTTTTTCCCTGTCCTTGATGCCCTTTGACTTCTCGACGCCTGAAGAGACGTCGACCGCACACGGCGAGACGTCTTTTATCGCCTCTCTCACGTTTTCAGGCGTAAGTCCGCCTGCAAGGATGACCGGCACCTGTGAATTCCTGGATACTTCCGCCGCGAAATTTTTGTCGTAGGCTATCCCCTTACCGCTGCTCTTATCGATTACGACCGCATCGCAGGGCATGTCCCTGAAGCTTTCATCCGACACCGCCCTGTAGACCTTCGTTTTAATGTCTTTGGAAACTTTGAGCCCTTCCGGGACCTGGACCGCCGAAGGCTTGAGTGAGAGTATGATGCCGATGTCTTCGGGGTTTTTTGTATCAGTGACACAAATCTTTTCGGTGTTCGGGCCAAGTGCATCGAATATTTCCCTTGCATGCTTTATGGAGACGTTTCTGGGGGATTCGGAGCAGACGATGACTCCAACGGCATCGGCCCCTTCCTCCTCGGCGATAAGAGCGTCTCTGACCGTCGTTATTCCGCACACCTTTACGCGAATACAACCCCCTCCAGTGTTTTCTGCGGGTCCTTTGATTTCATAAGGGCTGTCCCGATGAGAAACCCGTCGCAGAAACTTTTCAGCTCCCCGATGTCGGCGGGTGTTTTTATTCCGCTCTCTGAAATTACGGTTACGCCCGCGTTTTGAAGCGTCTCCGAAATCTTTTTTGTCGCGTCTGTGTCGACTGTCATATCCTTCAGGTTGCGGTTGTTTATCCCGCAGAGTTCTGCACCGCACCGCAGTGCGAATTCAGCCTCGTCAGTTGTTCTCGTCTCGACCAGGGGCTCGACTGAAAGCGTTTTGCAGACCTCGATAAAGTCCGCAAGTTTATTTTTGAGGACACCTGATATCAGGAGGACCGAGTCGGCCTTAAGGGAGTACGCCTCGTAGATCTGCTTTTCGTCGACGATGAAGTCCTTTCTCAATACCGGAAGACCTGTTTTTGATTTGACCAGCGCAATGTTTTCGTTTCCGCCTTTGAAGAAGAACGGCTCGGTCAGGACAGAGACTGCACATGCACCGCCTTTTTCGTAGGCTGCGGCAATTTCTGCGGGTGTTTTGGCTGAGCCCAGCGAATCGTCCGAAGGTGTCCTGTACTTTATTTCGGCGATTACTGCGTTTTTTATGCCTTTGCAGTTTCTGACTGCATCACACAGGTTTTTCGCCGAGTATTTCTCCTCCTGCGAGGATTTGATTATATCAGCAGGAATTTCAGCCGCCCTTTTTCTGGAAAGTGCACAGATATCGTCGAGGATCATTTCCTGCCTCCTGAAAGAAGGATGAGGTTGTCAAGTTTTTCAAGTGCGTTGCCTGAGTCGATGGACTTCTCTGCCAGTTTTATGCCTGCCTCTATATTTCCGGCCTTTTCGCCGAGGTAGACCGCTGCACCTGCGTTTAAAATTACGATGTCCCTTTTCGGCCCGTCGTCCTCACCTTTGAGGACGGACTTTATTATTTCCGCGTTTTTGGCAGGGTCTGCTCCTTTAATCTGTTCCGGTGAAGCCGGACTGAAGCCAAAGGATTCCGGGTCAAGCTGATATGTTTTTATCTCTCCGTTTCTTAGTTCCGAGACAGTAGTATGCCCTGTCGTCGTTATCTCGTCGTAGCCGTCGCCGTTGACAACCATCGCCCTTTTTGTACCGAGGATGTTCAGAACTTCAGCGATTTTTCCGGTGAGAGTTTCGTCGTAGACTCCAAGGAGCTGTGCGTCTGCACCGGCGGGGTTTGAAAGGGGGCCGATTACGTTGAAAAAACTTCTTATCCCGATTTCCTTTCTTGCCCTGCCTGCGTATTTCATCGCAGGATGGTGTGCCTGTGCGAACAGAAATCCAATCCCGTTCTTCTCGAGAATTTCCGGGACTTTTGAGGGGGCGATGTCAATTCTGACGCCCAGAGCCTCCAGAACGTCGGCCGAGCCGCATTTGCTGCTGACACCCCTGTTACCGTGCTTTACGACGGTGGCACCTGCACCTGCTGCAACGAAGGCTGTGGCAGTGCTGATGTTGAAAGTGTCTTTTCCGTCTCCGCCGGTCCCGCATGTGTCGACAAGCGCTCCCTTGACATTCGGTTTTATATTGACAGCGTTGTCTCTCATAACGTGCGCAAACGCCGCAATTTCGGTGCTTGTCTCGCCCTTCATTCTGAGTGCTGTAAGAAACGCTCCTATCTGACTGTCTGATGCGTTTCCGGTCATTATTTCAGTCATGGCCTCTTCAGCCTCTTCGAAGCTGAGGTCATTTCTGAAGACGGCCTTTCTGATGTATTCTGATATCATCAGAACGCCTCCGGTTCAAGAAAATTTTTCATGATTTTGTCCCCTGATTTCGTCATGACGCTTTCAGGGTGAAACTGAAGCCCTAATACCGGGTATTTCGTGTGCGATACCGCCATTATCATGTTGTCGTCGCAGCTCCTCGCCGTAACGCGGAGGCAGTCGGGAAGTGAACTTTCGTCCGCTGCAAGGGAATGGTATCTCGTTGCGGTAAACGGCCCTGTTATCCCTTTGAAGATTCCTGCATCCTCGTGTTTTATCTCCGACGTCATCCCGTGAACGGGTCTTCCCGTCCTCACGACCTTTCCGCCGAAGAAATGACATATCGCCTGGTGCCCCAGGCATATCCCAAGTGTCGGGATGTCCTTTGAATATTCCTTAAGCACTTCAAGACACAGCTTAGAATTTTCAGGCTTTCCCGGTCCGGGCGAAAGGACAATCCTTTCGAATTCGTAAATGTCGGGCAAATCCTCTCTGCGGTCGTTTTTGACGACAAAAGGTTCTGCACCAAGGTGTCCTATCTGCTGGCAGAGGTTGTACGTGAAGCTGTCGTAGCAGTCGACTACAAGGACTTTCATAAGAGGTCTCCTGCCGACTCGATTGCGCTTCTCATGCTTGCGGCCTTGTTTTCGGCCTCCTGAAATTCCGATTCGGGCACCGAGCCTGCGACGATTCCTGCCCCTGACTGGAAGTACGCTTTTTTGTCTTTTACCACGACCGTCCTTATCGTGATTGCAAAGTCTATGTTCTCGTTGAGCCCGATGTAGCCTGCCGCACCTGCGTAAAGACCTCTTCTTTTGTGTTCGAGTTCCTCTATTATCTGCATGGCACGGATTTTCGGAGCGCCTGAGACCGTCCCTGCCGGAAAGCATGACATGAAAGCGTCTATCGAGTTTTTTTTGTCCAACAGGACGCCTTCGACTGTTGAAACCATATGCTGGACGTGGGAGAACTTTTCGACCGACATAAAGTCCGTGACCCTGACACTCCCGTATTTTGAGACTCTCCCGATGTCGTTTCTTGAGAGGTCGACTAACATCAGGTGTTCGGCACGCTCTTTTTTGTCGGTTACAAGGTCTTTTTCAAGCTGGATGTCCTCTTCTTCTGTCCTGCCGCGTTTTCTTGTGCCGGCGATGGGGACTGACGAGATGTTTCTGCCCTTGACTCTTACAAGCATCTCCGGGCTTGCCCCTACGACCTGCCTTTCGGAAAAGTCCATGAAGTACATGTAAGGGCTGGGGTTGATTCTTCTCATCTGCCTGTAGATAAGGTACGGGTCGCCGGGAAAGTCACATTCGCACCCTCTTGACACGACCACCTGAAATATGTCGCCGTCGAGGATGTACTCGCGGGCCTTTCTGACCATCTCCTCATACTGCTTTTCTGATACATCCGAGCTGTAGGTGATTTTTTTCTGCCCCCCTCCACCTAAAAGACCATTTTCATTTTCTTTTTTTGATAAACCCAAAGCCGCACCGAGAATTTTTTTCTCTGTCGACTCAATCACAGCGACTGCTTTTTCGTACTCCGGGTCCGGGTCTTTTTTGCCGTCACCGGTAACGAATGTGAGAAATGTCAGGTTTTTCCTGATGTGGTCGAAGATGACGAAGACCTTCGGCATCATGAATTCTGCAAGAGGAAAGCCGGCTTGTGTGTCCGGGTTCACCGGGATATCGTTTGCCTTCAGTGCAAAGTCGTACGAAAAATATCCGGTGAAACCTCCCGAATATCCGGGGATGTCAGGGACTTCGTATTCAAACGATTTTAAAATCCCGTATATTGAATCTGCACAGAGTTTTGAGCCCTCAAATTTGTCTGCCGGGTTGAACTCTCCTGTCATTTTTATTTCCGGGCCGGCTGTTATATGAAGCAGAACGCCTGTCCCTATGACCGAGTATCCGGCATTTTTATGTGTCCCTTCAATCGACTCAAGAAGAAATCCATATTTCTCCCTGACCGCTTCATACGCAGAAGCGGGGTCCGTTCCGGGGTCTTTGATTGTCCTGTAGACCGGGACCAGGGAATTTTCTTTGAGGTTTTTCTTTATAGTCCGGAACTTTTCAAAGGAAGGTTTTGCGTAAGAACATCTCTTATGGTCTATGCCAGTCTCCATTCCACCGGCATCACCGTCCGTTTTTTTGTAATAATTATCATAGTATACAATACTTGTTGCATTTTGTACATATATATACATTATTGTACAAGATTAATTAAAATGGCTGGCCGGACCTGAACCGGCTTGTTCTTTAGCGCCCGCCTGCATGTTTTTGTACTGTGTTTTTACGGGGCAGAATACCACAGCGGGCAGGTTGCACTTTTTAAATAAAAGTCGCTCATACGCGCATATTTTGGCTGGTCTCTGGTGCCCAAAGACTGGCATATGCAGTTTTTACCCTGCCAAATCACTATTTTTTCCGGATTTCATGTGTTTTTTTTACGTTTGCATAAAATTTCTGCATTACCAATAAGTACCAGTTAAACTCCATCTATAACAGCACAATATGACTTCCATTGAAGAAGAAATTAAAGCAATTGAAGACGAGATCTCGAAAACAAAATACAATAAAGCCACTTCACATCATATTGGAAGACTTAAGGCCAAACTTGCGAAGATAAAGGATGATGCGGTAGCAAGGGCCATGGCCTCAGCCGGGGGAGGAGAAGGATATTCGGTCAAAAAGTCCGGCGACGGGACTGTCGTCCTTGTAGGATTCCCGTCTGTCGGTAAGTCAACACTTTTAAACAGGCTTACGGGAGCCGAGAGCGAGACCGCAGGATATGCATTTACGACCCTGACCGTAGTCCCCGGTGCTATGGAGCATAAGGGTGCAAACATCCAGATCCTCGATATACCCGGTCTTATTGCAGGAGCCGCCATGGGCAAGGGGCGTGGAAAGGAGGTAATAGGTGTCGTCAGAAATGCAGACCTCATTCTTCTTCTCGGAGACGTCTACAACGAGAAGCATATAAATGTCCTTATACACGAGCTTTACGACGCCGGAATAAGGCTCAACAAAGAAAAACCTGATATAACGATAAAAAAATCATCAAACGGCGGGATAAGGTTTAACACTGTAGGCAAAGCAGGGCTTGACCTTGAGGAAATCCGTGCGATACTTGGTGAAAACAGAATCGTAAACGCCGACGTCCTGACACGCGGTGAAGTTACACAGGACGACTTTATAGACGCGATGCTTGGAAACAGGGTGTATATCCCTGCATTCTTCGCAGTCAACAAAGTGGACCTTGTAGACGAGGAGAGAAGGCAGGAAATAATTGTAAGTGTCACCGAAAGGTTCGGGAACCCTCCGATTATGCTTTCTGCACACAGCGGCTACAATATAGAACTTTTAAAGGACGAAATCTACGACGAACTCGGCTTCATCAGAATTTATCTGAAACCTTTCGGCGGAAAGGCCGACATGGAAGAGCCTCTCATCATAAGGAAACCTGCAACTGTCGAGTCCGTGTGCAACAAGCTCCACCGTGACTTTGTCGAAAAATTCAGGTATGCCAAAGTGTGGGGTGACTCCGTAAAGCATGACGCACAGCGTGTAGGTCTTTCGCACACTCTTGAAGACGAGGACATCCTGACGATTGTTACTAGAGCATGATTTTATCTAAACAGGGATCGGAAATTCTGTTCTCTGGTTAAAGATTAAAAAATGTTTTTTTCGATAATTTTATTTTTCAGGTGAGGACTTTTCTTATCTCTTTTAAGGGTGCGTCGGTTTTTAGTCCTGTCCCCGCGTAGTGGACTCTCGACGCCTTATAGCCGGCATCTTTCAGGCGTTGTATGACGGTTTCTATTGCTACAGGGGAAACGCCCCAGAACTTGCTTAACACATGGTAATCATAGAATGTCGGTGTTGAAAGCTCGTTTTTGCAGGTATCGAGAAGTTTTTCTATTTTTTTTTCTGTCCCAAGCTCAGAGTCCTTAATTTTTTCCTGCATGGACTCAATTGTCTCTCTACTGCTTACGGGCCCAAGCCACATGGGTCCTGCGGCCGTCATTCTTGCACCGCATTCAGGGCATATGTGTGTTTTTGGGACAAGGCCCGCCTCTTCAGTCCTGAAGGGGCACTTCGGACACTGGTGAATAAATCCTATGTTTTCCATAGTTTTGTCGGCTTTTCCTGCACCGTAGGAAAGTTTCAGGTAAAGCCTTACGAAGTGTTCCCGTGCAAATGAAAAGAGTGGTTCAACTCCCCTGTCGTATTTTACTATCTCTCTTACTGCATAGCCGAGAAGTATCCTCAGTCCCGTCTCGCTGTGGTACTCGTTGTTAAGTGGCCTTGCAAAGTATCTTCTCATGCCCGCCTTTAAGTGCGAACCACAAAGAGGAGCCGTGTCGGTTGCGGTTATAAAAAGATATTTTTTTGCACACCCTGCTGCAGCATTCAGAAAAGGCGCCGGTGAACCGAAGGGGTCGATGTCGACCGCGTCGAACCTCCTTTCGTGCATGATTACGTTGGCGTCGCAGTTCGTGACTTCTATGTCCGGAGCATAGGTCTCTTTGTTGTATTCCAGAAGAGGTATTGCATCGGGGCTTTTATCGTTTACCGTCGCGTGTATCCCGCATTCGTTTGACACCCTGACGCCGCGTGAACCGGTTGCGCTCATTGCGTCAAGATAGGTCTGCGCATCCAGACATTTTAACACCAGAATAGTCGTATCCCTGTTTATTTCCATTCTTTTGTTGAAGAACACAGGAGCACTTGCCGGAGGAAAATTCTGTTTTTCATCAAGTACCGGAACCAGAAACCTGGTTTTGCCTTCTTTTACTTCGACAAGTTCCATCAATACAATTGTGCTTTCCATTAAAATGATATTTGTCATTTTTAAGCGGACACCCACCGTCCGCGTTAAAAATTGTCGCAGTTATCTCAGGCATTTTTAGGAAATATTATAGCTTATACTGCACAACTCATATAGGCGCAAAACCGCACCCGTGGGCTTGTGGCCTAGCCTGGATATGGCGTTAGCCTCCTAAGCTAAAAGTCGGGGGTCCGAATCCCCCCAAGCCCGTTTTTCGTTTTTTAAAATGATTTTTTTCTGAATAAGTTCCTAAAAGATTGCAGTATCCCGATTCATTTGAAGCATTATATGCCCGGAGAGCTTTATTAAATGGACCGGAACAGTTCTGTATGGGATAACACATTTGACAACCCCCCGCCGCCGGGCGGTGAGGCCCCGGCCTGGGGGGCTTCTTATTGTGATAAGCCGCTCAGGGGATAGTTTATCTTCCGGAACAGATTCTGAACTGTTGCCCGGTTATGGATGGATGCAGAAAGTTAATCTGTGCAAAATAATTTTGGGATAGCACACTTAAAAGATTATTTCCCATTTAAGAGAGAAAACTGTTGCAGGAATGCTGAAAGGGTATATTGACATAACACGTCCGGGAAACTCTGTAGTTGCCGGTTTTGCGGTTTTACTCGGAGTAATTATTGCAACGGGGACAATCTCTTATAAATCTCTAATTCTTATTCCCATAGTTGCCCTGATAACCGCAGCTGGAAATACCATAAACGATTACTGCGACAGGGATATCGATGCTGTCAACAGGCCGAAGAGACCTATCCCTTCGGGAACTGTTTCGCCTCACGGAGCACTTGTTTTCAGTGCTGTACTGTTTCTGGCTGGGATTTTCATCTCATTTTTTGCAAACCTTATCTGTTTTTTGATTGCGGTCTTCAACTCGTTTCTCCTAGTGGTATATGCGAAGAAACTTAAATCTCTCCCGCTTGTCGGAAACGTTGCGGTGTCCTACCTTTCAGCGAGCATATTTCTTTTCGGCGGTGCTATTTTTGGTATCGCAGGTCTTTTGCAGAATGCTGTGGTCTTTTCGATAACGTTTTTTGCAATGCTTTCGCGTGAACTCCTAAAGGACGCAGAGGACATAGAAGGGGACAAAAAGGGAGGTGCAAAGACACTTCCTATGTATATCGGCGTCAAAAAAACCGGAGGATTAAGTCTTATACTTGTTCTGACTGGAGTTTGTATTAGTCTTCTTCCGCTTTTCAGGTTCTGGGGGCCGTACTACCTTGTGATGATAATAATAGCGGATGCGGTTATCGTTGCAGCAGCATTCAAAGGTTTCATGTCTGATGATTCGGTCTCACTGGTGCGCTCAGGTTCGACGTCCCTTCTGAAGAAAGGTATGTTTCTTGCACTGCTCATATTTCTGGTTTCAGCTGTACTATTTGGATAAAAATTATATTCTATTGGCCAGAATCTCATTTAGCAATGAAAATCTACAGGGATGGGGACACATTCATCGCCCCCAAGGGTTCCTACTTTGATGGTAATGTTAAGATATGCGGCAATTTTATTGTCCCGCCCCGCACTCATTTCTGGGGCCAGCTTGCAGTCGACGGAATGCTTGAGTTGGGTCCGTATTCTTCGGTCAGGTCGAAAGTCACATGCAGGAGTGCCGTCATTGGCTCAAATGTAAACATAGGTGGTCCGGTAAACGTTGAAGGGGACATAACGGTGTGTGATAATGCGGTTCTTCCCCTGATAAATGCAGGTGGTGACGTAATGATACGCCCCGGCGTTGAAACGGGTGACGTGAAAAGCGGAGGGACCATCTATATTTACGGCAAAGTGAAGTCAGGCAAACTTCTGGGAAAACAGGTCAAAGTTTTAAGAGACCCGAATATGGAGTAAGACTGACTAATTTTCTGAGCCGCAGCCAAGGGTTGCAACGTCCATCAGGTCGTTCCAGTTGAGTATTGTCTCGACACACCCGTCTTTTAGTGTAACAACACCCATACCTGTCAGATTTATTTTATCAAGAAGTTCCAGGCCTTCTCTTACTTCTATTATGCAACCTACTCCTATAACCGCCTCCGGCCTGTACTTTTTAACCATCCGCTTAATCAGGGTGGAACCCGGAGCAATCCATACTTTATACCCCATTCTCTCAAGAATGTCGATATGTGCACCGATTTCGCACCTCCCGCACCTCCTGCAGATAAGACCTTCGGGGGTGAGGTTTGCAGGGCATGATGCACTCCTGAGGCACTGGGGGAGAAAAACTGCTCTTTTTTCAGGAGGGATTTCCGAAAAGGCTGTCAGGTTCATCGCATTATGAAGCCTTATCGAAAACGCCGTAAGTTCCTTGTCATCAAGTCCGAAGAACTTGCACAGTCCTTTTGCCATACCCTCGCTTATGGTAATGCCGGATTTTACAAGTCGCGGGAAATAGAAATGCCCCTTTTTAATTGAATAGAATGAGAGTGCCACGACAATCGTGGAAAAAATTAAAAAGCCTGCAATCAGGATTACAGCTATCTCTCCTATTGTAAACATCAGCTGTTCCCAGAGTGTTGCAGATATCATTTTGTTTGACGTTATCCTATGAACTCAATATTTAAAAATCTCTTGGTTACGGCACCAACTCCCCTTTTAGAAAAGGGGGAGTCAATACCCCTTTTTCCGTGAATAAAGCCGTTACAAGACTCATGGGTGTCGGGTCAAACGCATAGTTGACTGCATCTACAGAGTCGGGCATAAGCTGTTTTTTGCCGCAGAAAGCAAGCTCATCCCTGTCTCTTTTTTCTATTACGATGTCTGAAGCTGAATGGACGTTGTCAAACGTCGAAGACGGTGCTGCGACATAAAAAGGAATTTCATGATATTTCGCGCAGACGGCATGCATGTAAGTCCCGATTTTGTTGAATACGGCATCGTGCGTTATCCTGTCGGCGCCGACTATAACCGCGTCAATCTCTCCTCTCTGCATGAGGTATGCGGCCGTTGAATCGGTGATTGTCTTAACCGGGATTTTATCCCTTGAAAGCTCCCATGCCGTGAGGCGTGACCCCTGGAAGAGAGGTCTTGTCTCGCAGGATACAACGGAGATATCCTTTCCGGCGGCTACAGCCGACCTTATCACACCGAGAGCCGTCCCCCAGGTGTAGCACGCAAGTGCTCCGGCGTTGCAGTGGGTTAATACGGTGCATTTGTCAGGCAGGTATTTTGCTCCGAATTCACCAATGGCCCTGCACATCTTCTCGTCCTCTTCGGCGATGCCAACAGCCTCGCTGAGTGCCTTCACCCTTGCCTCTTCCGGCGTCTGTGCGTCTGAAACTGCATTCAGAACACGTTTTATTCCCCACGACAGGTTGACCGCTGTAGGTCTTGTAGCCATGAGGTAGTATGCGTCGTCTGTTACGAGCTTTAGGTAGCCGTCCATATTCTCATCGTCATGGCAGTATGTCGAAAGAGCGACACCGAATCCTCCCGCAATGCCAAGCGCCGGAGCCCCGCGTATTTCCAGGTTTTTTATGGCTTTTGCAAGCCTTTCAACGTTTTCGCATGGTATCAGCCTGTAATCGGCGGGAAGCAGAGTTTGCTCTACAAACATTATGCAGTTGTTTTCAAAGTCCCAGTATACCGTTTTGCCGTCTTTGTCGTTCATAGTCATGGAATTCTCAAAAATTTTCCTGATTTTCCTTAGTATTTAATAGCGTCCGTGAATGCCTTCATTGCGGCCGCCTCTCCCTGCGTGACGCTGTCAGGAATGTCTTTGGGTGAAACCGCCGTTCCTGCAATGTATATTCCGGGCTTAACCGTACCCACAGGGTTTCCCTTCATATTCTCCTGGCTGAAAAAGCCTGAGTCATCCTTTGGTATACCAAGAGCATATGCGATATCGGACGACCCCTTCGCAGGTTCCATTCCTACGGATAATACGACAATATCAGGTTTAAGTGCCAGGACTTCCGAAGTTTCCGTATTTTCGACAACTATTTCTGGTCTTTTGTCAGGGGTTTCGGATATCTCTCCCGGAATTCCGCGGATGAACTTTATACCAAGCTCCTTTGCTCTCTGGTAGTATTCCTCGTATCCTTTGCCGTATGAGCGTATATCCATGTAAAGAATGGAAATATCAATGTCTTTGTTTTTCTCCTTTAACAGAATCGCGTTTTTTATCGCGTACATGCAGCAGACACACGAACAGTATGGCTTCTGGAGCCTCATGTCACGCGAACCTACACACTGGATAAAAACAATGGACTTTGGATTTTTGCCGCCGGATATCGTCTTCAGTGTCCCTTCAGTTGGCCCGCTTGCACAGATAAGCCTTTCAAATTCAAGACTTGTGATTACGTCAGGCATTTTCAGGTACCTGTATACGTTTTTTTTCCTGGCGTCAAAAATATCGAACCCGGTTGCAACAACGATACTTGCAACTTTGAGCGTGAAATCACGTTCAAAGTCTTCTTCGTTGTGAAGGACAGCCTTAGGGCCGCAGGCGTCATAGCAAAGTCCGCAGTCTATGCAGTGTTCACTGTCGCGTATTGCAACGTTTGGGACGACCTGGGGATGCGGCTTGTATATCGCTTTTCTTACACCGACCCCTGCATCGTATTTGTTGTAGACTTCAACCGGGCAGACATCCGAGCAGTCCCCGCACCCGTTGCATTTAAACTCGCTTACGTATCTCGGGTGCCTTGTCAGCCTGAGTTCAAAATTTCCAAGTTCTCCTGATACATCGGTAACCTCGGTCAGGGTGTACAGGGTTATATTGGGATTTCTTTGTGCGTCCACCATTTTAGGGGACAGTATACACATGGAGCAGTCATTTGTCGGGAAGGTTTTGTCAAGCTGCGACATATGACCGCCCACCGAAGGCTCCCTTTCGATAAGATGGACTTTGACACCGTGATTCGCGATGTCAAGTGCTGCCTGGATTCCTGCAACCCCGGCACCTATTACTGCGACTTCACCCATTTGAATTCTCCTTTGCAAGGTCTATGTAGACTTCGGCATTTTTTACAATGCTTTTTTTCTGGTCCCCGTCAAGTTCACGCACTACTTTTCCGGGGACTCCCATTACAAGAGACCCCGGAGGAATGGTTTTGTTTTCAGTTACAACCGCTCCTGCCGCAATTATTGTGTCTTCTCCTATAACAGCACCGTTGAGGATAATTGCACCCATTCCAACAAGGACCCTGTCTTTGATTGTACACCCGTGAACAATCGCCCCATGCCCTATTGTTACGTATCTTCCTATATTTACAGGTCTTTGTTTTGAAACGTGGATGACGCAGTTGTCCTGTACATTTGACCCGTCACCCACAGTTATTGAGTCTTTGTCAGCCCTTAATACCGCGCCGTACCAGATTCCTGTATTTTTCCCCAGATTTACATTGCCGACAATCGTTGCATTTTCGGCTATGAATGGAGTGTTGCCGGCAGAGGTATCATTACTCATAATACTTTACATATTGCACTTATTCTTCAAAAGAACTTTGTGAACCTTTATTTATTCTGTAGTTTTCCGGCTTTTTAGTGAATCCTCTTGTAAAATAGTGACAGAGAGATCGATTATTCTGGAGTTATAACGTTATTTAGCTACAAATGAGCGAGAAACTCAAAATAAATGTTACAGAACACATCTATCAATCACGTGAAAGTATTTCAGGAGATTAAAAAAAGTCAGGGGGTGTCATGAATATAGCGGGCATCAAAAAAAGCAGAGAATTTTATCCGGGAAGACGTCGGTGACTAAAAAAAGTTAATATCTGCCTGTGTAATTTCCTGTATCATCATAACTTTCAGACCTTGGCAGCCCTACCATATTTGCGAGCACGTCAAAGCAAGGCTTAAGAGCTTTTTTTATATCCTGCGAATAATCCCCGATGTAGATTTCCGGCAACTGAGCGATTTCTTTGTGTATTTTGACACGCCGGATAAGTTCGGGATTTCCGTTAAGGTCTTCCCATCCTGACCTGATGCTTAAACAGTAACCTTTCACGTCGATTAATGAAATAAATATAATAAAAGGGGAATTTACGCCAACGGTCTCCAAATCATTTTTATATCCGTTTATGCCTTCCAGGATATACTTTTCAATAGCACCGGGATATAGCAGTTTTTCTGTTCCGTCTATACCTGAAATCTTTGTGCAGGCAGTTTCTATAATTCCGTTCCTGAAGTATTGAAGATAAGACGATGAATATACATTTTGAGGATATTTCAGATATTTCAAAAGTCCGTCTATATTATATGTGGGATCATAGCTGTTAGAGCCTAACGGAAAACTTGCAGGCCTGATATTCTCCAGCAGTGAGAGGTCATAATTCGAGTTGACGTCAAAAGCGGATATCGGTATTATATGAAGGCAAAGCTTTGGTGAATCCCCCATCGGAAATTGTATATTATCAGAGAAAATATCAGATATCCTTTCCTGGACAAAAGATCTTATCTTTTCAGTTCTCGTCTCTGAAAGATTAAACGCGGTCCTCAGTTCATTTATGTCCATCAAATATTTCCCGTTCGGAGACCTCGTGTAAAATCTGTGGGACTCTCTGTATTTTATCCGGTACGGGCCGTCCCATCCTTTTTTGATCCTTATTATTACTGCATATTCATCCCTTGAGGTTTCGGAAATATATACGGCCTTAATTTCTACCGGAAGCCGCGGCTCTATTCCGTTGTAAATACAGTTGGTCAGTCTCTGGATGTCTTTGTCTTCACCTTCCTGAGATACGCTATATAGTGATTTCGGAAATTTTGTCCGGGAATCGCATTCGATGCCGATAATGAGGTCTCCGCCGTTTGAATTTGCGAAGGATGAAACGTCAGCCAGAAATTCTTTTTTTTCGCCCTGGGTGTTGAGGTGGACTTCTCTTTTATACTCCAGTGATCTGTTTTCAGCAATTTTTTCGTCAATCAAAGACTGAAGGTCCTCTCTTGTTACTTCTTCCAAAGGGATTTCGGAGATGAGGCGTGTTGGCATTGTGAGTAGATATGATTAAGATACGATAAAATTTTGTAAGAGCCAAAACCATTATCTCAGAAATGAAAAAATCCGTAGGACTGAGATGTTTTTCTGTCAGGTCTCTTCTGCATTATGTTTTTTTTCGAATGAAGTCATCCTTTATCTAAACCTGATTCATGTATTGTGTTGCATGTGCTACTAAAGAATTATATAATGTTATATAATAAAGTGTATGCCAATGCCTGCTGAAGCTGAGAAGAGGACCGGATACCATTCCCCGACACTGGACAGCATAAAAATGGTGGAAAATTTTATCAGAGAAAACAGCGGTGAGTTCAAAAAAACCGCTCTCTGCAAAGAACTTCCAAAACAGATGATGTACCAGACATTCATGCAGATTATTGATTACCTTCATGAATCAGACAAAATTGCGTTTGACAGCGAAGACCATGTATGCTGGATCTATAATCCTGAGGTTGTTAAGTATTACAACAACCGTGAGGACCTCAGAATAAAATGACAGTACGTATTTTTTTTTAATGATGCAGATGTATCAGAAAAATACAAAAAGCTTCAATGTTCATCAAATGCTGAGGATATCCGGATTTTAAAGGATCTAAATAAAGCAATTGATATTCTTGAAAAAAACCCGTTTTCCGGAATTCAAATTCCAAAACGCCTTATACCAAAAGAGTATACCAAAATATTCAGACCGGATAATCTCTGGAAATATAACATTAACAAAGCGTGGCGACTCATATACCGGGTCTCATCTGACGATGAAGGACAGATTACTCTTTTAATAGACTGGATGAATCACAAACGGTACAATAAATTATTTGGGTACAGTACATCATGAAAGTCGTAAAACTGTTGTCTGTTTTTTTCAGTGGCAGACCTGAAAAGTAATCCCGTGCTGTTTGGATATGGGGGAACAGAAAAACGGTTTTAAAAAGATAAAGAATAATTTCAAAAAAAGAGGGAGTCAGTCGTCACCTGCAATGAAATTCGTGGAAGACATCATTTTGTTGACCATCGTCTTAAGGTTCTCCAGCTCCTTTTGATTTTCGCTGTCGGCCGGTGTTTATGTTTATCTTCCCTTTCAGTTTTTTTCAGTCTGTTTTGTCACTTTCTAACTGGAAGTTAGGACAACCGGGTATGGCTAGTCAAAAGAACAATCGTGCATAAGGAAAAAGAATTTTAGAATTATAAAAAATCAATTCAGTAGGATTTTAATTATGAGAATATATGCACAGGTTTCTGGGGAAGAAAGTTGTTTGGTCTGGTTGGCTGACATTTTAAAAGATAAGGACCCCAAAATTGTCAGAGAATATGATGGAAGCTATGGATTTCGTTCATCATTACTCGATAAATTTGAAAAAGATACCGATATTGCTGATGCAGCTTACGAATTAGTAAGCCGAATTAATGTTCTTCTCTCTCTATAAAAAAGATTTAATAGAGGAATTAAATTTGAAACTCTTTATTTTTTTGATGAACATCATGTCAAGCATAACATTGTATTACTCGCTGCAACAATAGATTCAACAGGATCAGTTTCTGCAACACTCTCTGGAGGAAAAAGTATTGATTTGGAAGCTGAAAAAATAAGAAAATATTGGCATCTCATAAATTCAGATGACGAATTTGTTCTGAAAGCATTTTACTATTATAATTTAGATCACAAATCACCATTTGGGTTGTATAATATATATGAGATAATCAAAGACGATCTTAAAGACAAAGGTTATGCCGAACTCTACGATAAGAAATTAAATCTGAGATATTGTACTAAAAGAGAATGTAAGAGTTTTACAAACTCAGTAAACAGTCCCGAAGGAGTAGGTCTAGGAAATTCAAGACATGCTTCCAAGTCTAAAAAAATGTCACCCAAACTTAAAAAAATGACCGTAGAGGAGGCCGGATCTTTTCTAAACAAAATCTTTTGGAAATGGCTTGAGGATAAATCTGAAAGTATAAAAGAAAATTAAAACCCTAAAAGCCCATAAATAATAACGTCTGCGGGACTGAGATGTTTTTCTGTCAGGTCTCTTCTGCATTATGTTTTTTATCGGACAAAGTCGTGGCATTTTTTTGGATTTTTTTGTGTTGGCAGTAGTGTCAGTCCGTTTTTTTGTTTTGGGAAAATACATAATAAAATCTATACGGGTTAAAAAAGGGAAAATAAAATAACCGGCGTTTATCATTACTTCAAAAACAGAAATGTTATTGTTTATTTGTCTGCAAATCAAGAATCTCTTTCGGGACTTTTGCTTCTTTTAATAAAAGCAGTGCTTTATCCAGTCTTTTAATGTCTTCCATCTCAAAAGGCTTCTCAGGGCCTCTTTTATCCGGAGGACTTTCCGCCACGCTCATAGAAAATAGCTTTATCTTTTCACTTACTTTCTCTATTAAATCAGAGGACTCATTAATTTTTTTCTGGGCATCATTTACGTAAGTGCTTAGAACTTTGTTTTCAGAATTCAGTAATTCCGCTCTGCCTTTATCTATAGCACTAAAGCTTTTTTGGGATATCAGTTCGTCCACAGTTCTGGATAACTTATTTTCAGTGTCTGCCTTACCTGATGAGCCTGATTTTTCACCAAAGAAATAACCCGTAAGAGTCATTGTAAGTCCTGTAAAAACTGCAATAACCGACACCAGATCGCTTGCTGCTCTGATGTCTGCCAGTATCATGGCTATAGCGACAACACCTGAGATCAGCAGGCCGGTCATTGCAATATACAGACCGTAAACAGCTTTAATTCCACACTCAGAGTCATTAACCGAGTTCTGGCCCTGACCCGGATCTTTACCGTCTGTCATTCATTAATCCCCCGGAATACGTATTGCAGAGGATTTGTTTGTATAAATACCTTTTTGCAGATAAATTTCAGGACGTAGTATCCCGGATTCATTTTACACATATTAACTTCCCGCATCCATTCATAATCTGGCACAGCTCAGAATATTTTCCAAAGTAACCTGTCACCTGAAGCGGGCTTATCACAATAAGAGGCCCCGAGGCCGGGGCCGGTGTGGTTGCCAAAGATGTTACCTGGAGATTTCCGCTTAATAAAGCCATCCTGGTATAGAATGATGATGTCAAATGATTTTGGGACAGCACAAAAGAAACCTCAGGCGTAAATTTTATCCCGGCAAATCCCTGGGTCCGAAAGAATTAAGCATCACAAAGTCTCCTTTCAGCCTAAAGAAAAGTTTTTTGTAAATCTTTTTCACAGTGAATTTTTGCATCAGACAGCTGCCTTTGCAGTAAATCAGTGAAAAAGAAACAAAACCAATAATAGCAGTCCTGAAAAGAGGTATACTCGAATGAAAGTTATGGTCGGCGGGACGTTTGATCCCCTGCATGACGGTCACAAAAAGCTTATTGACAGGTCATTTGATATAGCGGGAGAAAAAGGATGTGTAATAATAGGTCTTTCCGGCGACGAATTTGCGCACAGGAAGTCGCATCCAATAAGGCCTTTTGAGGAGAGGAAAAAAGACCTTCTTGATTTCTTATATTCTAAAAATTATCCTGCTAAATGGAGCATAGAGGGGTTGGAGGACAGGTTCGGTTCGACTCTCAATGCTGATTTTGATGCAATAGTCGTAAGCGAGGAGACGTTTCCGACCGCTGTTGAGATAAATAAACTCAGGAAAGAGAAAAAGATGAAAAAGGTAGATATTCACCAGATTACATGTGTTCTTGCAGAAGATGGCAGGTGGATTTCAAGCACAAGAATCTGGAAAGGTGAGATAGACTCGCACGGAAGCCTTATAGGTAGCTCCGGGGAAGATTAAATTTCTGAGCCTGCGGTCTTTTTTTGTTGCCGGCTTTTTTAAATCGCAATTGTCAGGCAGAAATACCAAAAAAAGACTCTACAGATACATTTTTCCCGTATATTTCTCTTATGGCCTCAAAAGAATAACGTTATATATAATTTATCCTGTAAATCAGGTCACATACTTTTTGCGGCAGGCGTTTCTGGGATAAAAACCTGAAAAATGTTTAGATTATTTTAGATTATATAATGTAGTCTGCGATGTCTGACGTGATTATGTTGTCACAGTACACGCAGTGAAGTGTCCCGTTGACGACTTCAAACTTCGTTTCTATAGGCTCGTCCGAGTTTGTGATGCAACCAGGGTTGGGGCACTTCACAACACCAACAAGCACCTTCGGTACTTCTACACCTACCTTTTCGACAACTTTGTAGTCCCTGATTATGTTTATCGTAGCGTTTGGAGAAATAAGCGCAATCCTGTTTACTTCTTCTTTTGATAGCTCCCGGTCAGAAATTTTAACAATGTCCTTTTTCTTAAGTGAAAGGTTTGACCTGACATTTGTCGCTATAGAGAGGGCTTCCTTCGTAAACCCGGTGACACCCAGAATTCTGAGGACTTTGAGTGCCTCTCCAGCATTTATATGATCGATTACAGTTCCGTTCTCTATCGGGCTTATAAGAAGCCCTTTTTCAGGCTTCTGTTCGTTTTTTGTCATAGCATAACCTCCTCAAGCATAGCCATCCTGACAGGAATTCCGTTTTCGGCCTGCCTGAAGTATTTTGCATAGGGAAGACTGTCGACACGCGGGTCTATTTCTCCTGCACGGGGGAGCGGGTGAAGGAGGATAAGATTTTCACGAACGCCGTCTAGCGTTTTGGGAGTTATCCTGTATGAATGGGCAATCCTTGAGTAACTTGCGGAATCGGGAAATCTTTCGCGCTGAATCCTTGTCGCGTACAGCACGTCAAGGTCTTTTATTGCGTCTTCAACACTATGGTGCTCAATTATTTTCATTCCTCTTTCACTGAGCTCTTTTGAAAGCCACTGCGGAATTTCAAGTCCTTTCGGGGCTATAGTGTGAAGCCTTACGTCGTAGTTTGAAAGGGCGTATGACAGAGAGTGTGCCGTTCTGCCGTACCTCAAATCCCCTAAAAGACCTACATCGATATTGTCAAGTGGCATATTCTCCTTTATTGTATAGAGGTCAAGAAGCGTCTGCGAGGGGTGCTGTCCCGCGCCGTCTCCGGCGTTAATTACCGGAACAGAGGAAAATTCCGACGCAAGCCTTGCCGCTCCCTCTTTAGGGTGCCTTAAGACAATCGCGTCCACATAGCTGCTTACTACGCGCACCGTATCAGCAAGGGTCTCACCTTTTGAGATGGAGCTTCCCTCGATGCTGTCAACGGTTATGGCGTCTCCTCCAAGGCGTGAAAGGGCTGAGGCAAAAGACATTCTTGTTCTGGTACTTGGTTCAAAAAAGAGAAGTGCAACGAGTTTTCCGGTCAGGGTGCGTTTGTAGCTGCCCATACTTTGGATATTATGAGCTTTTTTGAGCAAAGCGTCAATCTCATCACGTCCAAAGTCTTTGATGGATATTATATGATGCATATGACTGTCTAAACTTATCTGTGTTCTTCCGTGAAAAAACTGATCTGAAAAATTCATTTTTGTAAAATCTTACAGAATAATCAAATTATATTTAACTGAAAAAAGAGCATACATTCTCATCCGGTGGGGGTATTTGCTGAAAATATACATTCCAATCATATATTAAAGAATTAAAGGGATTTATGTAGAAAATGTTTATGCCAGGCCAGGGAGTACTCGGGAAAAACAGAATTGAGGCTTTAACGGACGGAGTATATGCTATAGCTCTGACTCTTGGAGTCCTTACGATAGACATATCGGAAATTCCTTCACCTGATACCCTGGACAACGGAATCTACGGTTCGCTTTCAGTCGTGTTCCCGCAGGTCTTTTACTACGCCATAGCATTTTTTGTTCTTGTCTCGTTCTGGATGGCCCACCACAGGATGATGGATTCGATAAAATATGTGGACAATATCTTTAACTGGATGAATATGATTGTGCTGTTTTTTGTGGCACTTGTGCCCTTTACGACTGATTTTATGGGTTATTATGATGATTATGCTCTTGCAGTCGAGGTCTATGCCCTCAACCTTCTTATAATCGGACTTATCCAGACAGCTTCCTGGCATTACATCTCTTCAAAAAAAGATTATCTCAAAGACAACATTTCCTGTGATTCTCTCCTCGGCTTTAAGCTGCGTGGACTTGTATGCCCGGCGGCGTCTCTGGTTGTCATTGCGTATGCATGGCTTTTTTCACCGCAGTATGCTACATTGCTGTTTCTCCTGATACCTGTCTTTGATGTCTTTGTAAGCAGGCACATAAAATCAGTGTGTTTTGAAAACAATGCCTGAATATTGTTTTTGGGCGTTATGATAAACCGGGTAATTTTTTGGTTTCGGGTTAAATTCAGGAAAGTTCATTTACTTAAATTCATTTAATCTCTGCAAGTCCTGTGGAATTATAACTGTTCTAAATTAGTATAATTTATGAAGAAACATTTAAAAAAGAATTGATACGAAAATCCGCAGGTTTTGTTTTTAAAAAAATATTCTATTTCCTGCACACAGTTATGTATCCGGTATGGCACACGCGGGTTGACGGGCGTGTCCCCCTTTCCGTGCGCGAAAGCTCTCTTCCGATGAGTTCGTGGCAGACGACCTCGGAAAAAACCGGCTTCGCCGCGTCCATGACGTTGAAAGTCTGTTCCAGAAAAGGCGTGTAGGTTGCGAGATATCCGCCGTTTTTAAGAAGTTTATGGGCGTGCTCCACATGCTCTTTTTCGATCTGCATGTCCAGGTGAACGATGTCGTATTCGCCGTCCGATAAAAGCACGTCTTCGGCCCTTACCTTGACATTGTCAAGTCCTGCGTCGTCAATGTTTTTCCTGCACACTTCCGCAAACTCAGGGCGTTTTTCGTATGTCACGACCATTTTCGCGATTCCACCGAAAAATATCGCCGCAACACCGCTACCCGTCCCGGCGTCAAGGACAGTGTCCTTCTTGTTCATCCCGGTATACGCGATGACTGTTCCGATGTCTTTTGGCAACATCGGTGCCCCTGTTCTTTTGGCGTATGAAAAATAGTCAACCGGTCTTGGAACAATCACCTTAAACGGCTTTTGAAGGTGCGTATATATTAAGTCCCCTGAATTAAGGCCTATCAGGTCTGAAAGATTTAAAATCCCCTTGTCGGTCGAAAATTCCTTGTCGCATGCACGGACAAAA
The DNA here is from genome assembly GCF_017875315.1 of Methanomicrobium sp. W14. Taxonomy (NCBI): domain Archaea; kingdom Methanobacteriati; phylum Methanobacteriota; class Methanomicrobia; order Methanomicrobiales; family Methanomicrobiaceae; genus Methanomicrobium; species Methanomicrobium sp. W14. The sequence continues at coordinate 354,260 of NZ_JAGGMM010000001.1, forward strand.
AACTCCCGTTTCTGCCCTGACAAAAGCACCCTGTCGTTTTCCTGTATCATAAAAGGTTTTATTTGATATTTTTATTCCGACAGTTTCAGAATTGCTTCTGCAATATCGCCTTTCGTCTCTTTAAGAGCATTAAGGGCCTCTTCGTCGGAGACGTTCGCCTGCTCCGAGACCATTTTTACATCGTCATCAGGGATTTCCGGTTCGGCCTCGACAAACTCAGGCGTCCCCTGAATCTGGTATGTGGTTGCTCCCTGCATCGTAGTTGTAACTACCTCGGCACCTTCGAAGACGTAGTTGCCCTTTTTGGTATAGACTACGACACGCTCGACATCCTCAAGCTCTTCCATCTTCATGCCGAGCTTTTTCATCATCTGTTTCATCTGTTTTGGGTTAACTCCCGGAATCATTGCTTGTTTCAACTCCCTTTTCTAATTTGTACCGCTACACCATAATTAAATGCAGCCATTTCTTCTCCGCTCAGAAGAGCGTTTCCTGTTGCAAGAAGAAGGCCCTCTTCGTCACACACGATGACTTCGTCGCCCGACCTTATCTGTCCGTCTGCACTGACGACATGCTTTGCCATAGCGTTTTTTCCCTGTGCGATGAATTCACGTACCTCGTCTTTTATTATTACCCTGTAGTCCGGTGCCCCGAGACAGTCAAAAAGCCTCTTTGCCCCGTTCAGACTGAGGGTAAGGCGTCCGTCGCCCGCCCGAAGCGTTGCAAGCCTGTCTTCCCCCAAAAGGACGTACCTTATTCTTTTCGTAGATGACAGTTTGAAATCGCATTCTTCGGGAAAAAGGCCTTCTCCGACACCTTTCCCGAACTGGTAGTCAGCAATTGTCCTGACGCGCTTCAGATAACTGCTCTTTAAGGATTCTGTTGACACTTTCTGCAAACCCCTCTTCTGCACTCCTGGATATATATGCACCCGCAGCTATTTTATGTCCTCCGCCTGCGCCGCCTATTTTCTCTGATGCTTCTATAAGTGCGGCCTGAAGGTCGATACCCGCCGCGATCATTCTTTCGTTTGTGCGCATGGAAATTTTGACGAGTTCGGGGTCGTCGGGAAGGTAGCACATAATCATTATCGGAAGTCTCCAGTTCAGTTTTGATAAAGCCATCCCCGCACCGATACCTACGATTGTGTCAGGGAACCTGTCTCCTACATGAAGATACTGGAGATTTGAAAGCTCAGTAACCCCCGTGTCAAGGATGTACTCCATCATCTCTCTTATTACTGACCTGTGGTGCCTGAGCATATCGCCGGCCTCCCTGTATGCTTCTCCCCTGTCTCCGCAGCAGACAAGGCTTCCTGTCTTTGGTTTTACCCATCTGCCACATGCGTTGAGCATTGTTGCGTATTCGGATGCATTTCTCAGGGGAGTGTACTGGATTTCGTCAGGGAATATGTAGTGCTCTGCTTTCAGTCTTTCCGTGGGTTCCCCCGCGTCATGGAGGCGCAGGGCGAGTCTTCCTATAATGCTTCTCTTCTCCTCGGGCGATAAGTCCTCCCAGACACGCCATTTTCCGTTTACCTTTTTCAGGCTTATTCCTGCGTCGCACTCTATAAGTTTTCTGGCATTGTACTGGTTGTTTGTAATTCCGGGGATGTAGGGGTCGTCTGAGTACGAGAGGCAGAGGTGAAGCGGTCTCGTCGAAATTCCGTAGCAGTTGAGGTCGTCTTTTATGACCTCGATATTTCCGTATTTTACACCGTCTTCGACAATGTCCCTTGCAGGGCCTGTCAGGGCTCGGTTCTCCCTTGCCATCATATCCCCGACGTTTCCTATTACCGCAAGCTTTGCAAGGTCGGTATTGTAGTCGTCCGTCTCTTTTGCGACAAGATATCCTGTACCTGCGGCCGAGAGTTTTTCGTATCCGTATTTCAGGCCGTTGACCTGCATATATGGAGTACCGGTGTCCTGCGATACGTGGTGATCGATTATCAGGACGTCTTTTTCCGGGATTTTTTTCTCATCCAGCAGGTTCTGCTGTCCTGCGCCGAGGTCGATAAAAATTTTCAGGCTGTCGTCGTCGGGAACGTTCTTCATCGTGAGAGGTTCTAGCTGCCTTACGAAAACCGATTTAAGACTTATTGCGCACCGTGAGACCGCCTGGCGCATAATGGCCTCACTAGTTATGCCGTCAGCATCAATATGGGAAATTATTGTAACCGATTCGGCATCCTTTATAATCTCTGCGGCTTCTTTTATGTCGCTTTCAAAAGACATCGGTATAAATGTTGGACTTGTTTGCAGATAGTAGCATCCCTAAAACCCGGTACAGTCCTGCGGCAAACATCTTAATCCCTTAAGAGCAGAATTAAGTCTCATATGGAATCCGATGAAAAGACTGTCCTTTATTATTTCACGGGAACCGGAAATTCCCTGTGGGCGGCAAGGGAGCTTTCCAAAAATATGGATGACTGTGAAATAATCTCAATTGCGAATATCATGAAAAACAGTCCGGAATCAATAAAGCCAGATGCGACAAGGGTAGGAATCGTATGCCCCGTATATGCAGGAGGTTTTCCGGAAATAGTTGCGGGATTTGCCGAAAAACTTGATCTTTCCGACAGCAGGTACACCTTTCTTCTGGCGACGTTTGCGGGTGCGGGCGAGAGCATATTTGCGCAGTACAGCAAAATTCTGAAGAAAAAATCGAAAAAACTTGATGGCGGTTTTTACGTTGTTATGCCGAACAACTACGTCTGCCTGTTCGATGTCCTTCCTGAAGACAAGGAAACAGGAACGATTGAGGCTGCCAAATCGAAAATCGAGTCTGTGGCTTCTGCGGTCCTTCTTGAAAAGAAGGAAATCCAGAAAGGGCATTATATAACCAATTTTTTCAACCATAAATTCTATAAGAGGATGATAAAAAACCTGCACAGCATGGACTCCTCATTTTTTGCAGATGAAAGGTGCAACGGGTGCAGGACCTGCGAGGCGGTATGCCCCGTCGGAAACATCACCGTTGAAAACGGCAATCCGGTATGGCACCACAACTGCCAGTACTGTTACGGCTGCATAAATTTCTGTCCGCGTGAGGCTATCCAGGCAGGTAAAGGTACGCAGAAAAAAGGAAGGTATCATAATCGGGAAATAACCGTCCAGGATATGATAGACCAGAGAGAAACGGCAGTGGCTGATAATGGAAGACGAGGACCTGAGTAAATTCCCGAAGACCGGCATTATCAGCCCTGAAAGGATGAGGGCTGTTGACAAGAACGCAGCGGACCTGGGAGTGTCCGCACTTCAGCTTATGGAAAGCGCCGGAAAATCACTTGCGGGATGTGCCGGAGAAGGCGGACCGTCATCTGTTCTTGTACTGTGCGGCGGCGGGAACAACGGGGGAGACGGGTTTGTTGCCGCAAGGTACCTTTCGAAGATTACAGACGTCCATGTAATCTATCCGCGTGATGCGGGTTACAGCGATGAAAGTGCAAAAAATCTGAATGTCCTTGACTACTGCAAAGTGGTTATGCATCCTGTCCGCTGCCGTTCCTGGGTCCTGGAGCTGTCGCACCTGTTCAGTTCCGCCGACTGTATCGTCGACGCGATACTCGGGACGGGAGGTCACGGTGATTTAAGAGAGCCCTTTAAGACGATGGTATATCTTGCGAACTCATCGGGAGCAAAAATAATCTCGGCTGATATGCCTACACCCGGTATTCATGCCGATACCGTCTGTGCATTTCACCGCCCCAAGCAGGCAGGAAGCAAAATCTGCGATATAGGAATCCCTGTTGAAGCCGAGATTTACACCGGTTCCGGTGACCTGACTTTAATCCCTAAAAAGAAGAGCGGTTCGCACAAGGGTGAAGGAGGGAGTGTCCTTGTAATCGGCGGAGGGCCGTACCAGGGTGCGCCTTATCTTGCTGCACTTGCGGCTTTAAGGGGCGGTGCCGATATTGTGCGGGTCGCAACTCCGAACCTTCTCCAGTACCCTGACCTGATTGTCGAAAAACTCGAAGGGGAATATATCTCCGGAAAAAGTACTGAAAAACTCATAAAACTTGCGGAAACTTCGGATTCTGTTGTGCTTGGAAACGGTCTCGGAGATAAAAGCCATAATGTTGTGCAGGAGGTATCAGGATACTGCAAAAAGGCCGTTTTTGATGCCGATTCACTGCGGCTTCCGCTTCCGTTTGCGGGTGAATCCATATACACTCCGCATTCCGGTGAGTTTGAAAGAATATCGGGTGTTAAGCCGCCTGCAAAAATTTTGGAAAGAGCAGATGCCCTGAGAACATTTGCGCTTGACAATGGCGGTGTTTTTCTTCTTAAGGGTAAGACAGATATCGTAACAGACGGGGATAATGTGCGCTTCAACAGGAGCGGGTGCAGTGCGATGACAAAAGGAGGGACCGGGGATGTCCTTGCAGGTCTTTGCGGGGCATTATTGTGCCGGCTCGGTGCTTTTGACTCCGCATGTATTGCTGCGTATGTCAACGGGTGTGCAGGCGAGAAAGCGGCAGAAATTTATGGTGACGGTCTTAAGGCGTTAGACATAATTGATAAAATTCCGGGGATAATGTATAGTGAGGATTGAGTATGGCTGAATTCACACACATCAGGGACGATAAAGCGTATATGGTTGACGTCACAGGAAAACCTGACGTCGGAAGAAGTGCTGTTGCAAGCGGAAGGATATACCTTCGCGAGGAGACCATGGATGCTATAAGAAAAGGCGAAGTAATAAAGGGCAATGTCCTTGCAACGGCAAGGGTTGCAGGAATTATGGGCGTTAAAAGGACATCTGATCTTATTCCTATGTGTCACCCTCTTCCAATCGGGGGTATCTCAATAGATTTCGAAGACGGCGGTGACGAAAACTTCATCGAAGCCATATGCACGGTGAAGACATACGGCAAAACAGGAGTCGAAATGGAGGCCCTGACCGGAATCTCTGTAGCGCTTCTTGCAGTGTGGGACATGGTGAAGTCCGCGGAAAAGGATGAAAACGGCCAGTATCCCGAGACCGCAATAGAAGATATACATGTTGTAAAAAAGGAAAAAACTGCCTAAAACACAAATTAACCCTGACCTTTCGCAAATATTGTGTTTGTGTGCGGCCTGCCGGGCGCATCCATAAAAACCTTTTTTTCCAGTGACAGCCAATAGATAAAGAACCTTAGTGGTAATGCTTTCGGGTATGCCCTGTGGTTATAAAAGGAATGTGGCCCCAAGAAACCGGGCTGAACCTTTCAGGTGAAAAACCAATGTCAAAATCAATGTACAGCTATGTCCGCGACGCATGGAAATGCCCGGACAAAAGTGATGTTAAAGTCCTTCTCTGGCACCGTATGCAGGAATGGCGCAAGGAAGGAAGCGTTGTACGCGTAGAAAGACCGACAAGAATTGACCGTGCAAGAAACCTCGGTTACCGTGCGAAGCAGGGTATAATCGTTGTGCGTGTGAAGGTCCGCCGCGGAGGACGCAGAAAGTCGCGTTATATAAGAGGACGCCGTACAGCCCGCATGGGGATGCGCCGCGCCACAATGGGCAAGAGCATCCAGAGAATTGCAGAAGAGCGTGCGACACGCAGATATGTGAACATGGAAGTCCTGAACTCCTACTGGGTAGGTGAAGACGGAAGATCGAAGTGGTATGAGGTAATTCTCGTTGACGGGAACCACCCCGTAATCAAAAACGATTCACATCTCTGCTGGATGTCAGACAGCAAACACCGCGGCCGTGCAGAACGCGGACTTACAAGTGCCGGTGTAAAAGGCCGTGGTATGAGCAAAAAGGGCAAGGGAACAGAACATACCCGTCCAAGCATACGCTCAAACCAGAACAGAGGAAAATAATTTTCTTCTTTTTTTATAGATATTATTACAATGGTATTATCCGACGCCTGCGTATTTGTATATCCTGACGGCGATACTTCAGTCAGGAGAATGGCTCTTGAATCCAGGTACCTTGGCATAGAGAGAATTTTATGCGCAGGTTACAGTGGCTGTAACAGCTATTCCGGGGTTTTTGTTGTCGGAGCAGTATGTCTGCGCCCGAAGGACTTCAGAAATTTTATGAGTTCTTTGAAAAAAACCGGAAGTTATGATATCATAACGGTTGCCGCAGGAGATGCCGGGCTAAACCGTTCACTTATCTCATCAGGAAGAATACATATTCTGCGCGGAATAGAGTATGCGCCAAAAAAGGCTTTTGATGATGTATGTGCCCTTAACGCAGCCGAAAAAGGTACTGCGATAGACATCAACCTGTCGTCACTTACCCGGAAAAAAGGTATTTTAAGGCAAAAGGCACTGGATTCCTTCTCTGAAATCCTTAAATTCCAAAGAAAGTTCGGGTTTTCACTGACTCTCTCTTCAGGTGCACGTTCATGCACTGAGCTCCTTTCAGTCCGTGATATGGAAAATCTCTGTGGCCTTTTCGGGATGACGGATGATGAGGTGAAGTCCGCGCTGAATTCGGTTGACAGTCTTCTTTCTCCATGCGGTCCTGTGGAGGTTATCTGAAATGAAGCCGCTTCCGCCGACTCTCAGGGTTTCGAAGAGGTATGTCCTTGGCCTGTTGGTCCCTTTCGGGACCCGTCCCAACGGAAAAGACCTTTATTATGCTTTGTATGACGCTGTTGCGTCTCTTTACGGGGATAAAGGGGCATATGAAATAAGCATGAGCGTAGTCTTTACTGATGGTGACTGGTTTGTCATGAGGTGCAGGCGGGGTCAGGAGAGAAGGCTTGAAACAGCCGCTGCAACCGTTACACGTGTTGGATCTGCAGACTGCAAAATCCGCTGTACTGCAACTTCGGGAACCATTGCAACGCTAAAAAAGAAAATTCCCAAAAAATCAGCTTTTGATGCGATGCCTGATGTAAGAATTAATGAATCTGTGTATTCTGTGTGCCGGTTATCGCAGGAAAAGGTTGATTTATATAGAGAGGGAATAAAACACCAAGATATATTGTATTTTACAAGAGAAGATATTGAGGAACTATAATGCAGCCAATGAATGCTCAAATGGGTGGATATGACAGGGCTATTACTGTTTTCAGTCCTGATGGCCGTCTTTACCAGGTCGAATATGCACGAGAGGCGGTGAAAAGAGGAACGACTGCTGTAGGTATAAAATGTACTGACGGGGTTGTCCTGATAGTTGACAAGCGTGTAAATTCAAGACTTCTTGAGCAGTCTTCGATAGAGAAGATCTTCAAGATAGACGACCATATAGCAGTTGCGTCATCGGGTCTTGTAGGCGATGCACGTGCTCTTGTCGACAGGGCAAGAGTTGAATGCCAGGTAAACCGTGTGTCCTACAATGAAGCTATTGATATTGAGACTCTCTCCAAAAAGCTCTGCGACCATATGCAGACCCTGACCCAGTACGGCGGTGCAAGGCCATACGGGACCGCACTTCTGATAGCCGGGATAAGCGACGACCAGCCGCGTCTTTTTGAAACAGATCCTTCAGGGACTCTTCTTGAGTATAAGGCGACTTCAATCGGGACAGGACGTCCTGCTGTCATGAAGGTCTTTGAAGAGGATTACAAGGAGGATATGAAGGTTTCAGACGCAATCCCTATGGGACTCAAGGCGCTTCATGCCGCAACTGAAGGCAAGTTTGACGTGAATACCGTTGAAATCGGAATTGTATCTCTTGAAAATGCAGTTTTCAGCAGAATGAAACAGGAAGACGTCAGGGAATACGTCGACAAATTTGAAGCAGAATATTCTTCCGAAAAAACGGAAGAAAAGAATGAAGAAGAGTAAATTAAAGGTGACATATCAATGATATCTCTTGAGCAGGCAGTGGTTGCAAGGCTTGAGAGCCATGGCGAAAGGTTCGAAATCCTTGTTGACCCGGATAAGGCTGCTCTTATACGCCAGGGAGAAAATGTAAATCTCGAAGACGCTGTAGCAGCACTTTTTGTGTTTGAAAATGCCTCCAAAACTGACAAGGCATCAGATGAATCCCTGAAAAAAGCTTTTGAGACTACCGACTTTGCGACTATTGCGGAGAAGATAATAAAAAAAGGAGAGATTCACCTTACTTCCGAGCAAAGAAAGGAAATGATTGAGAAAAAGCGCAGCCAGGTGATTACGTTTATCTCAAGAAATTCCATAAACCCGCAGACAAAACTCCCGCACCCGCCGAAAAGAATCGAGATGGCTATGGAAGAGGCCAGGGTGAGCATAGACCCGTTCAAGCATGTAGATGAACAGGTTAAGGATGTTATAAAGGCTTTAAGGCCTATTCTGCCTATAAAATTTGCCGAAATGAGGTTTGCAGTCAGAATCCCTGCAAATTATGCGCCAAAGGCATACGGTGAAATTGCCTCCTCCACAACCCTTGAGAAGGAAGAGTGGCAGAGAGACGGGTCTTGGATATGCGTGTGCAGAATCCCTGCCGGAATTCAGGAGGAGTTCTACGATATGATAAACCGTCTTAGCAAAGGTGACGGAGAAGTGAAAATCCTCGGTCAGGATTAGTCATCATTAATAAGGTAGTAGAAATAATATATACAGACCTAAATTTTGGGGCTTAGCAATTATGGCAAATTCCAGTAAACAGAGAGCAAAAGGAAGAACAGTCGGCAGCGCAGGAAGATTTGGTCCAAGATACGGACGTTTCCTCAGAAAGCGTGTCAACGAAGTTGAAACGGTAGCAAAAGCAAAACACGTATGTCCTAACTGCGCAACAGAAGCGGTTACAAGAAAGGGCACAGGCATATGGGAATGCAAGAAATGCGGATACAAGTATGCAGGCGGTGCGTATGTCCCGCAGACGCCAAATCTTAAAGTTGCCCTTCGTACAATTGAGCGCTCGTTAATCAAAGAGTAACTGAGGTTTTAATCTATGTCAGGTTATAAGTGCGCAAGGTGTAAACAGAAGGTGGATATAGACATAAATGTCCGCTGTCCATATTGCGGCCACCGTATCCTTTTCAAGGAGCGCGGCGCAGGTATAAAAACTGTTAAAGCCAGATGATGGAAGTCACAACTTCGCGCAAACCTGCACCACCCCTGAGAACTTTTTCAAAGGATCTCGCCTTTTCTTTTGGGGGTCATTATTTTCCAAGAGGCAAGGCCGGAATAGAGGAAATTACGGGTGTACATGAGGATGTTCTGATAGTGTCCCGTGAAGGCCGGGATTACTCTGTTGAAATCTACCGGAACAGCTGCCCTGTTTACAGATTCCTGTTTTCTTCATATTCCGTAAAGAAAAGGGATGATAATATTCTCAGGGGTCTTGTAACCGGCAGTCAGGACGTTTTTGAAGATCTTAAAGATTATCTTAACATTTCAAAGGCTGACTGTGAGAGTTGCCTTATGAAATTTGACGGGGCGCAGGGGCGAAGATATGTCCTCAGACTTAAAAAGGAAGGATAAGGCTGTTTTTGAATTTGAAACGCCTTATGCAAAACAGATTTACAATTCCGTGAAACCTGAAGACGACGATATGGGCCGTTCGTCATCAGGTGTTTTTCTGACAGAAAAAAACACTCTTGTCCTTTGTATTGATGCAGAGGACCTGTCTGCACTTCGTGCAGCATTAAATACATGGTTAAGACTTATTATTATTGCAGAAGAGATGCAGGAGGTAATAATAAATGAATAATATTCCACCGAAAGTTCAGAATCAGCTGGCAATGCTTCAGCAGGTACAGCAGCAGCTGCAGACTATTATGCAGCAGAAGGCAAGTTTCGAGATGGCGGCAAAAGAGGCAAAAAGGGCCCAGGAAGAGCTTGCCAATGCAAAGGAAGACTCAGAGGTGTACGTTACCATAGGTTCTGTTATGATGCAGAAAGACAAGGAAAGCGTTTCTACAGACCTGACTGAAAAAATCGAGACACTTGAGCTCCGTGTAAAGTCGCTTGAAAAACAGGAAAAGGCTCTTCAGACAAAGTTTGAACAGCTCCAGCAGCAGATACAGAGTGCAATGCAGGGCCAGCAGGGTGCAGGAGCACCCCCGTCTGCTAATTGAACCTTTGTCAACATTTTTTTATTAAATTCATTTTCTGTTGGGAGAATTAATATATAAGCTAAGGCTCTATGTTTTTTCATAGTGTTTCTTTGACGTTTCAAATGGCGCCGCATGACGTTTTTTTCTGGTTTATTATATGTTTTTGAAAAGAATGTGCCTGAATAAATATGCGATGTCCTGAAAAACAGGCAAAAACATCAGTTATGGTTTCAAAGTATGTCTGAAGGATATTTGCCGACAAATCATTGATTAAAACCATAATATCTGTTTGAATTTAATATTATCTCTCCCGTCTCAAAAGAAAATCTTTAAAAGATTGTCCGTCCAATATAGTAGAGCACCAGACCCGCCTTAACTCAGACTGGTAGAGTGCGCGGCTGTAGTTTGGTTTGCCCGGCAATCTGTCGAGTAACTGCGCGGCTACCGCGATGTCCCCGGTTCGAATCCGGGAGGCGGGATCTGTTTGAAACAGCTGCGGGCTGGTGTAACCAACTGTAATTGCCCAGTTAGTGTAGTGGCCTATCATGCAGCCCTGTCACGGCTGCGACACGGATTCGAATTCCGTACTGGGCGTATCTTTTTGTTTTTTCTTTGTAATTTTTCAGTATTTTTTGTGAATTATTAATCCTTACAGTATTCTGGATCGGTTCCGGGGTACCGGTGCACGGGTTTCGAACATGAATAACGATTCATTGAAAACAGGATGATCTGTTTCTATGGCCGGTTTTCCTGTGCGGACGTCAATTATATCTAGAATAATTTTATAAAAAATTTTAATTAGCGAATATTTTTTAATTCCTGGCTGTAAAACCCGTTATACGGAATAAATAATTATTCAGGCCGGTGAAAAATCCATGAAAAAATTATTATCCTGCAATTTCGGGGGAATATGAAGAATATAACGATAAAGGGTGCACGCTTACACAACCTCCGCGATGTGGACATATCCATTCCTAAGAACATGTTTGTAGTTGCGACCGGAGTCAGCGGGTCCGGAAAGTCCAGTCTTATGTTCGATATCATATTCGAGGAAGGGAGAAAGCAATATCTCCGGTCTCTGGGCATCCTTACAGGAATCGACGAAGAGGACAAGTTCGACAACATATTGGGCATCGGACCGGCGATAGCGGTTCAGCAGAATATAATCCGCCAGAGCAATCCCCGTTCGACCGTGGGCACAAGAACCGGCATTTTGAATTTGCTCGGTGTCCTTTTTGCAGGCGAAGGCAGGATCATGTGTTCTTTCTGCGGGAAACCTGTCGGAGGGGATCTGATCTGTGGAAATTGCGGCAACAGGGAAGAACGCATTCCGGCAGGCTATTTTTCATATAACGCTCCCGAAGGAATGTGCACGAGATGCTCGGGCAGGGGAGCGTATCATGAGATAAATATGGAAAAACTGGTCCCGGACAACTCGACAACACTCCTGGAGGTTTTCGATGCGGCAGGAGTGACACCCGGTTATGCAAAAATCCTGCATAAGAAATTCGGTCCTTACCTGGAAGTCCCGTTTTCACAACTTCCCGATGAAGTGAAGGCGGAAGTGATCTACGGCCATCACGTAAGCGGGAACTCCGAAAAACGGAGTTATTGCCTGACAAGACTTTTCCAGGGCCGTCTCTACCGTGAAGGTGACGATTCGGGCGGAATTTATACGTTTTCTGAATGTCCTGAATGTCACGGGTTCCGTGTAGGAGAAGAGGCCCGGAGGGTGCTTTTAAATGGCAGGCATATAGGAGAGCTCGGTAAGATGACGATATCCGAACTGCACGAATTCCTCGAAATCCTTTCGAACGGGAATTTTTTGACGCCGTTCGGGAAGAAAATCGTTAAGGAAATACTGGGTAAAACGGATAGTCTCATCAAATCCCGCCTCGGCCATCTTTCTCTTTACAGGGAAATGCCTACACTTTCAGGGGGGGAGATACAGCGGCTCTTCCTTAACCTGCATCTTGACTCGGGGATGGATTCGCTGATCTATATTCTCGACGAACCGACGGCGGGACTGCATGAATGCGAAAAGGCCTGGCTCCTTGAGTCGATAAATTCTCTTAAGGAACTGGGGAACTCGGTTATTGTAGTGGAACATGACAGAAATACCATCGAAATGGCCGAACATATCATCGATATGGGACCAAAGGCGGGTACGGAAGGGGGCCGGGTCGTATACCAGGGCGATCCGGCGGGTCTGCTCCGGTGCACGGAATCCATAACTGGCCGTTATCTTTCCGGTGAAATCGCAATGCCCGCCAGAAAATCCGGCCGGAATATTCATGACGGCGAACCGGTGCCCTGCCTGACAGTAAGTCATGCCGGAACAAATAATCTTAAGGATGTGACCGTTTCGTTTCCCCTGGGAGTTCTTGTCGGAATTGCAGGCTTATCGGGAAGCGGGAAGAGTTCGCTTGTCTCCGACACCCTGATCTCTCTACTGAAAGATTATTTCCATGATGAAAGGGATAACGTGGAAATCTGCATCGATGGGGATGAAAGGGACGATGACGAATTGCCTGCTGTTGAAACGATTGCTGAAAGAATAGGAGGTGCGGGGCAGATCTCCGGGTATGCAGAGGTCTCGCAGGCCCCGATCGGCAGGAACACGAATTCGAATCCCGCATCATATACGGGCATATGGGATAAAATTCGCAGGCTGTTTGCCGAACAGCCGGAAGCTAAAAGGCAAAATCTCACAGCGGGCCATTTTTCGTTCAATTCCAAAGGCGCCTGTCCCGTCTGTGGAGGGAGCGGCCGCGAGAAGATCTGGCTGGGGGGCGATTTTTTTATCTACAAAACATGCAGCGGCTGCCACGGGAAAAGGTACAATGATGATGCCCTTTCCGTTAAATACAGGAATAAAAACATCTCGGACGTTCTCGATTTGACCGTTTCGGAAGCTACGGGCATCTTTGAAGATCAGAAAGGGATCGTCTCCATCCTGAAGTTAATGGAGCGGATCGGCATGGGGTACATAAAACTGGGCCAGCCCACTCCCACTCTCAGCGGCGGTGAAGCCCAGAGGATCAAGCTTGCGAAAGAGATCGGCAGGCGAAGAAAGGGCAATATCCTTTATGTGCTTGATGAACCTACTACAGGCCTTAGTTCTTACGATACCGCAGGACTCATCCGGCTACTGGACGAACTTGTGGCGAAGGGGAATTCCGTCATTGTTATCGAGCACGATCCTGCGATTCTATCCGTCTGTGACTGGATTATCGAACTCGGGCCGGGGGGAGGAGCGGAAGGGGGAAAGATTATCGCTGAGGGTTCACCTGTGTCATTGAAGAAGAATCCGGGCTCGGTGACAGGCAGGTATCTCTTATGCGACGGGTGAGGATGGAGGACCTGAAAAGAGATTACTGGCCGACTGAAGAATGGCGGACGGCGGACCCGGAGTCCGCAGGGATGGATCCCGGCAAACTTTTCAAACTGGATAAGGAACTGAGCTCACGTTATTCGGGCATCAAAGGGATGGTTGTGGTCAGTAAAGGCTGCATCGTCTTTGAGAGGTATAATAGAGATTTTGGCCCCGGCGATTCTCATAATGTAGCCTCGGTGACCAAAAGCGTGATCTCGGCCCTGATCGGTATAGCTATAGACCTGGGTTATATTGAAAGCGTGAACCAGAAAGTGCTGGACTTTTTCCCTGATTACATTCCGGCGAAGAACGATTTTTTAAAACGCACGGTTACAATAAAAGACCTCCTCACCATGACGGCCCCGTTTGCATGGAAAACGAGGAATATGAGGTATGAGCCGCTGGACAAACTTCGAAGGCAAAGGGACTGGGTCACGTTCATCCTTGACCTGATGGGCCGGGGCGGGCAGCCGGGGGAATTTCAGTATTGTATGGCAGGCCCTCATCTGCTTTCGGCAATAATTTCAGGTGCTACGGGTAAATGTGCCCGGGAGTTTGCAAACGAATATTTATTCCGGCCGGCCGGCATGAGAGAGATCCCGGATCGTTCAATGAAATCATTCGGACCGGATGATGTTTTCGGGAAGAATGTGGAGGGCTGGATTAAAGATCCGAACGGTATCACAACAGGGGGATGGGGGCTGACACTGACTCCACGTGATATGGCCCGTTTCGGATTTTTGTACCTGAATGGCGGTTTTTGGAATGATAAACAGGTTATTTCGAAGGAGTGGGTCGATGAGTCGACGGCTATGAATTCCAACGGGTACGGCTACCTGTGGTGGCTTGGTGAAGAGAACGATCTGTTTTCATTCTCGGCTCTGGGCGCCGGCGGCAATGTTATCAGCTGTATCCCGGAAAAAGATCTCGTGGTGGCAATCGCATCCGAAATAGTAAGAAAACCGCGTGATCCCCGGTGGCTTATTGAGAACTATATTTTGTCCGCTGTTCAGTAATGCCGACTCCGGCGACTAAATTTTGTACCTTTGGCATTCGCGTCGACGTCTCCTGTATGAATCCCTACGCTTTAATTATCCCGGCGGTGCATAATTATCCCAACGGTGTGAATAGTGGCGTGCGGAAAAAGAATATACAAACATCTCTTCGGTCCCGTTCCTTCGAGGAGGCTCGGGGTCTCACTCGGGATCGATCTCATTCCTCATAAGACGTGCAGCTACAACTGCATATACTGCGAGTGCGGGAGGACGACGAATCTCACCGTTGAACGCCGCGAGTATGTTCCGACTGCGGAGGTCATCGAAGAGCTGGATTCTTTCCTTTCGGAGTCTCCGCGGCTCGATTATATCACGTTCTCCGGTTCGGGCGAGCCGACACTTCACAATGGAATCGGGGAGATCACCCGTTTTATCAAGAGTAATTACCCGGGATACAGGGTCGCACTTCTCACGAACGGGAGCCTCTTTTTTGACAAGGGCGTCCGTGATGAGATGAAGGATATCGATGTGATTATCCCATCGCTGGATTCAGCCACCGAAAGTGGGTTCATGAAGATCGATCGCCCGTGCAGCTCGCTGAAGGCCGGAGACATGATCTCAGGTCTCGTGGAGCTGAAAAAGGAGTTCCCCGGCGAATTCTGGCTCGAAATCTTCGTGGTTCCGGGCCTGAACGATACGGAGGAGGAGCTTGCTGCCCTATTGGAAGCGGTGCACAGGATTTCGCCCGACAAGGTTCAGCTGAATACGCTCGACCGTCCTGGTGTCGTCGAATGGATCAGGGCGGCGACTCACGAGGAACTGGAGAGGTTCGCAGAAGGTCTTGGTTATGAGGCGACGGAGATCACCGGGAAGCCGTCGTCGAGATCGGAGATCGAGAGTTTTTCAGGTGATGCAATGGAGTGCATTATTCAGACTATATCCCGCCGGCCCTGCACTGTCGAGGACCTCTCGTCTATTCTCGGGATGCACCAAAACGAGATCAACAAATATATCCAGCTTTTGATCGAGGAAGGACGGGTCGCGGAGAAGAGGGAGGAGCGGGGAATCTTTTTCGTTAGTGTTGAGGAATAAGATCCCTAAAGATCTGTTTCAGTTCATTGACTCTCTATTAAACAATATCAGAGAAGGGAGAGGGATTCTCCCCCTCCCTTCAACCCTCCCCCTGTGGCGATAGGTCGCCTTCGGGATGGGCAAGCATCCCTCCGGCTCCGGTTCAACAACTTATTTTTGTCTTCCCGGCTGAGGCTACCCGGGAGGGTAGCGTCCAAGCCGGGCTATCGTAATTGCGAAGGTTTGCGAAGCGAAGAAAACCTGAGCTAGGGCTGCCTCGTAGGGGCTTATGCCCATCTTCGAATCTCTGGAGAGTCTTAATAAAAAAAAGGAAAACCAAATTTTATTTCTTGTCTTTTTCCATGTATTCCCTGATCTTCTTCTCTTCCCATTCGTCATCCATTATTTTGGAGTGCCCGAAGACATGCCATGCATGCATCAGGACAGCAAATCCCCACAAGATAGTTACCCAGAAGAACCAGTAGTCTCCGGGAGATGTTATGTAGTTGATTACAGCAAGTATTACATTTACAAAAATATACGCGGAAAGGTGAGAGTAAAACCCTTTCAGTTCTTTGACTCTTCTCTTTGCTTTCCTGTATGATTTATCATCGTCCATCGTTTGAAATCACTCCTTCCCTTTTTATTCCCTGTACCATGTAGATGAAACTGTTAATTATTAGATTTTTCCATGAACCAGACAGCTTTTTCCGGTTAAAATCGAAGTATTAAAAAGTTAGTGATTACAATACTGTATGTTAATTTTACAGCATGCCCAGTTAGTGTAGTGGTGTATCTTTTTGTTTTTGCTGACTTTTGTCAACTGTTTTGCATTGATTTTTCGTTTAAAATAAAATTTTTTTCGGCTGTAAAGTTTTATCAGAGCTATTATGGCGAAAAATACAGGAAAGAGTTTCAGAAGCGGCCCTGTTAAGAGTAGGTCGCAGGTCGAAAACCCGAAGACCGGGCTGTACACCAAGAGGGGGCCTGACGGCAGGTTTCAGAGCGTTAAGAAGAGCGGCGGGAAATACAAGGGTGTCAGGAGAGAATAAAGGTTGGCGTATGATTTTTTCGGGTTTGACCAGCGTACAAAGGCTAAAAAAACCCGACAGTCGCTGACTTACGCCATGAAGAAAGCCCTTAAAGAGGCCGTCGGCTACAGGTGCGAAATCTGTAAGAAGAAATATCCTGAGAGAAATTTAAAAGTTCATCATATTAATGAGACCCATAATGCGGATAATTCCAAAAACGATCTGAATACTCCGGGAAATTTACTGATAATCTGTTTGAATTGTCATGACGATGTCCGTCATAAGCTTTTCACAAAAACGGATCAGAAGAAGGTTGTCCAAAAGAGGTCAGCAGGTGCAAAAAAGAAGATTTTCAGTGCATTGAGAAAAATGACAAAGGTATACTCAGGCCCAAATGATGATAACTTATTTGACTTTGGATTTTAGGAAAAGTCCTTCTTTTTCCATAATCAATGAAAGTCAAACCGGATTTCTGTTTTACATTGAGGAGACATGAAAAATGTCCCCGGGTAAACATTCACCCCTTATGAACACAAGTTTTGTATTAATTTTTCACAACCAAATTAAAAATAGTAATATTTATCTGATCTCCTGTGAAGTTTAATTTATTAATCTCATCTGTTAACGGCCGTTATCTGCGGTCCTGATAATGTGTATGATATTATTCGTGAAGTCTTGTTTTCCTTAACCGGAGCATGCAAATCTTTTTCGGGGCAGACCTGTTATCCTGATAATTTTTCCCGGAAGTCTTTTGCGGTCTTTTGCAGGTGGGGGGAGAAAAGTTTGTCACGATAAATACCTGTCTCTTTGAAGACCAAAGCTGTGGCCTGATGATAGTAATTGGAGGGGTTATTATCTGTAAGAAATGGAAGAAAATTTTTATTTTGTGTCTGGTCCTGAGTTTTTTCTTGGTCGGTGTAGTTTCGGCTGCTCGCGGGGACGGTAACGGTTCTGGATTCGGTCAGAAATTTATATCTCAAGTGATGAATGCTAATACTAATACTAAATTAGTTTCTCCTACAGGCACCGGCACCGCTGAAGATCCATATGTTTTTCATACTGGTGTTACCTATCGTGCTCCGGGTGGCTGGGCGGATGCGGCATTTGAGTTAGATGATTATGAAAGAGAAGAAATCTCTTTCCTTTTCGATTGTCCAATGGCGAGTTGGTCTAAAGTTCAGACAACTATTTCACCATATTATATTCATAAATGTGATTGTGTAGAACAAGAAACACATTGGTGGGGTGGGTATTATGAAGGTTCATTTAATTCTTCTATGCCG